>CAZFUM010000037.1:0-17724 GCA_964521965.1 uncultured bacterium | reverse complement strand
GGCAAGCCCGCGTAATCTGCTGCGCTAACGGTTTGAATGGCGCTGTTGAGCGTCACTTGCAGCACCAAAAGTCTTTGGGGGCCAGCACCCACGCTATGCGAATAAGTCAGCACGCCTGTGCTGCCATTTGCTGTAGCCGCGTTGTCAAAGAGAATGCTACAGCCTAGATCTGGGCTGGGGCTAAGCGTGGGGCTCTGAGTCGCTGTGGGTGTGGGTGTCAGGCAAACATCAGGACAGGCATTCACATAAGCAGAATAGAAATTGGGGTTGCCGCCAAAGTCAGTTGAGAATATGGGCTGAGGGAAAGCACCAAAAAGATAAGTCGATGAACTGATTTGATGCTGCAGACCCGAAGCGCCTAAATCAAATGCCACTTCGACGCCTGACTCGGTCATCAACGCGATCAATATGTCGCCACCGCCGCTTACCCAGGTGTCGGGAATGTCGAGGCTGTTCCAGCCCAAGCTGGCGATTTGGGGCAGCGACTCAACAATAAACGCATGATTCATGCCCGCGCCTTGGTAAATGGCCACCCGAATCTGCCCGCCACCTGCTACCAAGACATTGACTTGAATATCCCTCAGCAGATAGTTGGCACCCAAAGGCAGGGCATAGCGATTGGTATGAATGTAATCTGCGAAGCCTATGCTAGAAGACCCCACGCTCTGGGTACCGGCCACAAAGGGGCAACCACAGGGGGTGCTACTGGGGCTAGGGCTGACCGTTAGGGTGGCGCTGGCGGTGTTGCTGGCGCTAGCCGTTGCGCTGGGCGAGGGGGTCTGGGTGGGGCTATGAGTGGGCGATTCAGCTTGGGTCTCAGTGACGGTGGGACTGGCCGTTTGAGTCGGCGTGGCGGTGAGAGTCGCTGTAGCGCTGAAAGTGGGTGTGATGGTTACCGTAAAAGAGTAGGGGCCCTGCAAAAGCAAGAGGTCATCGACATAGACGCTACCGTTGGCACCCGAGAATTGGTCAAAAACGACCGAGCTCAAGCGCGCGAGGCTCAAGCCAAAATCACTCAGCGCGATTTGTATGGTCTGCCACTCGTTGCTAACCGCGGCATACTGGGTCAAGGCTACGGCATGGCTGTTGGTTGTGCTGCAGGTGGGATCTAAATCATTGATGGTCACGGCAAAAGTTTCACCGCCTGTTGCGCCGCGTATGCGAAAAGTCAGGTAGCTGTAGGTGCTGGCGTCATAGCAGCCGCTGTCTGCAAAATTCGAATTGAACCATTGCCCACCCGCAGTCCAGGTGAGGGCCAACGCGCCGCCCGAGACCCAGCCCGAGAGGCCGCCATTGGCTTGGGTGTCTTGAAATGCGTCATTCGTCGTACTGACATTGAATTGGTTATCGTTGTCATAGTTGTCCAGCAGCATGGGCGTGGGCGTCAGCGTGGGGCTGGCGCTAAAGGTGGGCGAGGCGCTGGCCGTGGGCGAATGGCTGAATGTAAGGGTGGCGCTGGGTGAAGCCGAGGCAGTCGCCGTCACCGTGGGGGTGCCTGTCGCTGTCGCGGTAGGGCTGGGCGGCGGGGCGAATTCAAAAGCGCCCATGTCATAGCCCGCGCCTTGAGGGCGAGTCGCGCCATCTTTGTCGATATTGATGCCCAAACCTGAATCAGCCACATTGATTACGGATACCCCGGCAGCCAGATGAAAATCGCTCGCGCCTACGTTGAAATAGACCGCGCTCGTAAGGCCACAAATATTGCCTGGCCCCAACGCGCCGCAAGTCTGAACCTGAAATCCGTTATAACTAAACTGATTAAGCGCGGCCGGGGCTGTGACATTGATATCAGCCGTGTTGCCGACGGATAAATTATTTTTTGCGACGCCGGCGCTGAGCGCGTAGATCGCGGTCGAGGCGCCATAAAAAGTACTGTGATAAAGCTGCCAAACATTACCACTGCCACCCGATGAGACATAGAAAGCCGCCGTAGCCGGGCCTTTAAAGAGGCAATTCTCCACTCTTAATTGGCCCGTGGTGGTGGAGAAGTAGGTTCCATAGGTATTACCCGTAGGGAAAATTTCACAACGATCCAAAAGGATCGTGACCCCGGCAGGCACCGCCGAGAATTGGGCCACGGCGGGTGAGGCGTTGCCTGTGTTTTGAAAACGACAGCGGATGAAGGATATCAGAGGCGACACCACCAGATTTGAGGTGGCGATCGTGGCGATATTGCCGGCGGTGTGATCAAAGAAAATGTCCTGAAAGAAAATGGGCCCGGTCACGCCCGAATTGATCTGTAGAGTTGGCGTGCCACCTCCCGAACCAAACCATTGGCGCAGGGGGCCATCAGTTCGGAAGCCCTTGAGGGGCTTGTTGACAAGGAGCGTCTCAACCCTGTTGTCACGTAGTTCAATGATGTCGCAGGGCCCGGCCGCGGCATAGGCCAAGGCAATGGTGGTATAGGCGCAGGCAGCGCAGACCGGCAAAACCGTACCGCAGGCCGTGGGCGTGGGGCTGATGCCGGGGGTCGCGGTGGGCGTGCCCGAGGGCGGGCAAATATCGACATAGATCGAGAGCGCCCAAGTGCTAGAAGAGCCCGCCGGAAATGTCGCAGGCAGAGGCCCGTAGGTTCGCGAGGCGTAATACTCGCTGCCGGACGATGCCACGTCATAGGCGAAGGTCACGTTGGTATTGCTGGCCTGCATGGCTAGATAATAAGTACCCGCGGCCAGCGGCGTGTCGGGTATCGTGAAATAGTTCCATCCCGACGTAATGGCCTTTTCAGGACCCTGCGCGAACAGGTTCGTTGGGGCTGAGCCCGAGCTTTGATAGATGCCCACGCGGGCGTTGCCGCCGCCCGCGGCGCAGTAGACCCGTATTTGATAGGCAGTGCCCGGGCTCGCGAGCGTGTATTTGCTTGACTCAAATATTGATGAGGCCGTGCCGTTACTGGCCCCGACAGCGGTTTTGCCGAAGGTAAAACCCCCCACGCAGGTGGCGGTGGGCGTGAAAGTGGGGGTGACGGTGGGCAGGCCAAGGTCGGGCGGTGAAAGCCAGACATCGCTGAGCGCCGAGCCGCCCGAGTCGCCGCCGGCGACCCACATGCGGCCCGCGTGCGTGGCGTATCCCATCGATTTGCGAATAGAAAAATCGGCCGCGCCCGTGACCAGGGTGAAATTGACGCCGTCCACGCTGCTCCACACATTGTTGCTTTCGATGGTGGCGTTCCAACCGCCGATGACCCAGACTTTGCTGTTATGAACCAGCGTGGCAAAGCGGCTTCGCGCCCCAAAGGCAGCGGGGGTGACTTCGGTGACCCAATTGATCCCGTCAACACTTGAAAAAATATCACTGGTCAGGGTTCCATTGCCCTGCGCGCCGGAGTAGACATAAATTTTTGTGCCAAATGCCGCGGCCCCGTGAAAGAAACGCCCGTTGAATTGATTGGTGGCCTCTTGAGACCAAGTCGCGCCGTTGACGCTGGACCAAACATCTTTCAGCCCGTTGGTGCCCGCGTGCCCGCCGATGACCCACATCTTTGAGGCAAAGACCACCGAGGCGTGCGTATAGCGAGCGCCAAAGGCCGCGGCGGCGGTTTCTTGGGTCCAGTTGACACCGTCAGCGCTGGACCACACGTCGCCAAGCAGGGTGCTGCCGTTATAGCCCGCGATCACCCACATCTTGCCGGCGAACACCAGAGCCGTGTGCCCATAGCGCGCTCCCCAGGGCGCGTTGACAGCCAAGGTCCAGTCAACGCCATTGGCGCTGGTCCAAACTTTATTGCTGGCGCTCGCCTCATTGCCGCCCAAGAGCCATAACGAGCCGTTGAAGCTGAGCATCACCGATGAATTGAGCCCACCAAAGGGTCCATTGGGGTTGGCGAGTTGCCAATTTTGGCCCTCAATCGAGGCGGGACTCGGGCTGGCGGTCGGCGTCGGCGTGTCTGTTGAGACAGACCGACCCAAAGACGGCAGCAAAAGAATGAAAATAAGAAATGCTGTATGCAGCGGCATGTATATATATAGAAGCAAGCTTTGTGCCAAAACATGACAAGAAATCTTAGAATCGCTTAAAAGATAGCCGAATCAGCCTATATTTAAAGGTTTTTAATGCCAATTTTAGAGAAGAGTAACAAATATTGTATTGTGAAACTCCACTTGGTAAATAAGTCAGAATCGGCCGTGCAACGTCAAATTTTTGACAGCCTAAACGGTTCGCGCTTGGCGCACAGCGCGCTGCCAGCCCGCATAAGCGAGATCAGCCGCAACGCGCTGCAAGCTGGGCCGGGAGCGGGACAAACGCGCCACAGTTCTGGGTAATTTCAAGCCTGCTTTGAGCGCGGCCAAACGCGCTGCGCCTAAGGCAGTGGTTTCTACCATGGCGGGACGCAAGATAACGGCGCCCAATTGATCAGCCTGAAATTTCATCAGCCAATTATTTTTCGAAGCTCCGCCATCGACCCTCAATTCTCGAATCTTCAGACCCGAGTCTTTTCGCATGCACTCAACAACATCACGAGTCTGAAAGGCCAGTGATTCTAGCGCTGCGCGGGCGATCTCAGCGCGGCCGCTACCCCGCGTGAGTCCTACAATGGCGCCGCGGGCTGCTGAGTCCCAATAGGGCGCGCCGAGACCTGCGAAGGCAGGCACCAAATAAACCCCACCCGTGCTTTTGATCGATCGGGCCAAGGCCTCGGTATCTTTGGCGCTGGCTATGATCTTAAGCCCATCCCGCAGCCATTGTATGGCCGCGCCCGCGATAAAGACTGCGCCTTCGAGGCCGTAGGCTGGCTGACCTTGGGCATCGCAGACAATGGTACTGAGCATCTTATTTTTAGAATGCACTCGGCGTTGGCCGGTGTTGAGCAGCAAGAAGCAACCTGTGCCATAAGTATTTTTCATTTGGCCAGGTGAGACGCAGCCTTGACCAAAGAGCGCGGCTTGCTGATCGCCTGCCACGCCTAAGATGGGAACGCCCGCGCCGAGTGCGCTGCTGGCGCCAGTTTCGCCATAATGATCTGCTGAGGCTTTTATTTCAGGCAGGCAAGCAGCTGGCACGCTAAAAAGTTTGAGCAGCTTGGGATCCCAAGACTTTGTCTTGAGGTTATAGAGCAAGGTTCGACTAGCGTTGCTGTGGTCCGTAGCGTGAATGCGTCCCTGACTCAGTTTCCACATGATCCAAGTGTCGATGGTGCCAAAACGCAATCGGCCTTTTTGAGCCAATGTTTTAGCGCCTTTTCGATGTTTTAGCATCCACTCGATCTTGGTGCCAGAAAAATAAGGGTCTAATAAAAGCCCGGTGCGCTGCGTGATTTCTTTTTGCCACCCAGCTTTCTTGAGCTGCTCGCAGCGAGCGGCTGTGCGGCGGTCTTGCCATACCAAGGCATGGCCCAGCGGCTTGCCGGTCTTGGCATCCCATAGCAACGAAGTTTCGCGCTGGTTGGTAATGCCAATACCCGCAATATCGCGAGTATGGATTCTGGCTTGCTTGAGTGCGTGATGGAGAGTCGATTGCACGGATCGCCAAATTTCTTCGGCATCATGTTCGACCCAGGCTGGATGGGGAAAATGCTGGGTAAATTCTTGATAGTGACTAGCAACAACTTTGAGTTTTGAATCAAAGACATACGAGCGAGTGCCTGTGGTGCCTTGGTCAATCGAAACAATATATTTAGACATTTTTTATTCCACGCGTGAAACAAACGTTGAAGAGTAGATTACAGATTACAAGTTTTGGGTTTTTCAGTCACCTTTATCTCGAAAAAAAAGGGCCTGCCTAAGCAGACCCTAAAAGTTCTTGCTTATTATCAATTCTAGTAAGACTTATTGAACAATATCTCCCCGCTCCATCGCTGCTATGACAAATAGGCGAATACGGTCCAAATTGCCTTCGCTAATAATGACAAACATAAGACCCGCTAACCAGCGCTTGGCCCCCGCGGGCGCGCTCCACATCACTTGGCCCACAGCTCGCAGCGGTTCTTGCCCATCTTTGAGGTCCATTTCAACTAGAAGGTCGGCGCCTTTGCTTAAGGGTGCGTCACCTTCAACCTGCAAGTCACCGGTGGCGCTTAGGCCCCCGGCTGAAAGATTGGTGGTGGCCATTTTCCAATTGCCAGAACGTCCCCGCACGAGATTGATAGCGGGCAATTCGGGATCAAGGTCGCCAATACTACCCAGTGCCCGAGCAAGCTCGGTGGGCTCAAGTTGGCGCAGGCGAACGTCAAATTGTGCGACGACACGCGGGTGCTTGCGTCGTTCGGATCCGGATTCGCTTTGAAGACTAGTTTCAGGCATGAGTGGTCAGAGTGAGGTGTAGATGGCAATAATATGGGCTTCTCAACGTTAAGGCCAGCATTACTTACCTTAAATTTACAAAATATTGCTTAAAAATATAGGCTATTTAAACGGGCTCAATTTCGCTTCACAGTCGACACAAATATCGAACGGCTCACGATATTGAGCATGGCAACGCGGACACCAAACTTGAGCTCCACTTTGTGCTTCGGGTTGGGCAAGTGCTTTATCTAAATTCAGACTTTGTTTCTTAAGCCAATCCACCCATGCTTCGCCCTGCAATTGTTCTTGGGGCCAAAACTGCGCCTTATGCCAACCCAAGCAATGACTACGCCATGCCAAAAGGGCCAGGGCTTCAAAATCAGCAGGCTTTAAAAGAACCTGCGCCACGGCTAAGGGATGAAATCCCTCAGCCAACTTCAAGCTAACTAGATCTGAACCGCGCAGTGCGCTAATCGGTGTTAGAAATGCCGATAGCACATTGCCTTGGCTGCCTAAGCGGCGCTTGCCGAACCAAAGACAAAAAGCTGTGATCTGCCATAACAAAAGCATGATCAGCATGCCAAGACCCAGCATCGCTGGCGCGGGCCAAGTTAGATAAATAAAAGGCAGGGCAAAGTAGATCCAAGCAGCCAAGAGGCCAGACATCCAACGCCACAGGGCCAAAGCGCTGCGGGCTTGATGAATGCGCGTACTGAATTCGATAATATTAAATCTTTGCCCCGCGGGAAGGCCTAAGCGCAAGTGCGGAATGCGCAACAAGAGTGGCCTTATGACCAGCACATTCAGGCTCAGGCGCCAGCCGCCCCACGGACTACGGGCAAAAAAAATCTCACCTTTGCGGCGCCAGGCTAGGCTCTCAAGGCCCAGCAGCACGACAAAGGCGAGATAGAGAATCTCCCAATCACCCACAGCTTAGGGCTTGGGATCGTCCATGCTAGGCTGAGCTTTAGATGCAGAGCTACTGCCAGACTCAGATTTAGGTGCGCCCAGATCACCTTCAAAGGCCTTGGCCTTGCTCTCAGATTTTGAGTTCCGAGCCGTGTCGCTGCCCTTGCCGGTAAAGAATTTCCTGATCAATGCAAAAAAGCCCAAGACAATGACCCAAATAAATTTAAAGAGCTTCTGCAGCAGACCGGTTTTAGCGCCTATGCCACCCAAGATCAGTGCGCCTAAGCCGATAGCCGCTACCTTATCACCCGTCTTCCATTCAGAATATTTGTTACCCGAGGTGAAACTATAGCTATCTAAGACTTTGCTAAAAGATTTCAACGCAGCATTCAATTCTTGGGGCCCGCAGACCAGTACCACCGACATCACGCCCGTGCGACCCAGTATACGGGTCTTATAATTGACCACGTCGCCATCTTTGCTTCGTCCTAAGATTGCCCACTCAAGGCGCTTCGTCTCTTGATTGAAAAATGGCGGTGTATGCCAACCCACGATATCAATGGTGTCTGAGCCCATCTTTTTGCGCTCGGCGTTAGCCGCATCATTGCCCTCTTTAATGCTCGCTAATATTTCATCAGCGTCTAATTTCTCTTTTTCAGGATCTTTGATAAAGCCCACTTCTTCAAATTCAAAAATCGAAAACCAGCCAGTCTTTTCATCGGGGTCGATAAAAATGCCCAGCTCATTGCCTGACGGGAGATTGCCCGTCTTCTGCATAAATTCTTTGGCCGAGCCTTGTGGAATGAATGCAAAGCCACTGGCGACTTGCAGTGTGGCCACCTCACCCACTTTGCCTTCAACCGGGCCACGTTGCACATCCATGGCATTTAAACCCCCGGCTAAAGCCAGCAGGCTTATCAACATCGCCTTCACGCTCTTCATAACCCATCCCCCTTTTAAATACCCGACCTATTTCTTTTCAAATCCCTTGGGCAGTTTAATAGCCACGTGCACGTCGTCTAATTGCTGCGCAGTCACTTCGTTGGGCGCGCCCATGAGCAAGTCCTGAGCAGCAGCATTCATGGGGAAGGCGATCACCTCACGAATATTGGGCTGGTCCGCCAGCAGCATCACGATGCGATCTACGCCCGGGGCAATACCACCGTGAGGCGGGGCGCCGTACTGAAAGGCTTTCCATAGACCGCCAAACTTTTTCTCAACCACTTCGGGACCATAGCCCGCTAGCTCAAAGGCTTTCACCATGATTTCTGGCTTGTGATTTCGAATGGCGCCTGACGAGAGCTCAATGCCGTTACAAACAATGTCATATTGGTAGGCCAAAATATCGAGGGGATCTTTGGTGATTAAGGCCTGCATGCCCCCCTGCGGCATCGAGAAGGGATTGTGCGAAAAAATCACCTGACCCGTGTCTTTATCGCGTTCATACATGGGGAAATCGACAATCCAGCAGAACTTGAATTCGCCGGGTTTCACCAAGCCAAGCTCATCGCCTAAGCGGCGACGCAAAGCATCAGCCCAGGGATGCACTTCGTCTGCATCGCCCACCAAGAAAAAGACCACGCAATCTTGTATGTCGACTTTGGGAAGGGTTTTAAGCTCGGCCTGCAAAGCTTCATCCATAAACTTAAGCAAGGGGCCCTTAGCTTCGCCTGCCTTGAAAGTCACATAACCTAGGCCCGGCGCGCCTTGGCGCTTCATAAAGTCTTCGCTGTCTTGAAAGAATTTACGCGATTGGCCCGAAATGCCCGGGACCACGAGAATGCGAGCGATGCCGCCTTCTTTGATGGCCTCTTGAAAGGGCGCCAAACTCATGCGGCTGACAAAACTGCTGCCTTCGACATATTCCAGCGGGTTGCGCAGGTCTGGCTTGTCGCAACCGTACTTGAGCATGGACTCGCGGTAGGGAATGCGCACAAAAGGGCCATCGGCGATCTTCCATTCGCTAAATTCGCGAAAGAGCGGCAGCAGAAGACCTTCGAGTTTGGCAAAGACATCGTCTTGGGTGACATAAGACATTTCGATATCTAATTGATAGAACTCGCCCGGCGAACGGTCTGCGCGCGCGTCTTCGTCGCGAAAGCAAGGCGCGATTTGAAAGTAGCGGTCAAAACCCGAAATCATCAAAAGCTGTTTAAACATCTGAGGCGCTTGGGGCAGAGCATAGAATTTTCCGGGATGCACGCGGCTAGGCACGATGTAGTCGCGCGCGCCTTCAGGCGACGATGCCGTGAGTATGGGTGTCTGAAATTCGAAGAAGCCGAGGTCATTCATGCGTCGGCGTATGCTGCTGATGACTTTTGAGCGCAGCATCACATTGGCGTGCAGCTGCTCACGCCGCAGATCTAAAAAGCGATAGCTAAGGCGTATGCTCTCGTCGACCGGATTGGGCTCGGCCACTAAGAACGGCAAGACTTCAGAAGCGTTTTGCAGCTCAAATTCGTCGACCACTAATTCGACCTCGCCCGTGCCCAGCTTGCTGTTCACTGTATCTGGGTCGCGGGCCACTACGCGGCCTGTCACCGTGATAACGCTTTCACTCTTAAGGTGGGTGGCCGCCTCAAAGAATTCGCGTTCTGGATGAAAGACCGTCTGGGTGATGCCGTAGTGATCCCTGAGGTCAATAAACAACAAATGGCCGTGATCGCGGCGGCGATGGGTCCAGCCCGAAAGGCGCACGGTCTGGCCAATATGTTCTTTGCGCAACTCGCCGCAAGTGTGGGTTCGGTAGGGGTGCAAGGTGTTTTCCTAAAATGAGCGTGAAGGGTTGATCAATGCTTGCTGTGCATGATCTTTTCGGTCCATGCCAGCATCAAAGCTGAAAAAAGAAAAACCGCGTGAATGATGACCTGCCACATGATGCTTTGGGGCGGACGGGCATCGACATTGATAAAGGCTTTGAGTAGGTGAATGCCTGAGACACCCACCAGGGAGCCTGCCAATTTGACCTTGAGCGAACCCGCGTCGATCTTGTCAAGCCACTCAGGCCGGTCCGTATGGCCGTGCAAGTCGAGCTTGCTGACAAATGTCGCGTAGCCGCCGATAATGACCATGGCCAGCAGATTTGCCACCATGGTGATATCTACCAGAGTCAATACGGACAGCATGACCATTTCTTCGGTCATTGCATCAGCGGCCCCGACCAAGTGGATCAATTCGATCAAAAATTTATAGGCATAGACTGCGCTAGCCACAATCAAGCCTAGAAATAGCGGTGCTTGCAGCCAGCGGCTGCCAAAGATAATCTGCTCGATCATCGATTCAGCGCTCTTTTTAAATATTAAGTCGCGTTCGATTTCAACGCGTTCGCCTTTAATCGGCCGCTCGATATGTTCGACAGCTTTTTGTTTACGCTTTGCCATAACGTCTCCTTGCGCTTAGTCCCAGCCCAGCCAAATGCCGGTTGCCATAACGCCGAATGAACCCACGATAAGAAATGGCGAAACCGTGATGTCGCCTTTGCCCAGCAGCAGATAGCCTAACCCTAAGATGCCCACCCCAACCCAGACTACGATGAGCCCGGCCTTGCGGCGCTGGGTCTTTGGATCTTGCGCTTTGTTTTCAGCCGCCATTTAAACTCCTATTTCTTGATAATTTCGAGGCCGCCCAAATAGGGGCGCAGAACTTTGGGAATAACAACGCTGCCGTCCGCTTGCTGGTTGTTTTCTAGTATCGCGGGCAAAACACGCGAAGTGGCTAACCCTGAACCATTAATAGTATGAGCCAGCTCTTTCTTGCCGTCTTTACGCTTCACGCGAATCTCAGCGCGACGGGCCTGAAAATCTTTAAAATCTGAACAAGATGAACATTCCCACCACTTCTTATCTTGCCCTGCAGCATAGACCTCGAGGTCATAGCATTTGGCCGCGCCAAAACTCAATTCACCGGCACAATGCAGCAGGCGCTTATAGGGCAGCTCTAGCAGTTCTAAAATCGCCTCGGCGTCTGCGGTTAATTTTTCGTGTTCGCTTTCACTTTGCTCAGCGGTCGTAAACTTGACCAGCTCGACTTTATTAAATTGATGCTGGCGTACGATGCCGCGCGTATCTTTGCCAGCAGCGCCGGCTTCACTGCGAAAACAAGGCGTATAGGAGGCGTACTTAATAGGCAGCTGGCTTTCGTCGAAGGTCTCGCCCCGATGCAAATTGGTGACCGGCACTTCGGCGGTAGGGATGAGGTAGTAGGCCTGCTCGCCGGCTAGTTTAAAGAGATCTTGCTCAAACTTGGGCAATTGGCCTGTGCCAAAAAGCGAGTCTGCGTTCACCATCAAAGGCGTCCAAACCTCGGTATAGCCATGCTTGAGAGTTTGGGTATCTAACATAAACTGAATCAAAGCGCGTTCTAAACGCGCGCCCAAACCTTTGTAGACCGTGAAGCGAGCGCCGGTGATCTTGGCTGCGCGCTCGAAATCAAAGAGGCCTAGTGTTTCGCCAAGTTCCCAGTGGGATTTAGGCGTAAACGTGAATGTCGGGGGCGTGCCCCAGGTCTTCACGACTTGATTATCATCCGCGCTGGCGCCATCGGGCACCGAGGCGTCAGGCATATTCGGCGTGCGCTTAAGAATATCCCAAAGCTTGGCATCGACTTCGGCAGCTTTAGCTTCGGCTTCGACAATGCGACTATCCATCGATTTCACCTGAGCCATCAGCTCAGTGGCGTCTTGCTTGTTCTTTTTTAATTCGCCAATCTGCTTGGATAGGCCATTCTTCTCAGCCTTAAGATTTTCAGCGCTACTGATGTCTTTACGGCGCTGCTCATCTAAAGTCTTAAAGGCTTGGGCATCAAAAGTGCCTGCAGCTCGGCGATTCAAGCCAGCGGCTACGGCATCAAGATTTTCACGAACAAATTTAAGGTCTAACATTAGATAAACTCACATCGTCCATTGCTGTAATTTTTCTTTATTCAAAATTTCAATTTCTCGATCTTTCAAGATGATCGCGTCATCTTTCACAAATTCATTGAGCAGCTTAGTGGTGGTCTCGCGAGCCAAACCAGCCAAATCGGCCAACTCTTGGTGAGTAAGGCGAATATTCATCTTGTTGCTCTCATCACCCTCACCGCCAAATTCGACACAAAGCTGCAGCAAAATGTCGGCAATTTTAGCTCGACTATTACCCAAGGCCAAATTCTTAATCTGACGATCAGCGGCAGATAAACGTTCGATCAAAGTCTTGATGATAACCAGCGAGACGGCTGGGTTTTTGTCGAGCAGATTTGAAAAATCTTCTTTGCTCATCATGAGCAATTCGGCATCGGTAAGGGTTTCGGCATTGGCAGAGCGGCCTTCTTCGCTCAAGACCGACATTTCACCAAAGAAGTCGCCTTCTTTCAGCAGAGCCAAGGTCTTCACACGGCCGTCTGAAGCCTCTTTAGATATTTTGACGAGGCCTTTTTTAATAATATAAAGATTTTCGCCGGCCTCGCCTTCTTCAAAGACAATTTGATACTTAGAATATTTTTTTTCATGCACCAACTTGATGACTTTTTCCATCTGAGCTGCGGGCAAATCTTTAAAAAGAATCACATTTTTCAGAAAATCTTTATTGTCAGTTACGGGCAATGCCATGGCTTGCTCCTAAAATCAAACGTCGAGGTTCTCAACCTCGGCGGCGTGCTCAGAAATGAAAATACGGCGGGGCTCGACTTGATCACCCATGAGCATTGAAAAAATGCGATCAGCTTCAACAGCATCTTCTAAGCGCACTTGCAAAAGAGTGCGGCGATTAGGGTCCATGGTGGTTTCCCAGAGCTGATCTGGGTTCATTTCGCCCAAACCTTTGTAGCGCTGCAGGGTCATGCCTTGTTTACCGAGCTCTTTCACCTTCTCGACCACTTCGCGCACATCGAAAAGGTCAAAATCCTTCTTGTCCGTGCTGACCCTAAAGAGCGGCTTGCGTTTGGCTCGGTCGACTTCAGCCTCTTCTTCTTCTGCCAATAACTCATCAAGGTCGAGACCCTTTTTGGTAAGGCGCTGAATCAACTCTTCCATTTCGCGCAAATCACCCATGCTGGCCAACTCAATAACTTCAATGTCTTTTTCTTTCTTTTTATTTGAATCATCTTTAAGATTCAAAAAATCGCCAAAAAGTTCATCGCTAATTTTAGCCGCTTTAGGGGTCTTGGCCTTACGTTCGCGCTCAATCGAAGCTTCGAGATCTTTTTCGTTGTAAATCCATTCAGCCGCACGCGAACCCCGGACCATATAGAGCGGAATTTTTTTGCCTTTAAGCGCCAAGTAGCCCGGCAAATCAAGGCGGCGGCGCAGGCGAGGCAAGAGACGATCTAAATCTGCCAAATCGCTAATCATCTCGCGAAATTTCTCGCTATTAAACTGCTGCTCAACCTTGCCATTTTTAAGGCGGGCCAAGCGCGCGTCGTCGGTGCCACCTTGAATGAGAATGGCATCCATTTCTTTATTCGACTGCATGTAGGTCTCAACCTTGCCGCGCTTTAACTTATAGAGTGGCGGCTGGGCAATGTAGAGATAGCCTTTTTCAATGAGGGGCGCCATATGCCGATAAAAGAAAGTCAGCAAAAGGGTGCGAATGTGACTGCCGTCGACATCGGCGTCAGTCATGATAATAATTTTGTGATATCGAGCCTTTTCAATATCAAACTCACTGCCAATACCCGCGCCCATGGCCGTAATCATGGCTCTAATTTCTTCGTTGCTAAAGAGCTTGTCGATGCGGGCTTTCTCAACATTCAAAATCTTGCCGCGCAAAGGTAAAATAGCTTGAAAACGCCGGTTGCGACCTTGCTTGGCCGAGCCGCCGGCCGAGTCGCCCTCAACCAGGTAGACTTCGCACAATGAGGCGTCTTTCTCTGAGCAGTCGGCCAGCTTGCCGGGTAGGTTCATACCATCCAGCGCGCCTTTGCGGCGCGTGAGCTCACGGGCTTTGCGAGCCGCTTCGCGCGCTTCGGCAGCGTTGAGCGCTTTGCCCAAGATGCGCTTGGCCAAAGCGGTGTTCTGCTCAAAGAAGGTGCAAAGATGATCATAGGCAATTCCCTGCACGATATCTTTCACTTCAGGGTTAACCAACTTGCCCTTAGTTTGCGAATCAAACTGTGGTTCGGGAACTTTGCAACTAATCACCGCGACCAAGCCCTCGCGTACGTCATCTGACTCTAAGGTCGTCGTATCTTTTTTGATCAGGCCAGAGTCTTTGGCAAATTTATTGGCTGCGCGAGTGAGCGCACCTTTAAAGCCAACCAAATGCGAACCACCATCGCGCGTATTAATATTATTAACGAAGCAAAAAATAGTTTCGCTATAGCCTTCGTTGTACTGCATGCCGATCTCGACAGTAACCCCATCTTTTTCTTTCTCGAAATAAATGGGGGTGGCGTGCAGCGGCTCTTTGCTACGATTAAGATGCTTAATAAAAGCTGAGACACCGCCTTCAAATCTGAATTCTTGATCTTTTGCTTCTTTGCCCCGCTCATCGCGAAAGCGTATCGTCATGCCCTTATTTAAAAAACTCAACTCACGCAAGCGGTTAGCGACCGTATCACCGTTAAAATCAAGAACCGAAAAAACCTGTTTGTCGGGTTTAAATGTCACCTTGGTGCCACTTCGTTTTGCTTCACCGATCATTTTAACTGGCGCCTTAGCAACGCCGCGCTCATAGCGCTGAAAGTAAACCTTGCCTTCGCGACGCACTTCGACTTCGAGCCACTCGCTCAGCGCGTTCACCACCGAGACGCCCACGCCATGCAAGCCACCCGAAACTTTATAGCTGTCTTTATCAAACTTGCCGCCGGCGTGCAGCACCGTCATGACCACTTCAAGGGCTGACTTCTTTTGCTTGGCGTGCATCTCGACAGGAATGCCGCGACCATTGTCAGTGACGGAACAGGTGCCGTCGCTGTGCAGGGTTACTTCGATGCGGTCGCAATGGCCACCCATGGCTTCGTCGACCGAGTTATCGACGACTTCCCAAATCATGTGATGCAGGCCATATTCATTGGTGGGGCCGATATACATGCCGGGCCGTTTGCGCACGGCTTCTAAGCCCTCGAGCACCGTGATGTTCTCGGCGCCATAATCTGCGGCTTTAGCGGCGGCAGCGGGAGCTGGGGCAGGGGCTTTCTTGGCTGATTTTTCAGGCTTTTTGGCCATGAACACTCTGGGAAGAGGGATTTGCCTCATAAAGCAAAGCTTTATAACGAAAAACTATTATACACGGCCTTTTCACAGGGCATGTCTGGATATTAGGCTATTTTATAAGGGTTTTTCTTGTTCTGGGGATAGCGCCAAAGCTTGATCTGAATAAATAAACCAATTTTAACGCCCTGACAGCCTCTGTTTAATCTTCTCTTCGATGATGTAATTTTCAATGCGCTTTAAATCATCATTATTAATGGCCAGGATGCGCAGGCCAGAACGATAGGTGTGCACCGTGCGGTCAATGACCCGGCCATCGCGCGAATCTGAACGTATCACCTCAGCCAGAGCGCGCATGGGGCGTGGCAGACTTGGCAGTGTAATGTCACAGACAACGTGCGTGCCCATGGCCACCGGCTGGTCAGTCACTAGGGCCAGGCCGCCGTGAGAAATATTCTCAGTCACACCTTGCAGAGGCGTGTTGGGACGATCCAGCTTTTTAAGCTTCTCAAGGCTGGTGTCTTTGTACGCCGCATCTTCTTGAAGCGCTTTGGCGTAGGCGTCGTCGACAATGTAATACTTGATTTGCAAGGTAGCGAGTATCCTTTCAAACTTACGCTGCTCGATAGTCCCATGCAATGGCTGTAATTGTGTCATAGCCGCCTTTTCGAGCGCTATTCGAGTTCGGCCGCAGCTAGGGTTTTAGCGTAGTACGATGCCAGACCTCGGCGTCTTTCTTTGCTGCCGTCTTCGAGTATCACCCAATCATCGGGTTGACGGCTCACCGCCTCACTAAAACACGCACGAGTCTTGGTTTTATCGCCCATTTCTTGATATTGCAAACCCACGCCAAAAAATGTAGCGGCAGCGCTGCCTTGAGCCAGCTTGGGCGCGATGCTTAAAGCTCGTTCTAAAACTTTAATTCTATCAGCTAGGCTAGTCATGGGCAGGCCCGCCCTCTTGGCGATGCCGAGAGCCCTCGCATAGGCCAGCTGATCGCGTGTATCTTTGGCGCCGCGCGCTTCAATCTCGGCTGCTTTGGCCAGCAAGGGCAACGCATCACCCAGGCGACCCTCATCGAGGTAGATCAGGCCGAGTTCGCCATAGGCCATGTCAGAGGGTTGGGGCTTGGCCAGCTCGGTTATGGCCCAGCCTTTGATCTTGCTGAGCTCGCGATGGGTCTTGGCAAAGCGCCAAATCGAATAGATAACCGGAGCGCTAAAGACCACGACCACAAAGATCCACTTGGCGCGGTTGATGCGCAACTCGCGGGCCTGTTCTTGTTTATCGTCCATACTCCCGCCTTTTTGAGGAGCATGAATTGTCGGCGGCTCGTCCATTCTAGGCAAGCCCCCATTCGGCAGCTAGAGTCCTTCTTGTGCCTTGAGACACAATAAGCTCAAAATCTCTAAATATCCCTTATTTTAAAGGATATTTCTCAAGAACCCAAGCCAGGGCCTCGGTTTTGTCACGAATTCGCCCTTCTAATTGTTCATCTTCTAAGACTGATAATATTTCTTTAAAGACGGGCCCAGGCTTATGCCCCAGCGAAATGAGATCAGCCCCATCCAAGTAGGGGGCGGGGCTCAAGCTCTCAGCCTCAAGCGCGCTCTCAAACTCTGCTTTCTTTGACTTCGCCAGCTCCCACAATTCTAAATTGGCGTGACTGGCTAGACAATCGGCCCGGTGCAGCTCAAGCAGCTCGTCAAAATCGTCGCGCCTCAGCAAGCGTTTGAGTGTAGCTAAGCGCATGTCCTTAATGGGATTTAATCGCAAGTGATCAGCGATCAGGGTCTCTGCGCGTTGACTTAGTTCCCCACCCATCTTTAGTCTTTGAAAAATACCTCGCGCCAACTCAGCGCCTTTAGTCTCATGACCATTAAAACGAATGCGATCGCCCTCGGCTTGCGTGAGCGTTAGGGGTTTAGCGATGTCGTGCAAGAGGCCGGCCCAAGCTAGCGCAGGGCTGGGATGGCGCAAGTGTTTCATCACCAAAAGCGTATGCACCCACACATCACCTTCGGGGTGAAACTCAGGTGGCTGAGGGCAACCCTTCAGCGCTTCAAGTTCTGGCAAGAGCAACTTGAGCAGGCCAGCCTCATCGAGCAAGCTAAGTCCGCGTTCAGGATCAGGCGACGTGAAGATCTTGCTTAACTCGGCATGGATTCGCTCAGCGGCAAGATTAGCCACTTGCGGCACAGCTGCTTTGGCCGCTGCCCAGGTAGCGCTTTCAATTTCAAAACCCAACTGCACAGAAAATCTTATTGCGCGAAGCACCCGCAGCTTGTCTTCGCCAAAGCGTTGCGCTGGGTCGCCCACACAACGCAGCAACTTTTTATCGAGATCGGCGCGACCACCTACAAAGTCGAGTACCTCTTCTTTGTCGGGGTCGCCAAAAAGGGCATTGACGGTGAAGTCGCGGCGCAGGGCATCTTGCTCAGGTGAGGCAAAAGTGACTGATTCGGGGTG
>CAZFUM010000036.1:0-18519 GCA_964521965.1 uncultured bacterium | reverse complement strand
ACCTCCCGGCGACATGGGTGGTGATATGATGGCTCCGCCTCCGGGTGGTGACATGATGGCTCCGCCTCCGGGTGGTGACATGATGGCGCCTCCTCCGGGTGACGACATGATGGCACCTCCTCCGGGCGGTGACATGATGGCGCCTCCTCCGGGCGGCGACGAAATGGCACCTCCTCCGGGCGGTGACATGATGGCTCCTCCGCCAGGTGATGCCTTAGCTCCGCCCCCGGGCGACACCTTAGCTCCTCCGCCTACCGATGCCGGCCTCGAACCCCCTTCGCAGCCTTCGAGCGGTGGATCAAGCTACAAGGTCAAGCGTGGCGATTCGCTCTGGCGCATCGCTGGCAAAGAAAGCATCTACAGCGACTCGTTTCAGTGGCCCTTGCTCTATGTGAACAACCGGGAGCTTATTCAAGATCCCGATATTATTCATACGGGCTGGAAGTTAAATGTGAAAAAGGATGTGGACGCAGGTGATGTCAGCAAGGCTGTGCAAAAAGCCAAGGACACGCCCCGCTACGAGCCCCATACCGCGCCCCGCAAGGATCTTCCGATCGACTATTGATCGATCGCGGGTAAGCGAGACTCGAACGCCCCCGGAACTTCGGGGGCGTTCTTATTTGAAGCGAAAGGTTTGAAATGAAATTAGGCATTGTTGGGCTGCCCAATGTTGGCAAGTCGACACTTTTTAACGCGATTACCAAGGCGGGGGCTGCTGCCGCGAACTTTCCCTTCTGCACCATTGAACCCAACGTGGGTGCCGTGGCGGTGCCTGACGCGAGGCTTGATCAGTTGGCCATTTGGTTTGACAGCAAAAAAACCGTGCCCGCGGGTGTCGAGTTTGTCGATATTGCAGGTTTAGTCAAAGGCGCGTCGCAGGGTGAAGGCCTGGGCAATAAGTTCTTAAGTCATATTCGCGAGACTCAGGCCATTGTTCATGTCGTGCGTTGTTTTGAAGATAAAGACATCATTCACGTTTCAGGCGCCGTGAGCCCTAAAGACGATATCGAAATTATCGAAACAGAATTGATCTTGGCTGACCTAGAGTCGATTGAAAAGCAGTTTGAAAAGTTGGCTAAAAAGGCCCGCAGTGGTGACAAAGAGGCGGCCAAACAGTCTGACTTAGCGCATAAGCTCAAAGCTCACTTGGGTAAGGGATTGCCTGCGCGTACGGCGGGTCTCACCGCTGATGATTTGCTCTTAGTTAAAGAGTTCTTTTTAATCAGCACTAAGCCAGTTTTGTTTGCCATGAATGTGGCCGAGAGTGATTTGCCAGCCATGGATAATGCCTTTACTCAGCAAGTGCAAGCGATTGCCAAAAAAGATGGCGCGCTGGCCATTCCCATTTGCGCCAAGATTGAAGCCGAATTGGGCGAGATGGAACCTGCCGATGCACTGGCTTTCTTAAAAGAGTTGGGCTTAGAAGAGCCGGGCCTGAACCGCTTGATTCACACAGGCTACGATTTACTGGGCCTGCAAAGTTATTACACGGCTGGCCCCCAAGAGGCGCGCGCCTGGACCATTAAAAAGGGCACCAAGGCGCCTGAGGCTGCCGGCGAGATTCATAGCGATATTCAGCGCGGCTTTATTAAGGCTGAGGTTATGAGTTATGCCGAGCTCAGTGCCAAAGGCGGTGATGAAAAAGTTTTGAAAGAAGCAGGCTTGATGCGTCAAGAAGGCAAAGAATATGTCATGGCAGATGGCGATATCGTTCACTTTAAATTCAATGTATAGCGTGTTTGTAGGGGCGCACGGCAGTGCGCCCCTGGGGCCATGCCGATGAAATTAACGGTGGTTGCAACTCCGATCGGGAATCTAACAGATCTTAGCCCTCGCGCCCAAGCTGCCCTGGAGTCTGCCGAAGTTCTGGCCTGTGAAGACACGCGGCATACACGTACCATTTATGAAGCCCTTCAGTTAAAGTCGCCGTCCAAGTCGATTGCTTATCATGAATACAACGAACAGCAGGCTGCGCCAGGCATTATTAAATTAATAGAGCAGGGCAAGAACGTCGTGCTGGTGAGTGATGCTGGCTTGCCAGGCTTGAGTGACCCGGGCTATCGTGTTTTGCATCTTTGCCGTGAAAAAGGCATTCAAATCGAAGTCATTCCCGGGCCGCACGCTGCCCCCATGGCCTTATTGATGAGCGGTTTGCCCACTTCTTCTTATGTGTTTAAGGGCTTTGTACCCAAAAAGCCGGGCGCGCGTTTGCGTTTTTTTGCCGAAGAAAAAAACAGCGCCCATACTTTGCTTTGCTATGAATCGCCGCTACGTCTGGCCGATACACTTGGTTTTGCCTTAGAGGCTTTAGGCGATAGGGAGGCCAGCTGCGCCTTTGAAATTACTAAATTGTATGAACGCTGTATGAACGGAACTTTAAGTCAATTGAAGAGCCAACTCGATGCCGAGCCGCCCAAGGGCGAAGCTGTTCTGGTTATCGCGCCAGCGCCGCGCAAAGAGCGTGAGAGCAACGAAGAAGAATAATCGTTTTACTAAAAACGCTTTCTGTCATTTCCTCGCTAAAATTAAACGCATATGTAACAAAAGTGCCTAAGCATGGGCCCTCGCAGCCAGATACATTGTTTATGAAACTATGTTTTGCGAGGAAAGATGCCCAAGGCTCTAAGGCCTCTTATTTATATTTTCTTCTATATATATAGCGCAGCTGGGGCTGCTGCTGATGTGACGCGCTATTTGACTGTAAATCGTGCAGCCGTAGCTGCCCGTATTAATCATCATGAATTGACCCTGGCGGTAAACGTCGGTACTTGCAGTTCTTGCTTGGCTTGGGTGGATGCTTCGCCGGTCACAGCCCAATACAAAGTTGCCAGCGGCGAATGCGTGTTCACCGTGCCTGAAACAGGCGTGAATATCACCGTGACCGCAGTGAATCATACGACGGGCGGAAATGGAGCTTGCCGCAAGGCTCGCGTTAAATTTGATCGCGACTGGGCTTATTCTTTTACCTGGGATGACTCGCGCGACTCGGTGCTGCCCACGGCTAAGCCTATTTTTGATACTTACGGTTTTAAGGCTGGCATGGCCCTTAATAGCGGTCTTATGGGCACACCCAGTTATATGACTTGGACAGATTTAGACCAGCTTTATGCTGCGGGTTGGGGCATACAAAATCACAGTCAGGACCATTTAGATATTACAGCCGGCAATGCCGCCTCGCAGATCGGTGCCACACGAAGCGCTATCGAAGCCCGATATCCTGGTTACTACAACGCCTATTTTATTTATCCCTATAATAATATCCAGGCATGGGCCACCGTTAAGGCTTTGGGCTACATTCATGCGGCTGAAGCCGAGACCGGCGAGAATTATATCGACACGTGGCCGGTCAGTAGCAATCCTGCGGCTTCCAACACGGGTTTTGGCGCGGCCGATACCGATGCGCCTTGGCTGCTACGCAGGCATCAGGCCTATCGTGACACGCCCGTGGGGACATGGAATGCGTGGCTCGATAGCGCAGCCAATGATGCCAGGCCGCGCTGGTTGATCGCGTTTTCACATCAATGTCTAGTGAGCCCGGGTTTTTATGATTGCACGCCTGCGCAATTGAACTCTCATTTGAGCTATCTCTATAACACCTATGGCCCAGGCGGCGACAACTCGGTGTGGATGGCGCCCTCCGATGAGGTCTACAATTATTTGCAAGTGCGAGAAGCCTGTACTTGCACCTTGAATGCGACGCCACCCACACCCTCGCCGACGGCGACGTCTAGCCGTACAGCCACGCCGAGCAGCAGTCCCACGAGTCAGGTCACATTGACAAATACGCTTCAAGTTACGGCCAGCCATACCTTGTTAGCCAGCGCTACGCAAACCAGCATTTCAACACTCACGCCAAGCCCTCAAGCGAGTGAGACTCAAACGTCACTTGCCACATCGACGAGCACCCTACAGGTTACGGCTACTAGCACCCGCGTATCGACAGGCACTCAAACTACGCCTCCTAGCGCAACTCAGACGATCTTGCCCAGTCATACTGAGACGCTCATCGTGACCGCGACAGCGAGCAACTCACTTACAGTTAGTCTTAGTTCGAGTCCTACCGTGACCTTGACGGTGAATCCAAGTTCTAGCGTTACAAGCACAGCCACCATGACGATATTGGCAAGTCCCAGTCCGAGCGTTCTTCCCACCTCATGGCCTTTGCCGGATGGCTTTGATGCCGTGGTTTGGCCTAATCCTAATCCCAGCTTTTTAGCTTTGAACTTGCCGCAAGCTGTGGCCCTGCTCGAAGTCAGAATCTATAGCACCGCCAATCAGCTCGTAAGGTCTCAGAGCAGCGGGCCGCATGCTGCTGGCCGCAGCCAGCTGGCCCTCGAGATTCAGGGTTTGGCCAATGGCACCTACTACGTGAAGGCCCAGGCTCAGTGGAGCAGCGGGGGAGCGAGTCCAGTCGTGATTTCTAAGCTTTTGCTGGCGCTCTAGGCATAAAGCCCGATTTTTTGGCCGTATTTTGGCGTTAGCTGGGTTGACCTTTTAGGCCCGAATTCCTACAATCCCTATCCCCCCAGCATGTGCTGGGGTTTTTTATCGGCGATGGCCTAGGCCTTCGCTGCTTCCTTGCTCCTGGGTGCCTTCTATATATGTAGGCGCTGTTGGGGGCTTTCCCGGCTTAGCTGGGATATCCAGAAGGGAGCCATTCATGGCTGTTATTCATCCCTACGAGAGCATGTTGATTCTGAAGCCGATGTTGGCTAAAGAAGATACTGACAAGCTTGTCGACAAGTACTGCGATCTGATTCGCGCACAAGGTGGCGAAGTGATTAAGGTAGACCGCTTAGGCCGTCGCAAGATGACCTATGAAATGAAAAAAAATCCCGAAGGCTTTTATGTTTTGATCGAGTTCAAAGCGCCCGGGAATCTTGTAGCTGAGCTTGAACGCCAGCTGCGCCTCAATGACGACCTTCTTAAATTTCAGACTTTGCGCATGGACCCTGTGAAGCCCATGCCCGGCAAGAAGCCGGCTGCCCCGGCAGCAGCCTGAGGGCCGAATTATGGCGAGTCTGAATAAAGTCTTTTTGATCGGCAACCTCACCAAAGACCCTGAACTTAAATTTGTGCCCAGTGGGCAAGCCGTGGCCAATTTGCGCCTAGCGGTGAACCGCAAGTACAAGGCAGCGAATGGCGAGTTCAAGGACGAGGTGACTTATATCGGCGTCGAAGTCTGGGGTAAAGACGCAGAGCGTGCGGGCGAATACCTAAAAAAGGGATGGCCCCTGCTCGTCGAAGGCCGCCTCAAGCTGCGTGAGTGGACCGGCACGGATGGCAACAAGCGATCTGTGCTTGAAGTGGTCTGCGAGCGCTGGCAGTTTCTGCCGCGGGGTACCAAACCCGAAGGTGTAGCCGCTGGCGGCGAAAGCTTTGGCGGCGGCGCATCCGCCCCCGAGGCTTCGGTCTCTGAGGCTTCGGCCCCTGAGGCCCCAGCATCCAATGACGACGACATTCCCTTTTAACGGAGCAAATTCAAATGGCATTTTTAAAGAAAAAAGTTAAACGCAAGAAGCGCGCGGGTGATGATGACCGCCGTTACAAGCGCAAGAGCTGTCGCTTCTGCGCCGACAAGATCAATTTTATCGACTATAAGGACGCTAACCGCCTGCGTAATTTTGTGACCGATCGTGGCAAAATCGTGCCCCGTCGCATCACAGGTAACTGCTCGCGCCATCAGCATATTCTTACCAAGGCTATCAAGCGCTCGCGCAACGTGGGCATGCTAGCCTTTGTGGGTGGGTGATTCAAATGGTCGCTGGCCTGCTGGTGGACATCTTTTTTCTGGCCTTGCTTGGCGTCGTGATGGCGCGGGTGATGCGCAGGCGTCCGACAGCAGGTCCTTGGCGAGCCGTGGCAATTGCTTCCATACCGGTTGCCTTGCTTAGTTTAGGTATTTTTTCGGCTTTGCAGAATCCAGCTGATCCCAAGATTCTTGAATTGCGCAAAGTTTGGGAGACGCAATTTCAAGGCGCAGCCTCGACTTTGTCGGGCAGCATCGATCCTGTCAAAGCTCAGGAGTTTGCGAGTTTGACCTTGCGCCTTTACCCCGGTCTGCAATGCCTATTTTGGGTGCTGGCCTTGGTTTATGGCGCGTGGGTTTTACGTATCTGGATGTCCAAACGCGGCGCCACGACTGCCGCGCCTGCCTTGAGCCGTTGGCGCCTGCCCTTTGGCCTGATCTGGTTGGTGATCTTGCCAGCTGCAATCGTGCTGCTGGGCGACCGTGGCTGGTTGGGCGAGACATCGAAGGTGCTCCGCGAACTTAGTCTCAATTTGCTGGTCGTCAGCCTGGGCCTGCACGCTTACCAGGGCGCCATGGTGGTGGCTGATAAGCTTTCGGGCTGGGGTTTGCCCAAGGTCGTGGCGCATCTCGGTGCCTTGACCCTGGCCTTAGTCGCCATGGTCCCTGCGGGCCACGGCATTGGTTTAGGGCTCTTAGCTCTAGGGCTCTTCGATCCCTTTGCAGATTTTCGGGGCATGAACCGCCCTAAAGTAGATCCGGATAACACCCATAAGGAGACATTATGAAAATCATCATGCTGGAAGATGTTAAGAATGTTGGTCAAAGTGGCCAGCAGGTGGATGTGGCTGACGGCCATGCCCGCAATTTTCTTATCCCTAAAAAGTTGGCTTTGATTGCCACGCCTGCGAACCAGCGGGTCTTTGAGAACGAAGCTAAGGCCCGCGTCAAGAAACGTGAGAAAGAGTTGTCCGAAGCCAAGGCCACGGCCGACAAGCTTTCGGCCGTGAGCGTTGAGATTGCTCGCGCCACGGGTGAAGAAGACAAGCTTTTTGGCTCAGTTACCAACGCCGATATTGCTGAAGCTCTCGAAGCGAAGGGCCATAAGATCAATAAGCGCGATATTATTTTAGAAATACCCCTTAAGGCCTTAGGCGATTTCCAAGTCGAAATCAATGTGGCCGGTGAGATCAAGGCTAGCGTCAAAGTGTCTGTGGTCAAGCAATAGGGGCTAAAACAGCCTTTCCATGGCGCCGGGGCAGCCCTTAAAATGGTGCTCCGGCGTTTTTGTTTCTGAAGCCTCTTCGTGAGTCTGCCATGGCTACTTTAATTGCACGCGTTCCACCCCATAATCTTGATGCCGAAGAATCGGTGCTTGGCTCTTTGCTTATGGAGCGCGACGCCGTCGATCGCGTGCTTGAATTGCTTTCAAGCGATGACTTTTATCGCCCGGCTCATGCCAAGGTTTTTCGCGCCTGCTTAGATCTTAATTCGCGCGGCCAGGTCATCGACTTAATTACTCTGTCTGATTATCTGCGCGGCAAGAATTTGTTAGACGAAGTGGGTGGGTCAGCGGCTTTGGCTGGCTTGACTGAAAAGGTCCCGAGTGCGGCCAACGTTGAGTACTATGCCCGCATTGTCAAAGACAAGGCTCGTTTGCGGCGTTTGATTTCAACTTGTAATGATATTATTTCAGACGCCTACACTTATCCCGAAGAAGCCCAGAACGTTGTCGATACGGCTGAAAATAGAATCTTAGAAGTTGGCAACTTAGACCGCGGCGAAACTACGCGCCACATTCAAGATGTCTTGCACCAGGTCATGGGTGATATCGATAAGTATCAGCGCGAAAAGACCCATATTACGGGCTTGGCGTCTGGTTTTAGAGATCTCGATGACATCACAGCCGGCCTGCACCCGGGCGACTATGTGATCGTGGCTGGCCGACCGGGCATGGGCAAGACAGCTTTTTGCTTGAATGTTGCGCGTAACGTGGCCATGGCTGAGAAGAACCCCCGGCCCGTTTTAATCTTTTCGATTGAAATGTCCTCAAATGCTTTAGTCAACCGCCTCTTGGTGGCTGAAGAACGCATCGATGCCCAGCGCCTACGCCGTGGCCAACTTACACAGAACGAAATGGGCCGCATCACGCGTGGCGCCAGCCGCCTCTACAATGCCCCGATTATTATTGATGACTCAGCCAAACTTGATATTGAGACTTTCAGGGCCCGTTCGCGGCGCATCTGGAAAGAGCTGAAGGCAAAAGACACTCCTCTGGGTTTGATTGTCATCGACTATGTGCAAATGATGGAAGTGCGTGAAAAGAAAGAGAATCGTCAGCAGGAAATTACGACCATCAGCCGTGGCATTAAAAGTGTAGCCAAAGAATTGGGCGTGCCGGTGATCATTGCCTCGCAATTGGCGCGCGCGGCTGAACAGCATGCCAAAGAGGCCAGCCGGCCTCGGCTTTCAGATTTGCGCGAGTCAGGTTCGCTCGAACAAGATGCTGATCTTGTCATGCTGCTGTATCGTTCACAGTACTACAGCCACGATAACAATGACAAATCGGCCACGATCAATATTGCCAAGCAGCGCAATGGCCCAACGGGCGATATCGACATGGTCTTTTTTGGCGAATACGCTCGCTTTGAAGACGCAGCGCCCCAGGGGGCGGCAGAGCCGTGAGCCAGGCGGCCTGGTCGCGGCCCACGCGTGCCTACATTCAATTAGGCGCATTGGCCCACAACGCACGCCTCATGCGCAGCCACTTGGGCTCGAGCCGCTTGCTAGCTGTGCTTAAGGCCGATGCCTATGGTCATGGCGCCGTCGCCTGTGGCAAGAAACTCAGTCAAATCGGTTTACGTGACTTTGGTGTAGCGACATTAGAAGAAGCATTAGAATTGCGTCGCGCCGGTCTCAAAGGTTCGATTATTTTGTTAGGAGCGCTGGAACCTTCAAGTCTGGGTGAGGCAGCCCGCGCCCGTGTGGGCATCACCATTTGGAACCGCGCCTATTTGCAAGAAGCCGCTCGCGCCTCGCAGCGCCTTGTGCGGCGGGGCCTGCCCTTACTGCAAGTGCATCTAAAAGTCGATACGGGCATGATCCGCTTGGGGCTAGCGCCCGATGAAGTGCCTGAGGTCTTAGAACTTTTCAGGTCTCGGGCCTTGGGTCATTTAAAGCTTGGCAGCGCCTATACGCATTTTGCCTGTGCCGATGATAGCCATGACCGGGCGAGCCTAGGTCAGTTTCTTCACTTTTTAGCTTTGCCTTGGCCTATGAATCTCGAATTGCATGCGGCTAACTCAGCCGCCGCCTTACGTTATCGGGCCACACATCTTTCGTATGCGCGTTGTGGGCTTTTTCTTTATGGCGCTAGCGATTCTCGCTTGCACGCCATTGCAAAGCGCCAGCAGCCTGTGCTGTCACTTCAGACGCGAGTCTTGCGCGTGACGAGTGTGGTCAAAGGCCAGGGCGTGAGTTATGGCCATAGCTATAAAGCTAAGCGCCCTACTCGCATCGCAACTTTAGCCATTGGCTATGCAGATGGCGTGCCGCGCTATCTTTCTAATCAAGGGCGCGTTCTCATTAAGGGCAAGAGTCGAAATATCGTCGGCCGAGTATGTATGGACCTGCTCATGGTTGAGCTTGGGTCAGATAAGTTGGTCAAGCCTGGGGACGAAGCCATGCTGCTGGGCCGTCAGGCTAAGTCAGAGATTCGGGCTGCAGAATGGGCCCAGTTCGGCAAAACGAATGTTTACGAGGTGCTTTGCGGCATACGCAGTCGCGTGCCTCGAGTATACCTGGCATGAGCCTCGCAGGTGACTCACTCAGCGAGCTAGGTCGTGTCGCTGAATTTGCTTATAACTTGCTTAAAGCCGCTTTTACATTTCCCGGCTCACGACAGCGGCGCGCCCGTTTAGACAGGCCCCTGCTTTTTGAACAACTCGAACGCGTGGGCACTCAAAGTTTGCTCGTTGTGCTTATTACGGCCTTGTTCACAGGCATGGTGCTGGCTTTGCAGGCGAGCATTACGCTTGAGATCAAGCTCAAGGGCGTCAGCCAATTTTTGGGCCGTACGGTAGCCCTGCCCTTTATACGTGAACTGGGCCCTGTCTTGACCGGCTTGATCGTGACAGGCCGAGTAGGCTCGGCGATCGCGGCTGAAATTGGCAGTATGATGGTGACCGAGCAAGTCGATGCTCTGAAAACTTTTGGCACTTCGCCTATACGTTACTTGGGGGTGCCGCGCCTGCTGGCATGTTTGATCATGCTGCCCCTGCTTACATTGCTGGCCGATGGCGTGGGCTTACTAGGTGGTTTTTTGGTTTCTTCAACCATGATGGGTGTTTCGTCCGAACAGTACTTTAGTGACATTCCGAATATGTTGGGCCTGAAGGATCTTTGGTCGGGCATGGGCAAGACCGTATTTTTTGGCGGAATCATCGCGATCATCGCTTGTTATCAAGGTTTTAATACCAAAGGTGGCGCTGAAGGGGTTGGACGCGCCACCACAACGGCCGTGGTGCAGGCTAGTATTTTGATACTCGTGTCTGATTATTTCTTGACCGCTATCTTTGCTTTGGTCTTGGGAACATGATAAGCGTGAAGGGCATCAGTAAAAGCTTTGGGCAGCAGGTCGTCCTGCGCAGTTGTTCTTTGGATATTCATAAGGGCGAGACACTGGTTATCTTGGGTCAGAGCGGTGCTGGCAAGAGCGTGTTGCTCAAAATTATTGCTAATCTTATTCATTCAGACGCAGGTCAGGTTTTAATTGATGGTCAAGAGCGCGGTAAGCTGAATGAAGACGACGAGCTTAAGTTGGCCCTTCGCTTCGCTTACTTGTTCCAAGGGGCAGCGCTTTTTGATTCGATGACGGTGGGTGAAAACGTCACGTTTGCGCTAAGGCGCTACACTGACCTTAGCGAGTCACAGCTGCGCGACGCGGCCGAAGAGAAGCTCAATTTGGTGGGCCTTCGAGGCGTGCAAGACAAAGCCCCCAGCGAAATGTCGGGCGGCATGCGCAAAAGGGTTGGCTTGGCTCGTGCCATTGCCATGGACCCCGAGTATGTACTTTATGATGAGCCTACAACCGGCTTAGATCCGGTCACGTCTGCGGCTATTAACGACCTGATTCTTGGTCTACAAAAGCGATTGGGCATTACGTCGATCGTGGTGACCCATGACATGATCAGTGCTTTTTCAGTGGGTGATCGTTTGGCGATGCTTTATGACGGCTTGATTGTCGAGTTAGGGGACAAAGAGGCTTTCAGAAAAAGTTCAAATCCGGTGGTGCAGCAATTCATTCATGGGCGCAGCGAAGGCCCAATTCGGGTTATAGGTTAAGGAGTCGGCATGGCGTTATCGCGAGAAAAACGAGTGGGTTTGACCGTGCTGCTAGCGCTCACGGTCCTAGGGATACTGGTGGCCTTTTTGGGCCGCATGCGCCTGGGTTCGCCCGGTTACACAGTGCTGGTAGATTTTCGCTATGTCGACAGCCTCAAACCCTTGGCGCCGGTACTTTATGGTGGGGGCGTGAAAGTCGGTGAGGTTGATCATCTGGCCATGGTCGAAGGCAAGGTGCGTGTGAAATTGCACATCTATAAAGCCTATCAATTGCCCAAAAATTCGGTCGTGACGATACATACTTCGGGCATTTTGGGCGAGAAGTACGTACAAATTAGCGCCGGCGATATCGCCATGGGTGTGGTTGAAAAGAATACCGTCATCGCAGGTCTGGACCCGGGCAGTTTGGATCGCACCTTGCAAAAAGTCGAAGCCCTCACTGATTTCTTAGAGCCTTTGCTGACCGATCCTAAGTTCAAGAAGGGCGTGCATGGCTTGCTGTCTGGCTTGAGCGATCTCATGAATGAGCTTTCAGCCCTGGTCAAAGATTCGAGCGGCGATGTGCGCGCTGCCGTGAAGAACTTGCGCGAAATGAGCGAGGCTTTGCGGGGGCGGGCCGATGAAATTAAGGGCATCTTAAAGTCGGCTTCAGGCATGATCAACGACGCCAACAAAGACAAGTTTAACCGTTCTTTGACCAGCTTAGACGCTACCCTGGCCAAGCTCGATAAGGCGTTGGCCCATATGGACGAGAAAAAAGGGCCCATGGGCATGATGATGTATGACGACGAGACGGCCCAAGATCTGCGTGAGCTACTACGTGATCTTAAGAAGCATCCCTGGAAACTTTTATGGAAGAAATAAGGCGTGGCTAAGCCATCGGTACTCTATGTCTGCCGTGATTGCGGGGCAACCCAGCCCAAGTGGCTGGGTAAGTGCCCGGCCTGTGGTGGTTGGAGTACTTTAGAAGAAGAAGTGGCTCAGAAGTCTGCTGCTAGCGGTGCGCGAGTCGTGGTGCCAAAAATATTGAGTCTTTCAGAAATTGACACTGGCAAAACTCCGCGTACACCCACAGGCTCGGGCGAACTAGACCGCGTGCTGGGCGGTGGTTTGGTGCCGGGCTCTGTGATTTTGTTGGCCGGTGATCCTGGCATTGGCAAATCGACATTAGTGCTCCAAGCCTGCAGGTCATTAGAAAAGACAAAGAAAGTTCTTTATGCTTCGGGCGAAGAAAGCGCAGAGCAGATCGCGCTGCGGGCCAAGCGCCTGGGCAGCTTTGGCGGCGCATTCTTACTTTTGGCTGAAACCCGCTTAGAAAGTTTAATCGCGGCAGTCGAAGCCAAATCACCAGATATTTTAGTCGTCGATTCAATTCAGACTTTGGCTACGGATGACCTGCCTGCTGCGCCTGGCGCCGTTAGCCAGGTGCGTGAAGTCGCGTCCCGGCTTGTGTCTTTAGCTAAATCAAGAAGTATGTCCGTGTTGATTATTGGGCATGTGACCAAAGATGGCGCCTTAGCAGGTCCGCGAACTCTCGAGCATTTGGTGGATGTGGTCCTGACTTTCGAGGGCGACAAGCACCATGCCTTGCGCATGGTGCGGGCTGTCAAAAACCGCTTCGGATCGACTCAAGAGCTTGGGCTTTTTGAAATGGCAGATGAAGGACTGCGCGATGCCGATCCGACCCAGGCTAGCTTGATGCCGGACCGAGGCGGCGACATGAGCGGTTCGGTCTTTAGCGTGGTCATGGAAGGCACGCGGCCTTTAGGTGTCGAAATTCAGGCCCTGGTGACCCCCACGCATTTCGGCACGCCCCAGCGTAGTTCAACCGGCTTAGACCCTTGGCGTTTGAGCCTGCTTTATGCTGTCTTAGAGAAACGCTGCGGCCTTAGCCTGTATAATCACGATATTTTTGTCTCAGTGGCGGGCGGTTTGCGTGTCGAAGAGCCTGCCGTTGACCTTGCTGTGGCTTGCGCTGTGGCTTCAAGTCTGCGCGCCAAGGCTTTGCCCCAAGGATGGATCGTCTTTGGTGAAATTGGCCTGGGCGGTGAATTGCGCCCGGCTGGCCTCGTCGAGGCCCGCCTCAAAGAGGCCGCGCGCCATGGCGCTAAAGCTGCTCTTTTGCCTTGGGAAGATGCAAAGTCTTTAGAACGCTGGAAGAAATGTGGCTTAGATATTCATGCCGTGCGTCGTCTCGATGAGGCTTTGAGTGAAATCGAGAAAAACTAAAGCATTTGTCGGCGCGGTGCTGGTGGCTGCGGGCCTGGGCAAACGCCTGGGTGTGCGGGGCACCCGCAAGGCTTTGATTAATTTGGGTGGTAAGCCCATGCTGCGCTGGGCTTTAGATGCCTTGCTCGCCACGCCCGAGATTGGCGAATTAGCCTTGGTGGTTCACCCCCAAGATTTGAAGGTGCTAGCGAATTGGGCATCGAAGCAGCGTTTTAAAAAGAGTATCGTCGTTACCGTGGGCGGGGCTGAGCGGCAAGATAGCGTAGCCAACGGGTTGGCCGCACTCGCCCCAGGCTGGAGAGTTTTGCTGGTTCAAGATGCAGCTCGGCCTTTCATCACGTCTGAATTGGTGAGCGAGTGTTGCCGCGTTGCGATGACACGGGGCGCTTGCTTAGCGGTTACCCGCGTCAAAGATTCGATTAAAATGATCAGCGGTTCTGGCTTAAAGTCAATTCCGCGTGAGCGCCTCTTGGCAGCGCAAACGCCCCAAGCCGCCCGGGCTGAGCTGCTATTGCAGGCTCACGCTTGGGCCGCGAAAACAGGCCACCTTTTCACCGATGAAGCGTCGTTATTAGAGCAGCGCGGAATTCAAAGTGTGCCGGTCATGGCCTATGCAGAAAACTTTAAGGTCACGACGCCCGAAGATCTCGAGCTGGCTCGAACGATGATTAAGAGAAAACGGAGGCGTAGTTGAAACCACGTGTGGGATTAGGTCAAGACAGCCATCGCTTTGAAAATAAATTAGGCAAGCCCTTGCTCTTGGGCGGAGTTTTGTTTGAAGGCGAGTTAGGTTTAGAAGGGAACTCGGATGCCGATGTCGTTCTACACGCCTTGGCGAATGCGATTTCAGGCGTGACCGGCCGCAATGTCATGGGCGCGGTGAGTGATGCCATGTGCGATGCCGGCGTCAAAGACAGCCGCGAATATGTCAAAGAAGCCTTGAAATCTTTAGGTGCTGCTAAAATCAGCCATGTGTCGGTGAGCATTGAAGGTGCTCGCCCTAAAATCTCTCCTAAAGTAGGTGTGATGCGCGAGGCCGTTGCTACGCTTCTAGGTATTGCGGTATTAGATGTAGGAATCACCGCGACTTCGGGCGAAGCCCTGACCGCTTTTGGCAAAGGCGAGGGCCTACAAGCTTTGGTCATTGTGACTGCGGTGGAAGTCTAATGCGCCTACGCTTTGCTCCCTCGCCGACCGGCTCACTTCATGTGGGCAATGCCCGCACAGCTTTGTTTAACTGGCTTATGGCTCGCAAGCTAGGCGGCAAGTATGTCTTGCGCATGGAAGACACAGATTTGGCTCGCAGCACCCAGGCTTCGATTGATTCGATATGCACTGACTTGAGCTGGCTTGGCCTTGATTGGGACGAGGGCTATGGCAAGGGCGGGGATCACGGGCCTTATCGTCAAACTGAACGCCTGGGCAGTTATAAAGCCATTGCCGATCAGTTGATTCAATCCGGTCGTGCTTATTTATGTTACGAGAGCGAAGCCGAGATGGAGGCTGAGCGCCAAGAGTGGATCAAAGAGCATAAAAAAGAGCGCCACACCCATCGTGATTTGACGCCTGAGCAAAGGGCCAAATTCGAAGCTGAAGGCCGCAAACCGAGTGTGCGCTTTGCCACCGACGACCTTCATGGCGAAGTAGCCTATGACGACATGGTCCGTGGTGAAATCAAAGTCGACTTAGCCGAAATTCGCGATTTCAATTTGATGAAGTCAGATGGCACTCCGATGTATAACTTTGCCGTGGTCTGCGACGACGCCGCCATGAAGATTAGCCATGTGATACGCGGCGAAGACGGCATTTCGAACACTCCTCGCCAGCTACTGATCTATCAAGCATTAAAATGGGAAGCGCCCCGCTTTGGCCATGTCAGCTTTATTTTGGGCCCGGATGGTCAGAAGCTCTCAAAGCGCCATGGCGGCGGGTCGATTGGTGATTTGCGTGATCGTGGCTATCTGCCTGAGGCCGTTCTCAACTATTTGGGCCTCCTGGGCCTAGGTGGCCATGGTGAAGGCTCTGAAATTTTCAGCCTGCCCCAGTTGATCGAGCTGTTTTCTTCAGATCATTTGATCAAGAAATCAGCTGTTTTTGACTTTGGAAAGCTCGACTTCTTGAATGGTCACTTTTTACGTTCCAAACCCTTGGCTGATCTGATTGCCCTGGTGAAACCCACCTTGGCTGGCTGGGCCTATGAATCAGAAGCATGGTTCAGCGAAGCGGTGGACTTATTCAAAGGCAATTGCGTTCACTTGTCAGAATTCGTGCCGCAATTCAAAGCCACTTTTCGAAATACCGCTATTGTCTGCGCTGAAGCCGTAGACAAGGCCAAGCTCATGCCCGGATCCAAAGCCGCGGTGACCGCAGCCCTGGCTGAATTCGAGGCAAACTTTCCAATGGATGCCGCAGCTACGCCCCTTGCCCTCAAGGCGGCAGCCAAAGCCAGCGGCGTCAAAGGCAAAGAATTTTTTATGCCGGTGCGCTTAGCTCTAACCGACTCAGAGCATGGACCTGAGATGAATCGCTTGATCCCACTCATTGGCAAAGAACGCTGCCTTGCTCGTCTCAAAGTGTTTTTAGGAGCCTTGGCCTAATGTCGCGCTGGATCTATGGCAAGCATACCGTTCTAGAACGTTTAGCTCTGGGCAAAGAACATGGCTTAGAAGCTTTGGTTTTGTCCAAGACACTTAAAGCTAACGATGCCAAAGAAATCGAAGCTAAGGCTAAGCCTTTGGGCATACGCGTTCAGCTGCAAAATAAAAGTTGGCTAGATGAACGTTGCAAAAGCGATCGCCATCAAGGTGTCGCAGCGATGGCCAAAGATTTCAAGTATGTCGACCTGGCAGAAATTATCAAAAGCGCCTCACCCGAAGCGATCGTTCTTGTCCTCGACGGCTTAGAAGACCCGCATAATTTAGGCGCCATCTTGCGTAGCGCAGAGTGTGCCGGGGTGGCTGGTGTCGTCATTCCTAAAGACCGCGCAACCGGCGTGACCCCGACCGTTGAAAAAGTGGCTGCAGGCGCTGCTTCGATGCTAAAAATAACTCAAGTCACGAATCTTAGCCGTGCTCTTGAAGAACTCAAAAAAGCCAATTTTTGGTCCTATGGCTTAGCAGGTAAAGGCAAAGAATCTTTGTTCTCGCAAGACTTTCGCGGCCGCGTGGCCTTGGTCATGGGTGCTGAAGACGAAGGTTTGCGAGAAAACGTGGCGAATCATTGCGACAAGCTGGTGAAAATCCCGCTGAAAGGCAAAGTCGAATCCCTAAACGTCTCGGTCGCGACCGGCGTAGCGCTTTTTGAGGTGTTACGCCGCAAGGGAGTTTTGTAGAATCACTTCACGCCGCCTTAGCTCAGTTGGTAGAGCACCGCATTTGTAATGCGGATGTCGTCAGTTCGATCCTGACAGGCGGCTATTTTTTTTAGGAGGACAAAGATTTGAAGCCGACTTTGATTCTCCGTCTCGAAGGTCTTGGCTTGCTGCTGCTCAGCCTTCTTATCTACAAGCTTGTTTATGAGTTTCCCTGGTCTTGGTTGGCCTTAGGATTGCTCGCCCCTGACCTGGGTGCCCTTGGTTATTTGGTGGGCAAGCGAGCGGGGGCTTGGTGCTATAACCTGACCCATACGACCGTGTTTCCTTTGGCATTGATTTTATTTTTTTGGTGGGCCGCGGCCCCCGCATGGCAGGCAATGCCGATTATTTGGCTCACCCATATCGGTATGGATAGGGCCCTGGGTTATGGTTTGAAAACGGGCACGGATTTCAAAGAGACGCATCTTGGAAGAATTTGATTCTTCACAGGCATTGTTGAGCCTAGGTCTTTGCCCCGCCTGCGGCTCCAACTCATTCAAAGAATTCTGCCCGACATCTTTCTTGGGCTTTGACCCCCGCGTCTTGGGCGAATGCGAGAAGTGCAAGCTCACGGCTTTGCTGCCCATGCCTTCGGATGCCGAGCTTGGCGAATACTACAGTGCCGTTTATTTTGGTTGGGACTTGGCTAAAGAAGACGGCAAGTCTTGGTATTTTGCTACGCGCGTGTTGGGCAAAAAAACCAAGGGCCGTTTTTTAGATATCGGTAGTGCGGCGGGTTTCTTTCTCCAAGGTGTCAAAAAGTATTCAGGTTGGGATTGTTATGGCCAAGAATACAGCCCGCAAGCAGCGGCTTATGCGCGTGAGAATTTTGGCTTGGACGTGCGGGCTGGGACGATTCAACAGGCCAAGTTTGACGCTAACTTTTTCGAATATATTCACTGCAACAATGTGATGGAGCACGAGCGCGATCCATTGGGACTGCTCAAAGAAATGGGGCGCATCTTAAAGCCTGGCGGGGAATTGAAAGTGGTGATTCCCAATGGCAGGGTTGACAGGCAGGGCTATGCCGATTATTTCCGCAAAAAAGGCGGGCCCGGCGGCAGTCGGGATGGGCATCTCTTTTTCTATAGTCCGTTATCTTTAGAAAAATTGGTTTTTAAGGCTGGCTTGAGGCTTAAGAAGGTTGAGAGCGCGGGCATGGTCAGGGGCATGCGGGCTTTAGGGATTTTGCCCCGTACCCCCACTTGGTGGAAGGGCTACGTGCCCCGGGGCCGTAGGCCTGATGACCGCCAGGTGCAAGACGGGGTTAGCCAGGGAAAGCCTAAGCCTAAGGCCTATTTTGCCTTTAAGCATGGGCGTGAGCGTTTGGCCCGTTGCAGGGGCTTTTATAAGACGGCTTATGACTTTCACCTGGAAATTACGAAGGATTAGGCCCTTTTTCCCCTAAAAAAACCTAGTAATTTTTGGCCCGGCTTTTTATACTCTTCGTCCGTCATTCCGCTGGGCGAAAAAACGCGGTATAGCGGCGATGTTTCCTTGCCTAAATGGGCATGAAGCAGCGCGGGAGTAATTCAATGGTAGAATGCCAGCCTTCCAAGCTGGATACGCGGGTCCGATTCCCGTCTCCCGCTCCATTTGAGTGCCCCGACGGGGTGAGATAGCGAAGCGGTCAAACGCATCTGACTGTAAATCAGACGGCTCCGGCCTTCGAAGGTTCGAATCCTTCTCTCACCACCACGCCCAGATAGCTCAGTTGGTAGAGCACACCCTTGGTAAGGGTGAGGTCGTCGGTTCAATCCCGATTCTGGGCTCCACTTTCGGCGTGTCCCTAGAGGAGAAAGCAAGATGGCCAAGGAAAAATTCGAACGCAAAAAGCTGCACGTCA
>CAZFUM010000035.1:0-18806 GCA_964521965.1 uncultured bacterium | reverse complement strand
TCGCTTCTGCTGGCGCCGGCCTTGCCGCGACGTTCTTCGGTCTTGAGGCGGTCTGGGTCGCTCAAACCCACCAGGCCCTCGTTCACGTGTAGGCTGTCTTCGAGGCCATCGCTGCTGAGTTCAAATTCAGTGCCTTTGACAGCCGCGATGCTGTTAGGGCCCTGCACTTCAAAGGTTGATCCCGAGGTCAGCTTTTCGACCATGGCGTGCAAAGCGCCCTTGAGCAGTTGAAATATGCTGCGCCGTGTGGCTGCGCCACCGCTGAGTTCGTGAATGCTCAGTTCGCTGTTGGGGCCAAGACGCAGGTTGCTGCCATCGGGCAGACTCATCTGCAGGGCCGCGCCTTCGCGGGTCACCACGCGATCGCCTTCGCCTAGCACCGCGCCTAGCTCAAGCGCTACCAGTTCTTGTTCTTGGTTTTCATACAGGGCTTGGCCTTCGATATCGATGACCACGGCCTCGTAGTCGGCTTCAACCGGGGCTGCATTTAAGCTTAGGCCAGACATCGCTAAGAAACTGACGGCCAGGGCCCAATGGGCTGCTTTCATGGTTTCCTCCTTGTGCTAGCAAGAGCATAGCTGGGGGTTCTTATGGGGGCAAGGTTTTTGGCTTCGAGTGATTCTAGAAGGGAAAGCGTATGCGTGCTAAAATCCTGCTTTTCGTGGCGACTTTAGGCTTGGCCAGCCAGGCCTTGGCTTCGCCCTGGGGTGCCTTGCTGCGCGATGCCATGGCTGCCCAGCGCAAGGGTAAGGCTGCCATGGCTGAGGGTCTGCTCATGAAGGCCTTGCTTCAGGCTGAGCAGTTTCCCTCGCCTGATCCGCGTTTAGGCTACACCCTCGACTATCTCGGCTCAGTGATCGAGTCGCAGGGCCGCCATGATGAGGCCGCGCCCTTTTTCGAACGGGCCTTTGAGGTCTTCATGCAGGCGCGCGGTGAAGGTTCAGACGAAGCGGGCCAATGCGCTTTTCGCGCCGCCGAGAGCTGGCTGGCTGCGCAGCGCTGGGCCAAGGCTGAGCGCTGGTACCGCGAGGCCGATCGCATGGGTACTCTCGCTGGCGATCCTTTGGCCCAATCCACGCTCTGGCTGGGCCTGGGCCTAAGCTGTGATGCTCTCGAGCGCTATGACGAGGCTCTCTCGTATTATGAAAAAGCCCTCAATGCACGGCGCCAACGCCTGGGCGCTGAGGTGCCCGAAGTGGCTGAAATCTTAACCAACCAGGCGCGCGTTCTATATTTAAAGGGCGATGCCCCGGGGGCCGAACGGCTTTTTCGTCAGGCTTTGGCCATCGATGAAAAGGTCTTGGGCCTCAAAAGCCTGGTGGTGGCCGATGATCTTGACCGTTTAGCGCCCTTGCTATTAAAAATGGGGCAAAAAGAAGAGGCTGAATCGATGGCCAGGCGGGCGGGTGAGATTCGCAAGCCCAAGCCCAAAGCTAAGAAGAGATAAAAATGCTGCACGAAGCCTATGAACGTGACGAACTCAATGAAAAATGGCGTAGCGCCCACCCGCGCGACATCATTAAGTTTGCTTGCGACTTTTTTGGCGATCGTATTGCGCTCAGCTCGAGTTTTGGGGCCGAGAGCGCCTGTTTGCTTTCGCTGGCGGTTTCGGTTAAGCCCGACATTCGAGTTCTTTTTGTGAACAGTGGTTTTCTTTTTCCTGAGACGCTGGCTTTTCGTGATCAGTTGCGCGAGCGCCTGAAATTGAATCTTGTTGAAGTTGGCCCCGCCATGGGTCATGAGGCCTTCTTAAATGAATACGGCAAGCTTTATGAGAGCGACCCCGATCGCTGCTGCGACATCAACAAAGTCGAGCCTTTGCAGCGAGCTCTCAAAGACGTCGATTGCTGGATGTCGGGCGTACGGGCTGATCAGACCGCTTATCGCTCTCAAATGAAATTTGTTGAGCAAAAGAAAGAGGGTTTCTACAAGCTTTCGCCCTTGCTGGGTTGGAGCAGCAAAGAAATCTATCAATACCTTAAATTCGAAAATCTGCCCCTGAATCCGTTGTGGGAAAAGGGCTATGCCAGCATTGGCTGCGAACCTTGCACCGCCGTGCCCGGCAACCCTAACGACCCCCGCAGCGGACGCTGGGCCGGAAAAAACAAGACCGAATGCGGCATTCACACCTTTCTTGATAAAAAATGACGCTGCCTAAAATACGCTGGTCCTTGACCCGCCCCCAAGCCCCGGCTTTGCGCCGACTTTATGCTTACGCCTGGTGGACCCAGAAGCGTAAGGCTGCCGAGATCAGCGCCATACTTCGGCATAGCGACCTGACCGTCACTGCTTGGCATGGCAAGCAGGTGCTTGCATTTGCGAGGGTGAGTACTGATTTCACCGCGAGGGCTGTGATCTGGGACGTCATCGTCCATCCAGAATTTCAAGGTCAGGGCCTTGGCCGTAGCGCGATTCAAAAAATCGTGCGCCATCCTCGCCTCAAGAAAGTGCAGGGCTTCTGGCTTTACACCACTGATAAGCAGCCTTTCTACAAGCGCTTGGGTTTCAAACCCTATCCTAGGAATCTATTCGTGCTCAAGCGGGGCCACCCCCGCCCATCTAAGGCCAGGCGCTAATGCCTCGCGCTGCCAGCAAATACTTTCAAGACCCTGTCTATGGCCAGATGGCCATCCGTTCACCCCTTTTATTAGGCTTGATCGATACGCGGGCTGTGCAACGCCTGAAGCATATACGTCAGCTGGGCGTGGCTTTTTTCACATTCTTGGGCGCCGAGCATTCGCGCTTTTCGCATAGCCTTGGTTGCATGCGCTTAATGGAAATGGCCTTAGATCATCTCAGCCGCGAAGAAGGCTTAAGGGTTACAGCCGAGCAACGTGAATTGGCTTTGGCCACAGCCTTGCTGCATGACGTAGGCCATTGCGCCTTTTCGCACACGCTTGAGGGCGTGCTGGCTCATCGTCATGAAATAATGTCTGTGCGCATGCTCAGCGAAGATCTTCAAATTAAAAAGTTGTTGGGCTCGCGGGCCAAGACGATCGGCCAAATCTTGTCAGGCGCCAAAGTCAGCGGTACTTTAAGTGTTGTGAAAGATTTGGTCTCGTCCCAGCTCGATGTCGACCGCCTTGACTATCTAGTTCGTGACGCCCATTACACGGGCGTAAATTCAGGCCAGGTCGACCTATCGCGCATTATCGCCCAATTGACCGTGCGCCAAGGCCGCCTCTTGGTCAAAGAAAAGGGCCTTTTGGCCGTCGAAGAATACTTTTTGGCCCGCTATTTTATGTACTGGAAAGTCTATTTTCATAAGACGTCGCGGGGCTTAGAGCTAATCCTCAAAGGCCTGCTTCGCCGCGCCAAAGAGCTTATGGCGTCAGATCGACTGCCAGAAGGCGGCCTCTCGCCAGCCTTGGCAGCGATGCTCGCGCTCGGCGATCGAGTTAGCGTTGCACAATTTATTGATCACGATGATAGCGATATCATGGTCGCGATTAAGGCATGGCAGAGGGCTGCAGATCCTGTCTTGCGTGATTTGAGTTTACGTTTTCTTAATCGCCGCAAGTTCAGCCTGATTTGGGAGGCAGAAGATTTAGAGGCTGTGCCCAGTCCCCGCGCGCGCCAGCGGGCCCATGAGTTTTTTGAGAAGCGCCTAAAAGGTTCTGGTGACTACTATTTTATTCAAGACAGCATTGGGACCTTGCCCTATGACCCTGAGCTGCCGGTTTATGTGCTGGCTGAAAATGGTAAAAAAACAGATCTGGCGCGTCGTTCGCGCTTGATACAAGAAATTACCCGGCGCCTGGCTCATGCGCGCTATTACGCGCCCGAAGAAGATGCTGCTTCGGTGGCCAAGCTATTGAAAGGTTCTGCGTGAAGCCTAAACCAGACAGTCTGCACGATCTGCGCGCCCAACTTGCTGACATTGTGAAACTGATCGAAAAGCAGGTGCCCTATGCTGCGGGCTTGGGCCTCAAACGCGAAGGCGTGCGTCTGAGCGTCTCGAGTACCCAAGAGCAGGTTTACCCTGAGCCGGCCAATTTGGGCGTGGTGCTCACGGTCTTTAATGGTGAGACATTTTTTGAGCGCGCCAGCAACCAATTTGATGCTAAGTCTCTCAAAGAAATGGCTTTGACCTTGGCTAAAGAAGCTGTGGCTGCGCGTAAGCCAGGCTCGCAATGGGAACTCGATCCAGGTATTTCGATGGAACAAGATTTTAGCCTACCTTGCAAGGCCCCGGGATCAAGCGTGAGCCTCGAAGACAAACTCAAGCATGCTCGCACCCTGCAGGCCGCTGCCGCTGCCGCAGGCAAAAAGGTTGTGAATGCCATTGCGGTGGTGGGTGATTTAGAAAGCGACGAAGTTTTTGTGAATCGCGCCCGCAACCTTCGCCAGAAGCTCTACCGCTATGACGAAGTGGCCCAAGTGATCGTCAGCGATGGTCAGCGCACCCAGATGTTGTGGGATGGCGAGAGTCTGGCCGGTGGCTGGGAGCATCAGGGCATCATTAAGCCGCGCCTGATAGATTTAGTGAAAGATGCCGAAGCTTTGCTTAAGGCAAAACGGCTGGAACCCGGCACCTATGAAATCGTCGCAGATCAAGAATGGGCCGGCATCTTAGCCCACGAAGCGTTTGGCCATGGTACCGAGACGGATATGTACCTTAAAGACCGGGCTATGGGCCAAGCCTATACGGGCAAGCGCGTGGCTTCAGATATCACACGCCTGGCCGACGACCCGACGCATCCTGGCCAAGCCGCCACCTTCTTTTTTGACCACGAGGGCGCTTCAGCCAGTCGCAGCCTTATTATTGAAGACGGGGTGCTCAAGCGGGGCATGACCGACTTTTATTCGGCAACCCTGCTGGGCTTGCCCCGCAGTGCCAATGGCCGCCGCGAAAGTTGGGAACGCAAAGCCTATGCCCGCATGACCAATACGTTCTTCATGGCGGGTAAGAGCAAGCCTGCCGATATGATCAAATCATTAAAAGATGGCATTTATCTGCGTTACCCCAGCAATGGCATGGAAGATCCCCAGGGCTGGGGCATTCAATGCGAAGGCCTTTGGGCTCAGCGCGTCAAAGATGGCAAACTTACCGACGAAATCTATTCACCCGTGATCATGACGGGCTTTGTGCCCGATATACTTCAGTCCATTAGCATGGTCGGCGACGATCTTAAGATCACCGGTCTGGGTTATTGCGGCAAAGGTCATAAAGAAATTGTGAAAAACACCATGGGCGGCCCGCACCTGAAATTCAAGGCGAGGCTAGCATGAGTTTAGAAAAAATAATTGATGCGCTTGAAAAGGATGAGCGCCTGAATGGCTGGCAGCTGCGTGAGACGCGCAAGCGTTCGCTGCAGCTTTATGCCAACCCCAAGGGCGAAGAGAGCCGGCGTGACGTGGACAGCCTTTACTATGAGATTGAAGTTATGCTGCGCCGTAAAAGTGAAATTAAGAAAGATTGGGTCACGGGCAATGCCAAAATTTTGCTCGATGCTGAGGGACTAGGCCGTCTGGATCAAGAACTGGACCATGCTTGCGCTGCCGCCCAATTAATCGCCAATGAGCCCTACTCGATGACCGAGGTCACCGGCATCTTTCCCCAGGTGAATCTGGCTGATCCAGTATTGACGGACCCCCAAAGAGCTATGGCAGCCTTGGTTGAAAGTGCGGCTGCCATACGTGCGGGCATGGCTAAAGAAAAGGGGTCGCGTTTTTCAGCTTTAGAAGTTTTTGTTGATCACGCCCGCCTGCGCCATATCAACTCGCAGGGTGTTCAGGCCATGCAAGAAAGCACGTTGATTTCGGGCGAATTTATTTTGCTTAGTCGGGGCGTTAAAGCAGGTGAAGAAAGTGAAGTTTTTAGGGCGTTCAAGCGTCGACGGGTTCAAGATTTAGACTTGGCAGCTTGGGTGGCTGAGGCGGCTGAGACCGGCCGCCAACGGGTGCAGGCTGGCTTGCCCAAGACGGGCAGCTTTGATGTGGTCTTTTCAGGCGAAGCTCTGGATCACTTTTTCGCTTGGTTCACAGCCCAGGCTTCGGCAGCTGCCAAATATAACCGTATGTCTCAGATCGAAGTCGGCCAGTACTTGGCAGAGCCAAAGCCTGGCGCCACGCCGCTTACGCTTTGGCACAATGCTTTGCTGCCTTGGGCTGTGGGCAGCTATAAAGTTGACCCTAGCGGCAGCGCTGGCGTGCGCAGGCTTCTTATTGAAAAAGGCAGACTCAAAGCTCGTTGGGCTTCAGCGCGCTACGCTCAATATCTCAAGGTGCAGCCTACGGGTGAGCTAGCAAATATTGAGGTCGATGGGGGCCAGGCATCTGAGGCTGATCTGCTCAAGCCCGAAGGCATGAAGCCCCTTTATCACCTGCGAGATTTCTCATATTTCGAGCCTAATTCGGTGACCGGTGAGTTCTCGGCAGAGATACGCGCGGGCGAAGAGATCACAAGCAAGGGCCGCAAGCCCATACGCGGTGGCTCGGTGTCTGGCCTGAGTGCCGAGGCTGTCGCAGGCGCCATCTTTGGTGCCAAGATGGACAGCCGTGAGCGCTATCATGGCCCCGCGTTAATTCGTTGCCCACAACTGACTCTGGCAGGTGCCTGATGGCCATGAATGTATGGAAGGCGGCTCGCGTCACGGCCTTTCTCGAAGGCTTTAGTGTTCTTGTGGTTGAAATTGCGGGTGCTCGCGCTTTGGCACCCAGTTTTGGTGCCTCGCTGAAAGTTTGGACCGCTCAGATTACCGCTACCTTGCTTTTTTTAGCCTTGGGCTATGGATTGGGCGGTCGCTGGTCTAAGAAAGGCCCGTGGACTTTGCCTATCGCGCTATGGGTGGGCGGTGTATGGCTGGGGCTTTATCCGCTATTGCGTTTGCCCATATTGCACAGCCTGGCGAGTTTGGGTGTGTCGGTGGGCGCCTTCATGGCAGGGGCCATGCTCTTTGGCCCGGTTTTGCTGTGCCTGGGTGCGGTCAGCCCACTCTTAATCAAGCGCGGGGCTGATAGTGGCTTAGACGCTGGCTCGGCGGCTGGCAGCATCTTTTTTATCAATACTTTGGGTGGCCTTGCAGGGGGCTGGGTTACAGCACTCGTGTTGATACCCCATATGCCCCTGCGCATCGCCTTGGCTGCTTGCGGCGCCTTGCTGCTCTCGCTGGGATCTTTTTGGGCCTGGCAACGCGGCTCGAGCAAGGCAGTCTTTGTTTTGCCACTGGCCCTGGGTATGCTCTCGGCCTTAGGTCCGCGGCCTTTGACTGCCTTGCCACATCGCCCTGATTATTCTCCGGTCTTGATCTTAGAGAACCAACAGACTCAAGTTGGCCTGCTTCAAATTTTAGATCTCGGCGATTCACGGGCTATTTTGCTAGATGGCATCACCCAAGGTGGCATGGAAATAGATACCGGAGCTTCATCTTATCCATTTTCTGAATATCTTAATTTCATGGCCCATCGTTATCATCCTCAGGCCCAAAGTGCCTTGCTCTTAGGCCTGGGTTGTGGGGTTTTGGCCCGTACCATGGATCAGCGGGGCCTGCAGGTGCAAGTCGTAGAAATAGAACCCAAAGTCGAGAAGGCTGCCCGTCGTTTTTTTGGCTTGCCCAGCCGTATCACCGTATTGAAGCAAGACGCGCGCGCTTACTTAAATCGGGCTGAAGGGCTCTTTGATTTGATCGTACTCGACGCCTTTGCTGGCGAAAATACGGCTTGGTATCTAACCACGCGCCAAGGTTTGCAAGCCGCCAAGGCCCATCTCAAGCCTGGCGGTCGTATGTTGATCAACACCGTGACCACCACCGACCAGCAAGGAGAGGGCTTGAAGCGCCTCGAGGCAGGCCTGCTTCAAGTCTTTGGCGAGGCGATTGTTTATGTTGAAAATAAAAATAGTGAAGGCCCCCAAAGCCTCGTAAATGCGACTCTGGTGGCCGGCGAAAAATTGGTGGCCACGCGTCAGGCCTATCCCTCGCGGCCCGCCTTGCGGGTGGCGCCCAATCTGGCTACCTTTCAAAATTTAAGTCGTGTCGCGCGCCTAGGCAGTGTGGTGGATGAAGATGATTTCAGCAAATTAGACTATTTAGAGGCAGACATGCGCCTGATGTGGCGCAATTTGGTACGCAAGTCGTTGGGCCCAGAAGTTTTAGCAGATTGACACCCCCCGATCGGCTCGCCTGATCTTAACAATCCAAAGGGGCCGCCGATCTGCCCCCCATTTCATGGGGGGCAAATCAATGCCCTCGTCCCAGCAATTTCCTCGCTTTCCTCGCGACTAAGCGCAATTCATAAGCCCGGGGAAAACTGGCCATCATCGCGATCATCCATAAGGTCAAAATGCCGAGCACTACAAGTTTGTCGATGTCACCCATGACGTCCTCCTATTTAGTTTGACGTCCTTGCTGGGTGAAAAATTACTTTTGATTAGGTAAGCTAGGTCACGTTTAATTTTACAATTTCACAGCTTGGCACACGATTCGAGCAGGCAAATTCACGTTAAAGTCAATTTAAGCGAAAAAGCAGAAACTTGGGCCTTAGGCCTTGTGGGCACGTGGGTAAAGAAAGAGGCTCAATATAAAGACAAAAATGCAGATGGCGCCCGCCACATGAAAAGGCAGGGCGGGGTGAGTTTCAAATACCCTCAGACCTAAATAGGGTCCAATGATGCGGGCCAAAGATGTCAGGCCCTGAAAAGTGCCAAAGGCTTTGCCTTGGTCTTGGGCCGAAGCTGCTTTGCTCACTAAAGACGAAGCGCTGGGATCAATAAAGCTGCGCCCGATAGCCAAGGGCAACAAGATGGCAAAGAACGAGGCATAGCCCCACTCTGCGCCCATGGGGATGCACCCAATCGAAAGGCCAAAGACAAGCAAGCCGATGCTGAGCAGCAGGCGCTCGCCCATGATAGGGCTGAGTTTGCGTATGAGCCCGCCTTGGATAGCTGCGCCAATCAGGCCGACATAGAGTAGCAGGTAAGCGGTTTTTTCAGCGGCATCGGCCATAGAAAGTTGGGGGAAGCCCGAGCGCAAGAAAAGCGCAAAGACCTGCTCCATAGCACCGAATGCAATGGTCTGCAAAAAGATCATGGCCAACAGCAGGCCCAAATAACGGTGGTTTAAGGCGCTACGCAGGCGGGCGAGATTGAGGGGCGCATACGGATTGGGCGGCAGCTTGCAGTTGGCCTTTTGAATTTTTTCACTGAGCGATTCTGGCAAGCGACGCCAGGCCAGCCAAAGATTCAAGCCGCAAATACCGGCCGCGATGAGGCCGGGCGAGACGATACCTAAATATTTGGCACTGAGGCCGCCCAAGGGGGGACCCAGCAAGAAACCAATACCAAAGGCGGCGCCAATCAGACCCATGCCTGCGGCGCGCTTGGCCGGGGGCGTGACGTCGGCGATGTACGCTTGGGCTGCTGAGATATTGGCGGCAAAGGCGCCTTGCAGCAAGCGGGTGATAATAATGCCTGCGAAACTTTGATAATAGGTGGCGATTGCGAAACCTAAAAATGAAAGCGTGCTGCCGGTCAGGGACATTAAAATAATGGGTCGGCGCCCCATTCGGTCTGAACGCTGGCCCCAAAACGGAGCAAAAATAAATTGGGCCAGGGGATAAGCTGCGCCTAAGAAGCCCAGCCAAAAACCACTCGCCCCAAATTCTTTACCGTAGAGACCTTGCAAGGGAATGATCATGCCAAAGCCGATCAAATCCATGGCAACGGTGGTAAAAATAATGCTTACCGAAGCTTTGCTGAGTTTTTTGGCTTTGGTCATTTAGAGAACGCTGGTCAGCGTGGTGCTGCCCATGAGCCAGGCGTCTACGCCTTGAGCTGCCTTGCGGCCTTCACTGATGGCCCAGACCACTAAACTCTGGCCGCGCGTCATATCACCGGCAGCATAGACGCCTTCCACTGAAGTTTTTTTGGTCTTGGGGTCGCTAGTCACATTGCCACGCTCGTCCAGGGCCACGCCCAAATCAGTCAGCAAGGCGCTTTTTTCAGGGCCCGTGAAGCCCATGGCCAGAAAGCAAAGGTCAGCCGGGATGATTTTTTCAGAGCCCGCGACTTCGACCGGTTTGCCCCCTTGCCATTCGACTTTCATCGTCTTAAGACCCGTGAGTACGCCGTCTTTGCCTACAAATTCCTTGGTGGTAATGGCATAGACCCGCTCGCCGCCTTCTTCGTGGGCACCGGCGGTACGAAAGACGCGGGCCCATTGGGGCCAGGGGTTGTCGCTGGTCCGACTCGGGGGTGGCTGGGGCACAATTTCAAGCGACGTCACGCTCTGGGCGCCATGGCGGTGCGAGGTGCCAATGCAATCAGCACCCGTATCACCGCCGCCGATGACGACGACGTGCTTGTTGCCTGCGTGAATTTGATTCTCGACTTTGTCGCCTTCTGAGGCTTTGTTGGATTGAGTGAGAAACTCCATGGCGTAATGCACGCCTTTAAGTTCGCGGCCCGCTATGCCTAAATCGCGGGCCTGGGTGGCGCCACCGCAAAGAATCATAGCGTCAAAATCTTTTTTGAGTTGGGTCGTCGTGGGGTTCACGCCGCAGTTGGCGTTAACCACAAATTTCACGCCCTCAGCCTTCATTTGGTCAAGACGGCGGTCGATTTTTGATTTTTCCATTTTGAATTCAGGAATGCCATAGCGCAGTAGGCCGCCGATGCGATCAGCCCGCTCAAAAACTGTAACTTGGTGGCCCACGCGGCGCAATTGCTGAGCGGCAGCTAGCCCGGCCGGGCCTGAGCCCACGATGGCTACTTTTTTACCGGTCTCGGTCTTGGGTGGCAGGGGTTTTACATACCCAGCTTCAAAGGCTCTTTCAATGATGGCCAGTTCGATTTTTTTAATGGTTACCGGCTCTTCGTACTGCTGCATGGCTAAGGTACAGCTATTCTCGCAGGGGGCAGGGCAGATGCTGCCCGTGAACTCAGGAAAATTATTGGTGGCATGCAGGCGGTCGATGGCCACTTCCCAATTGGCGTGGTAAACCAGGTCATTCCAGTCAGGGATGATATTGCCCACCGGGCAGCCCGATGAGCAAAAAGGCACGCCGCAATCCATGCAGCGGGCGGCCTGTTGATTGAGTTCTTCGGGGGGCAGGGGCAGCTCATATTCCTTCCAATCCTTAAGGCGTTCAGGAATGGGGCGCTTGCTGCCCTTAGCTCGGTGAAACTCGATGAATCCTGTGGGTTTTGCCATTTTCTTTACTCCCGCAATAGGGGCGCGCTGCTGCGCGCCCCTACAGTGTTTTAGGCTACGGTTTCGGCCTGTACTTCAGCCTGGGCTTGCAATGCTTTCTTATATTCGCCGGGAATGATTTTGACGATACGGCGGTGGTATTCACGCCAGTTTGCCAAAATCTGATCTGCGCGCTCACTGCCGGTATGCAGCTGATGTGATCTGAGCAGGCCTTTTACCAACTCTTCATCTTCAGGCGTCATGTCTTCGAGCTCGACCAGTTCCATGTTGCAACGGGCTGAAAAGTCGCCATCGAGATCTAAAACATAGGCAATGCCGCCTGACATGCCAGCTGCAAAATTGCGGCCGGTACGGCCCAGAACGAGCACGCGCCCACCGGTCATGTACTCGCAGCCATGATCGCCCACGCCTTCAACCACGGCATTCACGCCAGAATTACGTACCGCAAAGCGTTCGCCAGCCTGGCCGCGAATAAAGACTTCGCCCGAAGTGGCGCCATAGATGCAGGTATTGCCCACGATGATGCTGTCGCCAGGGCGGAAGTCGGCCTCGGGGGCGGGCTTGACAATGATCTTGCCGCCGCAAAGGCCCTTGCCCACATAGTCGTTACTATCGCCTTCGAGACGCAGGGTTACGCCGCGGGGCACAAAGGCGCCAAAGCTCTGGCCGGCTGAACCTTTAAAGTCGAGCTGCAGCGTGTTGTCTGGCAAGCCGGCGCTGCCGTGCTTGCGCGAGATTTCGGCGCCTAAGAGGGTGCCCACGCTGCGGTTCTCGTTTTTTACGGCATAGCTAAAGCGCCCTGGCTGACCCTTATCAATAAGAGTGGCGATGTCTTTTAAGATGACCTTGTCCAAGGCCTTGTCTAAGCCATGATCCTGTTGCTTGCTCTTGGTGACCTTCTGCGTTTGAGCTTCAAGGGGGCGCTCAAAGATCGCGCTAAAGTCTAGGCCTTTGGCTTTACGGTGAGCCAAGGCTTGGTTGAATTCGAGCAGTTCGCTATGGCCGATCATTTCTTCGAAATTTTTAAAGCCTAGTTCAGCCATCACTTCACGCGCCTCTTCGGCCACAAATTGCATGAAGTTCACCACATACTCTGGCTTGCCGATAAATTTCTTGCGCAGTTCTGGGTTCTGCGTGGCTACGCCTGCTGGGCAGGTATCGAGATGGCAAACGCGCATCATGATGCAGCCGGTAGTGACCAAAGCCACTGTCGCAAAGCCATATTCTTCGGCGCCCAAGAGGGCAGCGATCACCACATCACGGCCGGTGCGAAGTTGGCCATCTGTTTCAAGCTTGACGCGGTCGCGCAGGCCGTTCTTGACCAAGATTTGGTGGGTTTCTGCTAAGCCGAGTTCCCAGGGTATGCCCGCATATTTGATCGAGCTGAGCGGCGAAGCGCCTGTGCCGCCATCATGGCCTGAAATCAAAATGTGATCGGCATGTGCTTTGGCCACGCCTGCTGCCACAGTGCCCACGCCCACTTCGGCCACTAACTTGACTGAGATGTCAGCCTTGTCATTGGCATTCTTCAAATCATAAATAAGCTGGGCAAGGTCCTCGATCGAATAGATATCGTGGTGAGGCGGGGGTGAGATCAGGCCTACAAACGGCGTGCTATGGCGCGTTTTGGCGATCCATGGCCAGACCTTTTTGGCAGGCAGTTGGCCGCCTTCGCCAGGCTTGGCGCCTTGAGCCATCTTGATTTGAATCTGCCTTGCGTTGACCAAGTAGTGTGACGTAACGCCAAAACGGCCCGAAGCCACCTGTTTGATGGCCGAACGCTTACTGTCGCCATTTTCCATGGGCGTAAAGCGAGCCTCGTCCTCGCCGCCCTCGCCGGTGTTGCTCTTGGCGCCCAAACGATTCATGGCGATGGCTAAGGTTTCGTGAGCCTCTTGCGATATTGAGCCATAGCTCATGGCGCCCGTGGTGAAGCGTTTGACGATACTGCTGACCGGCTCGACTTGATCAATCGCTATGGGCTGACGGGTCTTTTTAAAGGCAAAGAGTCCGCGCAGGGTGTAGAGCTTTTCGGCCTGCAAATTGAGACGCTGGGTGTAGCGCTTGAAGGCCTTGTAATCACCGGTGAAGACTGCGTGCTGCAGTTGCGCCACGGTCTCGGGGTTCATGAGATGGGCTTCGCCTTCGCGGCGCCATTTGTAACGCCCGCCCCAATCGAGTTCGAGGGGGCCAGCTTGGCGTTCTGGCCAAGCGGATGCATGGCGAGCTAAGGTCTCAGCCGCGATTTCTTCAAGCCCTAGGCCTTCGATGCGGCTTGCTGTCCAGGTGAAGTATTTGTCGATGAAAGCCTTCTTCAGCCCCAAGGCCTCAAAGATTTGGGCGCCGCGATAACTCTGTATCGTACTGATGCCCATTTTAGACATAGTCTTTACAATGCCCTTGTTGGCAGCCTTGATGTATTTAGCGACGGCTTTTTCGTGGGTGACTTCGCTAGGCAAGATGCCGCGCGTGATCATGTCATCCAGCGTCTCAAAGGCGACATAAGGATTGATGGCATTCACGCCATATCCTAGTAAGAGGCAAAAATGATGGATCTCACGTGGTTCGCCTGACTCGATCACGATGCCGCAGCGAGTGCGCAGGCCTTCGCGAATGAGAAAGTGGTGCAAGCCTGCTACGACTAAGAGAGAGGGGATAGGCGCTAACGCCTTGTCGACGGCTCGGTCTGAAACGATAAGAATAGCAGCGCCATCGAGCACGGCTTTCTTGGCGTCTTTGCAAAGTTGCGCGAGGGCGGCTTCCATGCCTTGGGCGCCATCGCTAGCTTTGAAAACGGTGGGCAAGGTCACGCTCTTAAAGCCGCTGGCCGAGGCTGCGCGCAAACGCGCTAGCTCATCGTTGTCGAGAATGGGGCTGCTGAGCTCGATTTGGCGACAATTGTTGGCCGTGGGATTAAACAGGTCGCCCTCAGGCCCCAAGGTCGTCAGCACCGAAGTGACCAGCTCTTCGCGAATCGCATCCAAGGGTGGGTTGGTGACCTGGGCAAAGAGCTGTTTAAAATAGTTGAAGAGCAGTTGGGGTTTTTCGCTTAAGACAGCCAGAGGCGTGTCTTCGCCCATGCTGCCCACCGGTTCTTGGCCATCTAAGGCCATGGGCGCCATGATCATTTTCAAGTCTTCGTGGCTGTAGCCAAAGGCCAGCTGGCGGTGCAGCAGAGTCTCGTGATCGGGGGTCGGCACGTGGGCTTCGGGCAGGTCTTTGAGCGTGAGCAGGTTCTGCTTGAGCCAGTCGCCATAGGGTTGCGATTTGGACATATTCTCTTTGAGCTCTTCGTCATTGAGCACGCGGCCTTGCTCTAAGTCGACTAAGAACATGCGCCCTGGCTGCAGGCGGGTCTTGCTCAAGATGCGGTCTTGGGCAATGGGCAGCACGCCGACTTCTGAGGCCATTACGACAAGATCATCTTTGGTGATCCAAATGCGGCTTGGTCTGAGACCGTTTCGATCTAAGGTAGCGCCAATCACGCGCCCATCGGTAAACGTCACCGAGGCTGGGCCGTCCCAGGGCTCCATGAGGCAGCTGTGGTAGCGGTAGAAATCGCGGCGTTCAGTGCTCATTTGCTTATGGCCTGACCAGGCCTCTGGGATGAGCATCATCATGGCATGGGGCAGGGAACGGCCTGTCATGACGAGCATTTCTAAAGCGTTGTCGAGGCAAGCTGTGTCGGATCCGCCTTCGACAATAATAGGTTTGAGGTCTTCCATGTCCTTGCCAGGGTAAAGCGGGCTCTTGAAATCAGCCTGGCGGGCGTGCATCCAATTGATGTTGCCGCGTAGGGTATTGATTTCGCCGTTGTGGGCCAAATACCTAAATGGATGGGCTAAGTCCCATGACGGAAAGGTATTGGTGGAAAAGCGTGAGTGCACCACAGCCAATGCACTCTGCATGTCGGGGTCTGATAAATCAGGAAAGTATTCGCGCAGCTGACTTGGGGTGAGCATGCCTTTATAGACGAGCGTGCGGCTATTGAGGCCACAAGCATAGGCAAAGCTCTTTTGTTTGATATTTGAATTGCGGACATCGCCTTCGACTGCTTTGCGAATCAGATAAAGGCTGCGGTCAAAGGCGTCGCGGTCGAGCTTGGCGTCGCCGGCAATAAAGATTAGCTCCATGCTGGGCTCGCCGAGCAGAGCCGTTGGACCCAGATTTTTGTTAACGACCGGCACTTTGCGCCAACCCAAAAATTTCTGGCCTTTGGCTGAGCACTGCTTGGCCCAAAAACCTTTCACTTGCTCGGCTTCGTTCTTGTCTTTGGGCAAGAAGACTAGGCCAGAGGCATAGGCACCCTCGGCGGGCAGTTCGATATTTTGGGCCTTGGCCACTTTGCGCAAGAATAGGTCGGGCGACTGAATGAGTATGCCCGCACCGTCGCCGGTGTTGACTTCCGCGCCGGTTGCGCCACGATGCTCGAGGCGCTCGAGTATGTCGAGGCCCTGGCTCACGATTTCGTGGCTGCGCTGGTTCTTCATTTGCGCAATAAAGCCCACGCCGCAGCTGTCTTTGCCTGCGTCAAAGGGCGCTAGACCGTGGTCGTTGTTGGGTAAGAGCATTTCGTCCCTTAAGAGACAGCAAAGGCGGGTCGCGCTAAGCTAGGGAATCACCATTGATTCCCGCCTGCGCGTGGACCCGCCTTGTCATCTTTTCTTATGTTTGGCTGTTGCCCAGACACATCCTTGGGTCAGGGGTGCTAAGTATAGCAATCTGATAAAATCATTGTAAAGCTTGATAGAAATAGATTTATGCTTAAATTGAAAGGCTATTTCAGGACTTTGTGAATAAAAGTGCAAACTTTCTAAACAGGCAGCTTGCTGGCTGGTTCGCAGGACAAAACCTATATTTTCTGATCTAGCTCAGTTAATGAGGAAACGTGCAAATAGGGAAGCAGATTTTGAGGGTTCGGCATACCCACCCGGTCTAGCCAGCAGGCTTGCCAAGCAGCGCCTAAGGCGCCATCGACATCAATATTCAAACGGTCGCCCACGTAGATCATCTCTGAGGCTTCTAAGCCAAAGGCTTTGCGGCTTGCATCGAAGATGCCGGGGGCGGGTTTGGCAATTTGAATTTCGCCCGAAACCAATACGTGTTCAAAAAAGGGACTCAGCCCGCATTGCTCGACTTTGCTGCGTTGCTGCTCAGGCTGGCCATTGGTGATGATACCAAGACGGTAACGTTTTTTTAGCTCGGCCAAGACAGGCAAGGTTTCGTCATAAGCCCGCCAGGCTTCGCGGTAGAAAACGATGTAGGCATTGAAGAGGTCAAGGGCACCTTCGCGGCTAAGGTCGGCATTGAAATGTTTGAAAATGGCCTGTCCTCGCAAAATACGCTGTTCATCAAAGCTCAGCTCGTTCTTGAGGAAACGTTCAAGGTATTCTTCGGCGGTGTTGCGCCAAACGCGCAAGAACTGGCTAAAAGGGGGCAGGGGGTCCAGCTTGACGTCTTTGGCGTAAAGTTTCGTCAACGCTGCCCGCTCGGCGCCGTCCTGGTCAATCAGCGTGCCGTCTAAATCAAAAATGATGGCTTTGAGGGTCATAATTTATCTGTTACTGCCCCTAAGCTCGCGCTGGTGACGAGCTTGGCGTACTTAGCCAGCACGCCTTTGGGGTACTTGCTGACGGGCGCGCGCCATTTTTTCTTGCGCTTGGCGAGTTCGGCTGCGGGTACAGCCAGGGTCAAGGTGTTTTTGACGGCATCTAAAGTGATGATGTCGCCTTCTTTGATTAAGCCAATAGGGCCGCCCACGGCTGCTTCAGGGGTGATGTGACCGACCACGAGGCCGTGCGAGCCGCCTGAGAAGCGGCCGTCGGTGATGAGGGCTACATCTTTTCCAAGACCCTTGCCCATGATGGCCGATGTGGGGGCCAGCATTTCGCGCATGCCAGGGCCGCCTTTGGGGCCCTCGTAGCGAATCACGATGACATCACCCTTCTTTACCTTATCGCTGAGTATCGCGGCCAAGGCCTTTTCTTCACTGTCAAAGCAGCGAGCAGGGCCGCTGTGCTTTAAGCCTTCGTTGCCGCTTATTTTGGCCACAGCGCCGTCAGGAGCTAAGTTGCCATAGAGTATGCGCAGATGGCCTGTTTGCTTGAGTGGGTTTTTGAGTGAACGCACGATTTCTTGATGCTTATCGAGCGGCTTCACTGATTTAAGGTTTTCAGCCACGGTCTTGCCGGTCACGGTGATGCAATCGCCGTGCAGCATGCCGGCTTCGAGCAGCATCTTCATAATGGGTTCTAAGCCTCCAACAGCCCAGAGATCGGCCATCGAGAAGCGGCCACTGGGCTTGAGGTCGACTAGCCAGGGCGTCTTGTCGCTGAACTTCTGAAAGTCGTCCAATTGTAGCTTCACCCCGACCGCGTCAGCCATGGCCAGCAGGTGCAGTACGGCGTTGGTTGAGCCGCCCAGCACTAAGACCACGCGAATGGCGTTTTCAAATGCTTTGCGCGTCATGATGTCTTTAGGCTTTAGGTCGATCTTGAGCAGCTGAAGGGCTGCCTTAGAAGCCTCGTAGCAATCTTTATATTTGTCTTTGCTGGCAGCAGGCTGCGATGACGAGCCCGGCAGGCTCATGCCCAGCGCTTCTATCGCGCTGGCCATCGTATTGGCCGTATACATGCCACCGCACGACCCTTCTCCTGGGCAGGCGTTGCATTCGATTTCTTTGAGGTCTTTGTCTGACATTTTGCCAGCTGCATGCTGGCCCACAGCCTCGAAGATGCTCACGATATCGACATCTTTGCCCAAGGCCCGGCCGGGCTTGATGGTGCCGCCATAAACAAAGACCGAGGGGATGTTCACACGCGCTATGCCGATGAGGCAGCCGGGCATATTTTTGTCGCAGCCGCCGATGGTAACTAGGGCGTCAAAGGCTTGGGCCTGGCTCACGACTTCGACTGCGTCGGCGATGACCTCGCGGCTCACCAAAGAGAATTTCATGCCTTCGGTGCCCATGCTGATGCCGTCTGAAACGGTCGGGGCGCCAAAGATGAGGCCCACGCCATGGTTTTCGTCTGCGCCTGCGCGAGCTTTGAGCGCGAGTTCGTGAATGTGCATATTGCAGGGCGTGATGTCTGAGTAAGTCGAGCAGACGCCCACGATAGGCTTTTTAAAGTCTTCATCTTTAAAGCCAACGGCACGCAGCATGGCGCGGTTAGGCGCGCGGTGATCGCCAGCGGTAATACGGGCTGAGCGTAAGGGCTTATTCGTCATGCTTGTCCTCTTTCGCTGTTTTTTCTTTTTCGAAACGAACGACTTTGGCGTTCAGGTCTAATTCAATGCCTGGCTCTGCGCCGGCACGAGCCCAAGTCTTGGGGCCATTCGCTACAAAGCCTGCTGGCAGGCTGTCAGCCCTCAGGCTGCCCCGCAACTCAATGCGCCTTCCCTGGGGCAGGGCGCCAATGCTAAGGGTTCCCTGAGAGCTTTTCAAGCTTAGGGCGCTTGCCAATTCGGGGCTAACCTTGAGGTGATACTGTTCCCAGGCTTGAAAGAATTGGCCCCGCAGGCTCTGTTTGGCAGCTAGGTCAAATGTCCCATTCTTGCCCTCAGCTTTAAGCCATTCGATGTGCACCTTGCTCCAGGGGGTGGCCAAGGCCCAGAAATTCTCTTTGAGTTCAAAGGGCCAGTAGGCGCGGGTCAAAA
>CAZFUM010000034.1:0-18852 GCA_964521965.1 uncultured bacterium | reverse complement strand
CGGGGCAGCCGGCACTGGGGCAGGAGCAGCAACGACAAGCTGCACAGGCATGGGCGCAGGTGCCACTGGCGTAAGAGGCGGGGTAGGTACCTGAGCCTGGCCTGAGGTGCCCGCTGATTCGACAGGCGATCCCTGAATGCGGGCCTCGAGGGCCGGGCCTCGAAGGCCAGGCGCCGTGGGCTGCGTAGGCGTAATTCCCTGCGGTGGAACCCAACCTGGCGGCGGGGGCGCAGGCACGCCCATGGGCGGTGCAGCAGGCACTGCCACAAGAACAGCTGCAGGCGGTGGCGCCACGGGCGCGGGAACCGGGGGCGCCGCTAGAGCTTCATCTGGAACCGACGCAATTTCGGGCGCACTGCCTTGCGTCCCTAGATTTGTTTCAAGTTCATTTGGCGCATCCCCCGCCCACTGCTTATAGATATCACCTACATACGTGTCAGCGCGTTCAATGGCTTTGCGCCCCATATGGCGGAACCAATCCAAAACTTCCACACGGTCCATGTCAATCTGCGTTAAGCACTGCTTGGCTTGCTGCTCCTGGCCGCTTTGCAGCAAGAGGGCGCATTTGAGTGGCGTTATCTGTTCTTTGATTTCATCTGGCAAGCGGTCGAAATAAGCTTGCGCCTTCTCGCTCTCGCCTTTTTCCAAAGCCAATTGCGTGGCAGCTTTAAGAGGACGCTCAGCCAACTCGGGTTTGCCCTCGGCAGCGAGGCAATTCATCAAAGACTGCAGGGCCTCGGGGTGATCAGCCTCAAGCTCAAGCACTCGCTCAAAATAGGGCCTGGCCTTGGCATGCACGTGATGGCTAAAGAAAGCGCGAGCCACAGTCATGTACTGCTCGACCGCGTCTTGATTCAGGCCCATGCGCACCAGCAAAGTGGCTAAGCGCTGATAAGTGATGGTGTGATTAGGAAAAAGTTTGACGGCTTCTTTGTACCAGCCCACGGCTTCTTCGAGGCGGTTGGCAGCCAGGGCATCTTCAGCGCTAACGAGCAAATTTAAGAGGCGTATGCGGGTCTGAGTTTGCGCATCGAGCAGGGTGGGGTCGAGCTCGAGAATTTTATGGTGGATGGCCAGCATCTTGTCTGACTCACCCAGACGATGATAGGCATCGGCAGCGGCATTATATTGGCGATAGGCGGTGCTGGGGGCCCCGGTCCAGGCATAGACATCGCCAGCCAAAGAACCGATCTCAGGGTCGCCAGGATAAAGGCTAAGCAGGCGCTCAACTTCGGCCCGGGCCTCAGCATTCTTGGCTGAAGCCAGCAAGTCGGTCACTCGGCGTGAAATTTCTTGTCTATCTTCGGCCACAGCGCTCCCTGGGTGCAGGCCCTCATCATAGCACAGGCCCTGGGGCCTTAAAGCCCTGACGTTGACCCTGCGAAAGGCCTTGGATATAGTAGGCCCGCCTCTTTTTGAGATTCCCTTGCCCCCTTTACCCCAAACATTAAAACCCAGCCTTGCAGACCGTTGCGAAGCCTTGGCGCGTGGTGTGCTGGCCAGCCTCTTGCTAGCCCTGCCGTTGTTTCTCTGGCCCCAAACTCACGACCAATTCGAGCTGCCCAAACTGGTCATGATACGCATGGCCAGCGTTGTGGCTTTAAGCCTGACTCTGGCTGCCATGGCCCTACGAGGCATCTGGGTATGGCGCCGTTCGGCTTTAGATTATCCCATGCTAGCCTGGGCCCTTTGGCTCGTGGTGGGTACCCTGAGCTCGGTAAGCCCCGCCTTGAGCTGGCGCGGTGAATACGAAAATTTCGCGGGTAGCCTGACACAACTCAATTATGTGCTGCTCTTTGCCCTCACCAGCCAACTGCTACGCGAGCGTCGCCAAGCTCAATTCATGCTGGGGTCCTTTTATCTCGGCGCCCTGATCACCGCCCTCTATGCCCTGGCTCAAGCCCTGCACATGGACCCGATGGCCTGGTCAGCGAGTTCCATTGTCGAGGGCCGCTATTTTGCCAGCATGGGCAACCCGAATTTTTTAGGCGCCATGATGGTCATGGCCTTAGGCCTCTGGGTATCGCTAGCTTTAGAAAGCCCTCAAGAATCTGCAACACGCAAGCTCAGGCCCAGAATTTATGGCCTAACACTCGCTGCCCTGGCCATCTTGGCCTGGCTGCTCAGCGAGCGTGGCTGGCAAAGCTTGCGCCTGCTAGGCACAGCAGCTTGGGCACCCAAAGGCAGTGCCCTAGCCATCGTGTTGCTCATCGCGCTCGCGGGCCTGCGCCTGCTACCCAAATTTAGGGCCCTGGGCCTACGCAGCTTTACCTTGGCCGAAGGTGTCTTGCTCTTGATTGCATTGGCTGGCACCGGCACACGCGGTGCTTATCTCGGCTTGCTGGCCATCGCAGCCTTCTGGGCTGTGGCTTGGGCCTTGCGCTTGCGACAGACTTGGCAAGCTCAGGGCCAGGGCCAGAGCCTGCGCGGATTGAAGCTGGGCCTCTGGGTGGGCATTGCTCTGCTCAGCGTCAGCTTGCTCAGCCTGAGCTTGGGCAGTGGCCTGCGCCAACGCTTGGCCTATACCTTAGCCAATCCCGTCAAAGCTTTAAAAGAATCTCGTTTTGAAATCTGGGGCACAGCCCTGCGCATCGCAGGTGAACGCCCCTTGCTGGGCACGGGCGTCGACACGTTTAAAACTGTCTTCCCCCAGCATTCCACAGCCCAATTCGCTCTCTATGACGGCGACAATGTTTCGTCACGCAATGCCCATAGTGAGCTTTTACAGATCTTGGCCACCCAAGGCATACCCGGACTAGTCATTTGGCTTTGGCTACTTTTCGCCGCAGCCAGGACCTGGCGCGCGCGATGGAAAGAACGCGAACAAAACGAAAGCCTGGCTTGGCTGGCCTTGGCCTCACTCTTGGTCGGCTACCAGGCTCAAAATCTCGTAAGCTTTGGCGTCGCTGCCATTAGCTCGCCATTCTTTATGGCGCTCGCTTGCCTGGGCCTAAGTCAAAATCGCAGCGTGATTCAGAAAAAACTAGAACTGCCCAAGGGCTTGCTACTTCTGGCGCTGACCTTGCTATGCGTCTTGGGCCTCAAACTAGCCAGCGCGACCTGGCAAGCAGACACGCGCTTTCATTTTGCAAATTTGGTGCACGATCAAAATCGCAGCGCACATGGCGCCAAGCTCGAAGAAGCTGCGGCCCAAGCCGGCTATGCCCTCGAAGGCCTGCGCGCTTTCAATGTGTCAAAACTGCCACATGCCAAGGCCCTGCAAGCCGAGAGCAGCGCCTGGTTTGAGCGCATACGCCAGGCCGAGTCGACGCTCAGCCTAGGCATGCAGGCACGCCATGCCGCAGAACCTGTATTTCGCAAAGCCGCAGAAGCCCTCTTACTTTGCCTAGCTGCCTATACCCAAGAAGAGGGCCTGGCTCTTTGCCCCGGCGAAGTGAAATACTGGGTCTATTTGGGCCTGACCTTTGAAGAACTCGCCAAGCGAGCCCCTGAGGCTGCCGGCCAAGCCGCCTGGTATTTGGCTTCGCAAGAAGCCTATGAAAAGGCGGTCCGGCTTAATCCTCGCAATGCCTATTACCGCGGCAACTTAGGCCGGCTCTTTTCAAGTCGCGCATTGGCTGGCGAAGCCGGGGCCCTTGAGCGGTCGCGCCAATACTATGACCAGGCCATCACCTTAGCGCCCGTGACCCGTCTCTTTTATGAAAATATGATGGCGCTCTATGCTGCACTGAACCAAGAGAAGCTAGGCTTACAACTGATCGATCCCCTCAAAAAGAAAGAGCCACGCCTTGCGGCGCGGCTGGCTTTCTTTAATTCAACTGCTTTATGGCAGAGCTCACGAGAAGCTGAAACCAAGAAGTTCAAGCCCTTAGCCAAGACGCTTTTACTTGCGGCTTTTGAAAGCGTCAAGCTGGCCAACGAACTGGACCCGGGTCCCGCTGACTATGCCTATGGCCAGGGCCTGCTTTTGTTGAGCTTAAATGACCTAAGTCGGGCCAAGACCTTTTTTAGCGAAGCTTTAAAACGCGATCCTCAACATGGCCCCACTCGCAATATTCAATCGCAATTAGGGCTCTAAGCCCCCAAATCAATCCAGGCTTCTAAACCTTCAAGTTTCGCAAGCGAAGACCGGGCATCTGCGCTGAATTCAATGCCGTGACCCGTCCCTAATTTTTGCAGTAATTCCCCTCTGCCATCCCGCCAATGCAAATACACGGGCAAGCTGCCGCTGTGTTGCCTGAGCCAATGCATCAATGCTTCGCTGGCTGATTCATCATGTTGCGGCAATGCTAAATGCAGGCCCTTAGCCCAACGTTGCGGCGCCAAAGCCAAGTCTTCTAAATCTTCGACCGACAATTTCGCTTGCTCGCCGCTTTGATCAACCTTGCCACGCGCCGCGATCAAAGCGTCTTTTTTAAGATGGGGCCTGGCTTTGTCCATGGCGCGGGGCCAAATGAGCAGCTCACAAATACCACTGGCGTCTTCAAGCGTGACGCGGGCCATCGCTTCTTGGCGTTTGGTGGTGAGCTGCTTGACCCCCAAAATTAGTCCCGCCACACAGGCCTTAGCGCCGTCGCGCGCTTCAAGCAAAGAGGCCAAGGACTGGGGCCTGAGCAAGTTACGCTCAGCCTCTAGTCGGTCCAAGGGATGGCCGCTCAGATAAAATCCCAGAGCCTCTTTCTCAAAGGCCAACAACTGAGGCTCTTGCCATTCAGGCAGCTTGGGATCTTCGCGCGGCCCAGCATTCGCCGCAGCTTCAAAAAGCGAAACCTGACCCGAAACCCGGTCATCTCGATCGCGCACCGCCCGATCGAGGGCCAAGGGCAGACTTGCCAAGAGACTGGCGCGGGTGGCGCCCAAGCCATCTAAAGCGCCGGCCTTAATAAGAGATTCAGCTGCACGAGCTGGCAAGACACGCGTGTCGCTGCGGCGCAATAGATCCTCTAGATCGTGATAAGCCCCGTTGCTGGCCCGTTCTTTGGCCAAAGCTTCTGCTGCGCCCCAGCCCAAGCCTTTGATCACAGCCAGGCCCAAGCGCAGACCCTCTTTTTCAGCCGTAAAGCCTGCCTGACTGGCATTGATGTGCGGGCCAGCCCAGGCCAAGCCTTGGCGTTTGAGCTCAGCCAAATTAACCTGCAAGCGGTCTGAATCACCCAATTCTGAGGTCAGCAGGGCACAGAAAAATTCTTGCGGATGATGGGCTTTAAGCCAGGCCGTCTGATAGGCCACTTGGGCATAGGCCGCGGAATGTGATTTGTTAAAGCCATATTCGGCAAAGCGCTTGAGCAAGTCAAAAACACGTTCGCTGGCATCGGGCTTGAGCCCTTTCTGACTCGAACCTTGATGAAAGCGCTCTCGCTGACGCTCGAGCAGATCTTCGTCTTTCTTGGCCATGGCGCGGCGCAAGAGATCTGCCTGCGCCAAGCTGAAACCTGCCAACTCAACCGCCACCCGCATAACCTGCTCTTGGTAAACGATCACGCCCTGGGTGGGACTCAAAATCGCTTCCAGCAAAGGATGCTCGTAACTAGCCTTATCTTTGCCTTCGCGCCGACGCAAATATTCATCGATCATGCGCATAGGGCCAGGGCGATAAAGTGCGATCAACTGATCTAGATCTTCAAGGCAGGCAGGCTTGAAGCGCCTTAAAAGATCGCGCATGCCCGAACTTTCTAATTGAAACACGCCGTGGCTCTCACCCTTGCTCAGCATCGCAAAAACTTCTGAGTCGCGGTCCGGCAGCTTGTCGACATCCGGCAAAGGCTGGCCCGCTTCTTTAAGCAACTTAAGGCAGCCTTCAATAACACTTAATGTCCTCAGTCCCAAAAAGTCGACCTTGAGCAAACCCACCTTCTCAAGCGAAGCCATATCGAATTGGGTCATGAGCAGGCCCTGAGCCTCGCCCTCAGGCTGGTCTTCGCTGTCGCGGGGCAGGCAAAGCGGCACGCAATCAAAAAGGTCGCGCGGCGCGATGACGATACCCGCAGCATGGGTGCCGAGGTTGCGATTCATGCCTTCGAGTTTCTTGGCCAAGTTGATCAAACGGCCTGGCCTTGCTTCGCTAGCGGCTGCTTTGAATTCAGCCGAGCGTTCTAAAGCTAAAGAGAGCGTCATGCCCGGCTCACCTGGCACCATTTTGGCCAAGACATCAACCTCGCCATAACTGTAATCCAGCACGCGCCCGACATCCCTTAGTGCCGCGCGGGCCTGCATGGTGCCAAAGGTCGCCACCGAGGCCACGCGTTCGCGACCATATTTTCGCGCCACGTATTCAATCACTTCATGACGGCGACCATCTTCAAAGTCGACATCGATATCGGGCGGGCTCACGCGCTCGGGGTTCAGAAATCGTTCAAAAAGCAAGCCGCGTTCTAGCGGATCAAGTTGGGTGATCCCTAAGCAATAACTGGCCAGCGAACCAGCGGCAGAACCACGGCCCGGACCCACGCGTATGCCCTGCTTGCGGGCCCAGCTAATAAAATCTTGCACCACTAAAAAATAGCCCTCAAAACCCAGTTTTTCAATGATGCCCAGCTCATAAGCAAGTCGCTTTTCAGCATCTGCGCGCAGGGCCTCACCCGCAGGATAGCGACGCTCTAAACCGGCTTGGCAGAGTTCTTGAAGATAAGCAGCGGCCTTACCCTTAAAGTCAGCGGGCGGGGTGAACTCGGGCAGCATGGGCTTGCCGGTCTCAATGATGGCATGGCAGCGCCCTGCGATCTCACCACTGGCATCAATCACATGATCTAAACCTGCAAAGGCCGCCCGCATCTCTTGCTCGCTCTTTAAGTAATATTCCTCGCTGCCAAAACGCATGCGCTCGCGATCTGAGACGCGAGCGGCGGTTTGCACGCAGAGCATCGCATCGTGTGCCTCGGCCATATCGCGTTCGGCATAGTGGCTGTCATTGGTAGCCACAACACGAATGCCCAAGTCTTGGCCTAACTGCAATATATCTCGATTGACCCGGGCTTGTTCAGGCAGGCCTTGATCTTGAATTTCAAGAAAGTAATGGTCTTTGCCAAATATTTCTAAGAATGATTCAGCCGCGGTTCGCGCCAAGGGCAGTTCATTTTTCAAGATCAACGATGCGAGTTCCCCACCCAAACAACCCGAAAGACAAATTAAACCTTTGCGGTGCCGAGCCAGCACCTCTTTATCAATGCGAGGGCGGTAATAGAAACCTTGCAGGTAGCCAATGCTGCTGAGGCGGGCGAGATTGGCCCAACCCTCTGGCGTCTCAGCCAAGAGTATCAAATGATAAGCCGCGTCGGATAAGCCGTGTTTGCTTTGTCGCTCTTGGCGCGAGCCCGGGGCTATATAAGCTTCCATGCCCAAAATGGGGCGAATGGCTTGCTTGAGGCAGGCTTGCTGAAAGGCCACCGCACCATGCAAATTGCCATGATCGGTGAGAGCCAGAGCTGATTGTTTAAGCTCTTTAGCTCGCCTGGCAAGGGCATCGACCGAGGCTGCCCCGTCCAACAATGAATAGTCAGAATGTACGTGAAGGTGAACAAAAGACATGTCAGCCGCGCTTAGGGAGCAGTAGCCGCTTCAAAGGCCGTAAGCTGGCCATTGCGGCCTGCCACCAAAACACGGCCTGAGGCAGGCACCGCTGCTGCAAAAATACCACCTGGCAAGATCTGACTTTGCAGACTTTGACCGGTGGCCAGATCGAGAACATGCAAACGGCCTTCAAAATCACCGATCCAGACTTGCTGACCCAAGACCAAGGGCGCGGCCAGAATTGGCCCACTCAGGCGGCTTTCCCAGAGACGTGACCCGTCTTTAAGGCTTAGGTGATAAATAGAATTTTCAGAATCGCCCACCAAGAGTCCATCAGCACCATCCCAAGCTGGTGATGACATAACTTTACCTCGTGTCGAAAAGGCCCACTGAGCCTGCCCTGTAGCCGGATCTAACGAACGAACCTTTCTGTCACCCGAGCCCACCAAGAGCTTGCCTTGGATGCATGCGGGCGCGCTGTTGATCACGTCAAAGCTGTCTGAACGCCAGAGCAATTTCCCGTTACTAGCATCGACGGCATAAATGCGGCCATCCATGCTGCCCACATAGACCCTCTGGCCGTCATAGGCCGGGGCCGTATCGCGCAATTTGCCTTCGGTATCAAGGGTCCATGCCAGTTGACCATTTTTTTCAAATGCGCCCAATTGATAATTAAAAGAACCGATTAAAACGCGGCCATTAACCCAAAGTGGCGAGCCGGTAATGTCATTGGCTTTTCCAAAAAAGCCATTCTTAGGAAAACAGCCTTGATTGAGCACCTTGCCCGTCGCTAGATCCACAAAAGCCACACAACCATTGTCACAGCCCACCGCAATCACCCCTTTTTCAACCGCGGGACTGCTACCCCAAACTTTACCTGGCATACGACTACGCCACTTAAGTTTGCCGTTCTTTTCAGAGATAGCATGCAAGTACCCGTCTGATGATGGCAAAACGATGAGCCCGTCCACCACCGCGGGCGAAGCATAGAGTTCTGCGCCGGCCGAATAGCTAAATGCCACCTTAGCGGGCAGACTCAACCCCCGTGGGCCCCAATTCTGACGCAAGGGCCCGCCTTTTAAACTTGGCCAGTCTGCCAAGAGGCATGTCGCAGTGCTGAGCAGGCCTAGGATCAGTGCGAAGGTTTTCACGGTTTAATATCTTTGAGACCCAGGCGCTGACGCACCTTATCAAAATGCGCTAAAAAGTAACCCTCCCAGGCGCGAGGATAAGCCAAGCAAAGTGAAAGGTCGGTCAAATCTGTCACGCGGGGATCAGTCAGTTTGATTTCAACAAAAGCTGTTTCACGTACCGGGCTTAGATCTCGACGCATGCCTTTGCTCACCAACTCTAACTGCAACGCACCGGTCCATTCGACTTTTGAATTTTTTCGCAAAGCGCGTTCGATTTCGGCAGCAGGCGCACCAAAAGCTGCCAACTGTTCTTTGGCAATCTGCGCGCTGATCTCAGGATGGCGCCAGGCTGGCGGCAGTGTAAAACTCACGCCCAGAATTGAATTGGCTTTGTATTGCGAGCGCGAGAAAGCGTTGAGCGAATCTGCCTCGTCTAAATAGAGCCCCAAGAGGGCGCGCGTCCACAGAGGGTCGAAACGCTCATAACTGTTATCTGACTGCAATTGATTCAGCTCGTAGTCGACCAGATCAAACTTTTCGCCGGCTTTTTGGGCCGCTGCCCGGGCCTTTTCTTCTTCGGCCAATAGCGCGGCCCGAACTTCATCAAAATGCACAGAATCAGAGCCAGCGGTGGCCCTCAACCATTGCTTTAAGTCATCTAAGGGCGCGAGCTGCGAAAGCTCACGATCTTCAAAGAGCCCGCAATCCAGCCATTGAAAGGCAAAATCGGGCGCAGCCTGCGCGGTGGCAAGCGACAGGCCTAAGCTCAATTCGCCCTTGGCCGGATCTTGCCCATGCCAGAGCATTCTATTCCCACTCAATCGTGGCAGGGGGCTTGCTGCTAATGTCATAGACCACTCGATTGATACCACGCACCTCATTAATGATGCGGTTGCTGATCTTACCCAACAGGGCATGGGGCAAATCAGCCCAATCTGCGGTCATGGCATCGCTTGACTGCACCGCACGAATGGCACAGGTAAACTCATAGGTGCGTTCATCGCCCATGACGCCCACGCTCTTAACCGGCAAGATCACGGCAAAGGCCTGCCAAAGTTTGCGATAAAAACCCGCAGCCCGTATCTCTTCAATGACGATGGCATCAGCTTCACGCAGAGCTGTTAGCTTTTCTAAAGTCACCTCACCTAAACAACGAATGGCAAGGCCGGGACCCGGAAAGGGATGGCGCCAGACCACGGTTTCATCCATGCCCATGGTCTCACCCAAATGACGGACCTCGTCTTTAAAGAGTTCCCTTAAGGGTTCGACCAATTTAAAGCGCATGCCCTTGGGCAAACCGCCCACATTATGGTGCGATTTGATGACTGCACTGGGGCCCTTGACCGAAACGCTTTCAATAACGTCAGGATAAAGTGTGCCCTGACCCAAAAAGTCAAATTGTCCGAGTTTTTTGCTTTCAGTATCAAAGACCTCAATAAAAGTCTTGCCAATAATTTTACGTTTTGTTTCAGGATCGGTGACACCCTTAAGCCGGCCCAAAAAAAGTTTCGCAGCATCAACCACTCGTATATTCATCTTGTAGCGGCTGCGATACATCTGTTCAACTTTCTTGCGCTCGCCTTTGCGGAGCAAACCATTGTCAACAAAACAGCAAACTAACTGCTTGCCGATGGCACGATGCAAGAGCACCGCCGTTACCGAACTATCCACGCCGCCCGACAAGCCCAGTAGCACGCGGCCCTTGCCCACCACGCGCTTCACCTCAGCTGATTTTTCAGTGAGGAAATTGGCCATGGTCCAATTGGCTTTGCAGCCCGCCACTTTATAGACAAAGTTCTTAAGCATCTCGGCCCCGCGCGGCGTATGCGCAACTTCGGGGTGGAATTGAATGCCGTAAAATCCGCGCGCCTCGTCAGCCATGGCTGCCTGGCTGCTGCCGGTCTTGGCCACGCCTTTGAAACCTTTCGGCATGCGCTCGACGTGATCGCCATGCGACATCCAAACTTTTTGCTTTTTGGGTAGGCCTTTAAAGAGGGTGCAAGCGCTCTGCACCGCGATCTCGGCATGGCCAAACTCGCGAGCTTTGGCGGGCCGCACCCGGCCACCCAACATGTGGCCCATGAGCTGCATGCCATAGCAGATGCCTAAGACCGGCAAACCTAAGCTAAAGACACCTGGATCAGGTTTGGGCGAGCCCTTGGCATGCACCGAAGCAGGACCACCTGAAAGGATGATGGCCTTTGGGGCCATGGCCTTAATCTGAGCCAAACTCAGTGTGTAAGGGTGTATTTCACAATAAACTTTAGCTTCGCGCACGCGGCGGGCGATAAGCTGGGTGACTTGAGAGCCGAAATCCAAGATCAGGACCACTTGGCTGTGGGCATGGATCGTCAAGGGGGCGTCCTCAAAGGCATGGGAAAGGCATTATCCTAGCACAGGGCAGCCCCAGCCTTACAGGCTGCCAAAGCCGAAAAAGCCTGAAACGGCTTGCCCAAAACCCCCTAGCCCAGGCAAAATAGCGCCATGGATCTGCGCCGAAAAATCTTGCCCCTGGTGGGGGTGCTTTTCGGGATGGTGCTCTTTACCACCCTGGGCTTCCACTATATCGAAGGGCAAAATTGGCTCGACTCGCTCTATGCCACCGTGATCACCTTGGGCACCGTAGGCTATGGCGACATCGTGCCCAAGGATGATGCTGGCAAGATCTTTACCATCGTGGTGGTCACGGTGGGCTTGGGCGTGATCTCGTACACAGCCTTAGAACTGACCGCGTTTGTGGTGGAGGGTCACTTGAATCGCATGCTGCGTTTGCGCAGAGTCGACAACATGATCAAGAAAGTACAGGGGCATTTTATCGTCTGCGGTGCAGGCAAGACCGGCCGCAATATCATCAAAGAGCTCATCAAAAACAAAATGCCTTTTGTCATCATCGACCGCAACGTCGAGCAGCTAGATGACCCTGACATTCACAATCACCCTCACCTCACCGGCGACGCCACCGATGACGACTTGCTGCTGCGGGCTGGCATCTCAAAGGCCAAGGGTATTGCGGCCGCATTAGACTCAGACGAGCTCAATCTCTTTATGGTGCTCACGGCCAAGAACCTTAACCACAACATTCGCGTGGTGGCCAAATGCGTCAACGAAGCCAACCGCCCCAAACTCATGCGCGCGGGCGCTGACGCCGTTGTGGCGCCCCTCACCATTGGCGGACTTCGCATGGCCAGCGAGCTAGTGCGCCCCAATATTGTGAGTTTCTTAGATATCATGCTGCGCAGCGCTAAGGGTGTTCGCTTTGAAGAAGCCACGATTCCGGCCAACAGCAAAGCCATCGGAAAGACTTTGGAACAATTGGACATCTATAGGCACGTAGCCATCAGCCCGGTGGCCATCCGCGAAGGCGGCAAAGAATTTCACTACAACCCTTCGCCCAAATATCATTTGAAAGCCGGCGATACCTTGGTCGTCATCGCCGAGCCTGAGAAATTAATCAAACTAAAACATTTCTTAGCAGCCTAAAAAAATTAGTTCTTAAGTAAAAAGAGCCTTCCCTAGCGGGAAGGCTCTTTTTATTAGCCTGTTTTCCGCATCCCAATCATTGAATCCGACCGAGGGCTTCGAGCACCAAACCCTGCGTAATCACTTCAGGCAAGACTTTAGGCGCTCCGCCATTAAGATAAACCACATAAAGCGGCACGCCGCTGCGGCCAAAACTTTGAATCAGGTTCGTTATTTCAGCTGAGCGGCGAGTCCAATCGGCCTTGATTTTAATGACCTTGCCAGCCTGAAAAGCTTTTTCTACCGCATCGCTTTCTAAGACGGCTTTTTCGTTCACTTTGCAGGTCCAACACCATTCAGCCGTAAAATCGATAAAGACCGTTCGCTTATCTTTTTTATATTGCTCTAATTTAACGGCGTCATAGGGCTCCCAACCGCCGCGAGATAGGTAAGTGTCATGGCCTTCATGGCCGGGGTTAAAGTTAAGCGGCTCCCAGAGCAGTCCTTTGAGGGCGCCTCCCACCAAGACGAGATTAAAGAGACCGACCACGATGAGACGGGTCCACGAGCTGCCCATGGGCGCATAAACGCCATAGATCCAGCTGGCCAGGCCCAAAGCCATTAAGAAGGCCGCGGCCCAGATGACGACTTCGAGCCCAGTCTGATGCCCCAAAACCCAGAGCAACCACAGATTGGTAGCCAACATCAAAAAGCCCATCAATTGCTTGAAGTGATTCATCCACTTACCGGCCTTGGGCACAAAACGCATCAAGGCTGGGAAACTTGAGAAGACCTGATACGGCGCAGCCAAGCCGAGACCGACGGCGGTGAAAACAGCAAAAAGAGTCGGCGCGTTTTGAGTAAAGGCGAATCCCAAGGCAGGCCCGAGAAAAGGCGCCGTGCAGGGCGTGGCCATCAAGGTCATAAAAGCACCGGTAAGCATGGCGCCAGGCAAACCTTCGCGACCCGAAGCCTCATGAATACCTGTGGCTGCGCCGCTAGGCAGCGACAATTCAAAGACGCCAAAAAGATTGAGCGCAAAGAGTGTCACCACGCTCGCCATGAAAACGACAAACCAGGGGCTCTGAAATTGAAAACCCCAGCCCACGGCCTGGCCCGCGCCCTTAAGCGCCACGACAGCGCCCGCCATGATCCAAAACGAGCTTAGAGTTCCCAGGCTAAAAGCTGCGCCCAGAGCTGTGCTGCGGCGGCGTGATTCACCACTCTGCCGCACCAACGAAACGACCTTCAGTGAAAGTACGGGCAATACGCAGGGCATGAGGTTCAAGATCAAGCCGCCGATAAAAGCAAATAAGAGCATGTAAGCTAAATTCTGGCTGCTGCCCGCACCGGGCGCAGCATCGTCGGGCCCTAGCCCAAGACTCGGCCGAAATTGAGCAAAAAGCGCAGCGCTGGCTGAAACCCGCGGCACGTCAGCCTTGGGCAAATCAAGACTGACGTCTTGTCCGCCAGGTATGCAGATCTCGGCGCAAATCAGCCAAGTGGCCTTCGCCTTGAGCACTAATGTCGATAACGAAAAATCTTTCGAGACCTTCAGCACGGTAAAAAGCAGCAGATCGCCTTCGTAGCCAAAGGCTTTCAAGCCACCGGGATCGCTATAAGTTTTAGGTTTGGGCCAGAGTATAGGCCCGGCCGTTACACCCTTGGGTAACTGCCATTCAATCTCAGTGGGCAGGCCCACATCACCGGGTTCTTTCCAATAGGTGTGCCAATGCGGATCGTGCTGAATACGCAGGCCCACCGTCAGGTCTTGGCCTGGGGCGAATTCTGCCAGCTCGCTGAGCAGGCTGGCCTGGGCATGCTTCTCGCCTTGAAAAGCAGGCAGAGTGCCTGCCCATGCGAGATAGAAAGCCAAAGCATATGCAAATCGAAAAACTTTCATTCAGACTCCCTGTTCCACTTATACGTCCGACACTCGAGCCGGGTTTCAAACATGCTAGCGCCCTAAATTGTAGAAACGCAAGGTTTTCGAGGCTTGAGCCTGCCTGCCTTCACGTACTTCTAAACGCAAGAAATAGGCCCCCAAAGCAAGGTTGGCGGGCAAATCCACGCTTTCTTGATGGCCCCCGCGCTGCTGGCGGCCCAGCCCAAGCTCGTGCACCCGAGTAAAGGCCACGCTATAAATGCAGACCCGAACATTTTCAGCGTCACCCAGCAACTTGTAAAGCAAAGTCAAGCGGCCGCCCTGCACCGGGTTGGGCGCCACAGCCAAGTCCACCGGTGAGGCAAAGGCAAAAGCCGGCTCTAAAGTCAGGGTGGGGCTGGGGCTCCAGGTGGGGCTGATGGTGGGCGAAACCGTGAAGCTGGGGCTGATGGTGGCCGTGGGCGTAAGGGTGCCCGTGGCGCTGGGGCTGGGACTGGCGCTAAGACTGAGTGTGGCGGTCATGGTCGCACTGAACGTCGCGGTCATGGACTGGGTCGGTGAATCGCTGAACGTGGGCGAGCTACTAAAGGTCGGGCTCTCGGTGGGCGAGTCACTATAGGTGGGCGTGGCTGTGAAGGTGCCGATGGGAGTCTGTGTCACTGTGAATGTGCGGCTGATACTGGGCGTCACACTGGGCGTGGCCGTTCGCGTGGCGCTGGGCGTGGGGCTAACACTGGGCGTCACGCTGGGCGTGGGTGTATCGGGCGGTTGCACAATGACATAAAAGGGCGCGCTCCAAGCCACGGCCTGATTGATGGTATGGCCCATAGCCGCCACCGTAATCTTATAGGGCGCGCTGGCCACGCTGGCCCCGACATTGACCGTGACGCTCATAACTTCGTCGGATACGAGCCGATTCTTGTCTGCAGGCGCTGACGTCTGCCCGTTGTTGGTGGTCAAACCCACCATATTGATCGTACTTTCATTAGCCGGGTAGTTGGTGTGATAAAAAATGCCTGTCGAGGCCAGGGTCCAGGGCGTGGCAGCGCTCTGGCCATTGTCGGTCCAGAGCGGCCCCGTGCCTGCGCTCCACTGGGCCACATTGGGCACGCTCAACAAACCGCCCGTGTTCTTGTTGAGGGTGGTGGTGTAGAGCCCCGTGCTACGGTAAACCAGGGTGAACGCTGTGCCGGCCTTGACCGTCACGCCATAGGGGGCGCTGGCAGCCGCCCCATTCACCTGCAAAAAAGTCAGGCCGCCACTGGCCGGGGTAAAGCTATGACAAGCCAAGCAGGTGTTATTCATGGCGTTAAGCTTGTCAGGCGTAGCCCTTAGGCTAGCGCCCCAATGCAGCCCGGGCAGCAGCACAGCACAAATCCATAATCTCTTGCGCATGGCCAATATCCGCCCTTTATTTCAGAAAAGGCATTAGGTCGCGCTCAAACGCCGCAAGATTACGCTCACCTGTGAGCACCTTTACGATCTGCCCGTTTTTGAGCAAAAAGGCGCTGGGAAATCCCTTCACGCCAAAGGCCGTGGCGACCTTGGGATCAACCCAGGCCACGGGATAAGCCACGCGATATTTGACCGCAGCCGCCTCCATCTTGGCTGGGGTTTTATCGAGGCTAAGCCCCAATACCGTCAGCTTGCCGCTGGGTCCATATTTCTGCTGCACGGCGTTTAAAGCCGGAATTTCTTTGATACAGGGAGCGCACCAGCTAGCCCAAAAATCTACCAAAACATAGCCGGGCCCGCTGGCCTGAGTCCATACCCTACCACCAAGATCTCTCACAGAAAAAAATGGCGCCTTGCGAATTTCCACCGCCCCTGTTACGCCAAATCCCAGCAATCCTAAGAGCGCCATACGCATCCATGTTTTCACGATTCCCTCCTTCACGTTTATTGATAAGTAAAGCCCAACATCCAGAGGTCAGCCTGGGTGGGGCCTGCGCCGTAATAGCGCGAATAGTCCAAGCTGTCTTCGCGCCCCATGCGGCTATAGCGTAACAAAAGATCCCAGCCAGCGCCCAGAGGGCCGCGCATGCTCAACGAAAGATCTTGTGTGCCAAAGGCCGCTAGCTTGAGGTCGCGGCTGAGAAAAGTCTGGGGCGCAGCATAAAAATTTTCAAAGAAATAGGCCTTCGTCTGCTGATAGCGCCGCCAAGACGCCTCGACTAACCAGTCACCCCAAGACTGGGCCAAAACCAGCTCAGAAGTATGAGCCTGCACCCGCCAGCTATCGTCATAATACCGATAATCCAACTCGAATGAGGCATCCCAAGGCAAAGCCTGCTTAAGGCTAGCACTGGCCACCCAACGGCTCTTGTCATCAGGATGACGCTCAAGCGTGGGCGTAAGTTCGTCGTCAGCCACTTCGATAAAGGCGTAAGGATTGCTTTGAAATCCGCGTGAAAACGCATAGTCCATACCACTACGAAACACCGTGAGCGGGGTGAGCACCTGGGTGAGTGAAAGGCTAGCGCCATCCAAGCCCATGTATTCAGAATAGGCCAGGCGCCACACCGGCGTGATGATGTTGGCACTGTGGCGCAGGCCAAAATCCCATGTCGTGTTTCGCGAAAAAAGATATTGGCTGTAATTCAGGGTGAAGGTCTCGCTAAGATAATCGTTCTCTACGCTGCGTATATAACCTGCGCTAAGATCGCTTTCTTCAAATTTGCGCTTAACGCCCAAATTAATGTCATGACGTATGTCGAGATAGTCGGTGCGTGAAGCGCCTGAAATGGCATCGACGCCCATGTGGCAAGACTTGCAAAGGCCTTGCTGACGGTCAGGGTCGTCACGATGGGTCTTTGATTTTGAGTAATTGAAAGAAGCTGCACTAACGGCATCGAGGGTGTAACGCAAGGCCAAGCTGGTACGCTCATCGGCGTCCCAATCCAGGCTGACATAAGGCGAAGCCACCCGAATGCCGTCATTGCTTTGAAACTGATTATATTGGCCCTTATAAACCGTGTCAGCCCGCAGTGGAGCCGCCGCTAGCAAGAGACCTGTGAGTACGCTTCTTATCTGCACCCACAACCTCCGCCGGCGCCGCCCGAGCCGCCTTCGGCCTGTTCTTGGGTGATAATGGCATGGTCCACAAAATGCTGGGCATCGCTATCGTGACTGAAACGCATGCGAGGCTGTGCCAGCACTTCTTTTTCCCAAGGCTGAACATGGGCACAGCCGCAAAGCAGACCCAGCAGACCCAGCGCAATACTTTGAATGAGAAATTTCATAGCGTGTGAAAACTATACCGCAACAGCGTCAAAATTCAAAAAATCAGGCTTTTTTCTCATCATCGTCCAGCTTTGACATGAACTTTTTCAATTCATCACTAAAAGCCCTGACATCCTTAAAAGACCGGTAAACGCTGGCAAAGCGCACATAGGCCACTTCATCCATGTCGTAGAGCCTTTGCATCACTGCCTCGCCCACTATTTTAGCATCAACTTCTTTTTCATAGCGGGCTTCGATGCTGCGCTGTATCTCATCGACCACCGACTCAAGCGTTTCCATAGGAATGGGGCGCTTTTCACAAGCCCGGCGCAGACCATTGAGAATCTTGGTCCGGTCAAAGGCCTCGCGCCGGCCGTCTTTCTTGACCACCATAAGTTGAAGGTCCTCAATTTGCTCATAGGTGGTAAAACGCTTGGCGCAGCCCAGGCATTCACGCCGCCGACGTATGGCCTCACCCGCCTTGGCCGCACGACTGTCGACCACTTTGTCTTCTTGATGGCTGCAAAAAGGGCACTTCACTTCTTAACCGCCTTAGCTGGCTGGCGGGCCACAAAATCTTGCTTATCTCGCTCGGCCTGAGCCTGAATATCGGGCTTGCGCATCACGACGATATCACGCAAAGCCAAGGCCGTACTGACCAGACCCTGGCTCTGGCACCAGGCCGAGGCCTCAAGCAAGTGCGCAGTCAGGTCAGCCCAAGGATTTTTCTGGGCCTGATCGATCATCTGCTGCAAACGATTCTGAAATTCAGCAGACTGAGGCGAACCCTCGGGCTTAACGCTTTTACTTAAAGCCAGCAAATTAGAATCTTGGGGCGAACGCTGCAAGGCCAGGTTCAGCACGGCGCGGGCTTGATGCACGCGACCCTTTTTGAGCTCCCAGTTAATTAAATTAAGCGAAGCTTCAATTAAACCCGGATTGCTGAGCAACGCCACATAGAACGAACGCTGGGTCTCGCGATCCATATTCTTTTTGCCATAGAGCAGGCCCAAATTGGTGGCTGCCAGGGCCCGTGACGACACATCTGCTTTCCAATCTTTTTCAACTGCCATCTGAAAATATCGAATGGCTTCATCGGCCTGGCCCGAACGCATCTTGATAAAACCCGCATAACTATAAGGCACGGCGAAATCTGGAAAATCATCGATGAGGCGCAAGCAAATGCGCAGAGCGTTGTTGATGTCGCCCAGCGAGAGATAGGTGTTAGCGTAATCCATATTGAAATAGACATTGTTCTTATCGAGCGAGGTGGCCTTGTCATAGTGCGCTAAAGCCGCCTGCAAAAAGTCAGAGCGACGCAGAGCCTCGCCCATGGCCTTGAGCACACGACCCTTATTGTTGTAGTTGTAGCCATTAATGGGATTGAACTCGAGAGTCAACTGGTGAATCGCCAAGGCCGTAAAATAGTAAGTCTGCTTTTGCTGAACATCGGCCGTCATGGCTGCGGCATTCTCAAAAGCAATGCCCATGCGCACCCAGTAGAGCTCTTGGTCAGGGTTCAAGCCAGGAACATATTGAACTCGCAGCGCGGCACTCGTGGGGGTAAGTGGCTGAAGCATAAATTGCAGTTGGTCTTGGCTGATGGTTTCAATGCGGCCCGCAGACTTTTGATACATGGCGGCTGCATAGCCTGGCTGGCCCACTTGGGTGCCCACTTGCCCTTGT
>CAZFUM010000033.1:0-19004 GCA_964521965.1 uncultured bacterium | reverse complement strand
GCCTGAGCTTCGATAGGCGGCGCTGCATCATCTATGCCTGGTTTGACGCCTTGGCAGATTTGCAAGAAACCTGGTCAGATTCCAGCAACGGCGCGCATCAAAATTGTCGGCGTTGGCTAAGCAAATATATGAAGGACCTAACTTGAACGCACTTGAACTAAAAAATATCTCAAAGACCTACACGCATCGCATTAAGAAGCCGGGCATGCTTGGCACCTTGATGGGTTTGGTCTGGGCTGAAAAACGCCTGATACCGGCAGTGCAAGAGCTGAGCTTTAGCATCAAGCCCGGCGAGGCTGTGGGTCTGATCGGTGAGAATGGGGCGGGTAAGAGCACCACCATGAAGCTTTGCACTGGCATTCTTAAACCCAGTGGTGGAGATATTAAAATTCTGGGCTACTCGCCGTTCAAGCAGCGTCGCCAGCTGGCTTTAAATATAGGCGTGGTATTTGGTCAACGTCCGCAATTGCTCTGGGACATCGCGGTGCGCGAGACTTTTGAGCTTTGCCGAACCATGTACGCAATACCCAAAAGCACCTATGCCGATACTCTAAGCCTTTGCGCAAATCTTTTAGAACTCAATAAGTTGCTCGATACACCCGTGCGCCAGCTCTCGCTGGGGCAGCGCATGCGCTGCGATTTGGCCTGTGCATTTTTGCATGCACCCCAAGTCATCTTTCTCGACGAGCCGACGATCGGACTCGATGTGCTAGCCAAAGAACAGGCTCGCCAGCTCATTAAAGCGATGCTGGCCCGCTATGGCAGCACGCTTATCTTGACCACGCACGACCTTAAAGACATTACCGAGACCTGTAAGCGGGTTATCTTATTGGATAAGGGCAAGAAACTTTTTGACGGCAGTCTCAAGGCCTTTGAACGAACTTATGCTCGAGAACGACGCGCGGTCGTCGATCTCGAGAGAAAGCCGAGCGCGGCTACTGTGAAATTGCTCGAAAGGGAATTGAAGCGCCTCAAAGCCAAGCTCAGCTGGCCTGAGCCCTACAAGGCCGTGATCACTTACAGCGGGGCGTCATCGCGACCGATTGCGCAAGTTGTGCTCAAGCGTTTGGCAGTGGCAGATATGGCTTTTGAAAAAGCAGAGATCGAAGCTGTGGTGCGCAAGATCTATCAGACCGAAGATGCCAAGCATGGCTGAATGGCTGCGCACCTTGAGGGCTGGCGCCCAGTATTTTTCGAGCTCGGTGCAAGGCCGAGTGGTCTATGCCATGAATTTTTTGAGCGATATCGTTGCGGTCAGCTTTGGCTTTGCGATCATACTTTTTTTGTGGGCGAATATTGCACCCGCTAGCGGCGGCCCCATTGCCAAGGCTGATCTCTATAATTATTTAGCCTTTGCATCGATTATTAATTTTGCCAACGGTTTTTGGATCGAAAGCATCGTGGGTGACCGGGTGCGCAGCGGTTTGATCGCGATCGACCTGCTGCGGCCTATTAATTTTCAAATACTCTATTTCTCAAGTTCGCTGGCTGACGTGGCGGTGCAAAGTGTGATGGCCCTGCCTTTGATTGGCCTGGCGCTTTGGGCCCTGCCTGCCCCGCCAGCTTGGGATAGCCTGCGCATCTTGTACTTTGCCCTCAGTTTGGCGCTGGCTGTGGGCGTGCAATATGGCATTGGCTTTTGCTTTGCCCAAGCCACCTTTGTTACGCACAACGGCTTTGGCGTCTTTGCCACGCGCATGTCATCGCATTATGGTTTATCTGGCATCTTTGCGCCTTTGGTATTGATGCCAGCATGGTTGCAGCAGGTCGTCGCCTTCACGCCATTTCATTGCGTGATTCACACACCCACCGTGATTCTTTGTGGCTTGGTCGAGCCAGGGCGCATACCGCTCTTATTGGCCGAGCAAGCCGCCTGGGCCTTAGGGCTCACTTTGGCAGGGCATATTATCTTTAAGCAAGTGGCAGCCAGCCTTGAGGTACAGGGCGGATGATGCGCGATCTATCAGCCATAGCACGCGCTATGCGAGCGTCGGTGAGCAAAAAACTCGAATATAGGGTCGAATTTGTGCTCGAATTCGCGGGCGCATTTGCATTTCTATTCGCCTCGCTGGCGTCACTGGCCGTTCTCTTAGAGCAAAGCCCATCGTTAGGGGGTTATACAGGCACCCAAACCCTGCTCTTTTTTGGCCTAGTCTCAGCCAGCGTGGGTTGGGCCGAGCTTTTTGGCGACGGGGTCTGGGGCCTAGGCTGGCATGTGCGCATGGGTTCGCTGGATCGTTTACTCGTCTACCCCGTGAGAGACCTGCCTTTCTTTTTAGCCTGCGAGCCGCAGATTCATGGCATTGCTAATGTCTTGGCGGGCTTAGGCATTGCTGGCGCCAGCCTCTATGCCACGGGCCAGCCGTTTTGGGCCTATGGCCTGCTCATTTTTTGGAGCCTTTGTGGTGGCCTGATCTACACATCGATTCTGGTTATGGCCAGTACGATGCTTTTTCTCATGCCCGGGCGTTCGCTGGATTGGCTCTGGTTCACCAATCAAGCTCTCAATGCTACACGTTATCCCTTGTCGCTTTATCCCGGTGTGATTCGTTTTATCATGTTAGTGGGCCTGCCTTTGGGGGTCTCGCATTACATGCCTGGGCTTTGGCTCTTTAAGGGCGGCTCTGCTTTAGCTGCTTTGGCCGGGCCACCTTTGGCGGCTATCGTTTGGGTCTTTCTAGCCTGGCGTGTCTGGGATTGGGCGCTGCTGAGATATGAGAGTACGGGGTCGTAAAAGACCGACAGGGCATCCAGGGTCACGAAGGGAACGGCCGCGACCAGTCGGCCGGCCCGTAGTGACCCTGGATGCCCTGTCGGTAGCTCGGAGAAAAATTGCAATTTTTTGATGGGCTAGACCTAAGGATTCTGCGCGAAACTCTGCGCGGTGAATTTCCCGCGGTAGCTGATTTGCCGTGGGAGCTTAACACCCAGGGCTGGGACAATACCGTTATCATTGCGGGCGGGCAGTGGGTGTTGCGTTTGCCCAAGCGGACAGATTATCCATTTGAGAAAGAAATCGAGATTTTGCGCAGGCTCGAGGGCAAGGTCTCGGTGCAAGTGCCCAAGATCGAATGGCTGGGCCAAAAGTACCAAGGCATGGCTTATCGATTGATAGCAGGCGAACACGCGCGCTATAACGATCTCAAAGCCATGCCCCCTGAAACTCTGCTCGCGCTGGGTCGAGATTTAGGACAATTCGTCAGGAAACTGCGGCAAGCTTTGCCTTTAAGCGAGGCAAAGACAAAAGGCTGGAAGAAGCACAGCACTGAAATGTCGCCAGCTGAGCTCGAATTGGCGCTTTCGCGCCTGCCAGTTGACCTAAAGGCTTTTGGTGAGAAAATTGCGGCCTGGCCAGAGCCCAAGTCAGAAGAAGCTTTTTTGTTTGGCGACCTGCATGGTGGCAATATGCTCTTGGATAAGCAAAGTCGCTTGGCGGGTGTCATTGATTTCGCAGATTGTGGTTGGGGCGACAGTGCTTATGAGTTTCATCCCTTTTTGCGAACGCATAGCCTGGTGCTGCAGGGTTCCCTCGAAGCTTCGGGGTGCAACCACTCGCTGCGCGATATTCAAATATTAGCAGCACGTTACGCATTAAAATTATTGGCTTGGGTGCCCCAAGACGAGCAGCTCAAATTAACCATGGAAAAAGTCGCTTTAAGCGACCTTAGACGTTATCAGGAGGGTTTGTAATGGAACTGCGCAAAGCCACAAACGCTGACTTAGATCTTCTTGCAGCTTGGAATGAGCGCTTGATCTTGGACGAAGGCCACCGCAATCCCATGACCGAAGAGCAGCTGCGAGATCGCATGCGGTCTTGGCTGGAGTCAGGGAAGTATGCAGCCTGGATCGGCGAAGAAGACGGCAAGCCGCAAGGCTATGCCCTGACGCGACATGACCCTGAGTGGCTCTATATACGCCAGCTTTGGATCTTGCCTGATGCTCGGCGTAAGGGCATGGGCACGGCCTTGGTGGATGCAGTGATCGAGGCCGCTAAGCTTAAAGATCACCGCGTGCGAATTGAAGTGCTCACCAAGAACGAAACCGCCATCGCGTTCTGGCGCTCGTGCGGGTTTGGGGACTATGCGCTGTCTTTGGAGCGTGAATGTTAAAGCGAATTTTCTTGGCCAGCTTTTTGCTGGCCCCGGCTTTTGGCTACGCCAAAGTCAAAGGCGTTTATTTCACTGTCAAACAAAGCAGCGACACACGTTGGGATCTAGTCGATTCTAAAGGCAAGCCCTTTTTTAGCACCGGCGTTTGCGTGGTGCAGCCCAAGGATGAGGCCGTCAAGCCCGGGGCCCAGGGTTACGATGTAACGGGTAAGCGAAACAATTTGAAAGATTGGGCCCGGGCCACGACCAAGCGCCTGAAGTCGTGGGGCTTTAATACGATTGGTTCATGGAGCCATGAAAGTCTTTATCGGGGCGGCCTGGCTTTTACGCATAGCTTGGCGCTATGCGGCTATGACAAGCCCGGCGATCGCTTAGTCGATGTCTGGTCACCGGAATGGGAAAGCAAGATCCGCGAAGCTGCGCGTAAGGGCTGTGAGCCTTTTCGTGGCAACACGCGCTTGATTGGCTATTTTCTCGACAATGAGCTGCCCTGGTACGGCGATACAGGCTGGCCTGGCCCGCAGAACACGCCTTTGCTCGACAAGTACCTGGCGCTCGAGCCTCTGAGCCCTGGCCATATCATGGCCGTCGAAAGTTTGCGCAAGATGTTTGAGAGCGATGCTTCGCTCAAAGAAATTAGCAACGGCGAGATTCGCAGCTTTGGTTCGCTTGAAAAGAAGAGCTTGTCGCCCGGCCAGGTTGAATGGCCCGCCGCGGCACGCGATGCCTTTTTAGGTGAAGTGGCTGAACGCTACTTTAGCCTGGCCCAGGCTGCCATACGCGCAGTCGACGCGGATCATATGATTTTAGGTTCACGCTTCGCGGGTCAGACTCCCCGCCCCGTGATTGTGGCTGCAGGCAAGTACTGTGATGTGATTTCGTTGAACCATTACAGCAAAGGCGGGCAATTCGATGAAACTCTTTTTGATACGGTCTATGCCCTAGCCAAGAAACCCATTTTGCTCACAGAATTTTCATATCGCGCTATGGAGAACCGTAGCGGAGATAAGAATAGCAAGGGCGCAGATGTTACCGTGGCCACGCAAAAAGAGCGGGCCGTGCGTTTGCAGACTTTTTTGGGCGGGGCTTTAAAATTAGGTTATGTGCTGGGCTACCATTGGTTTCAATATTTTGACGAGTCACCGCAAGGGCGTTCGTTTGATGATGAAGATTCTAATTATGGATTGGTGGATATTAACGACCGGCCTTATGAGCCCTTAATCAAGGCTTTCAAAAAGATGAATGCGCGTGCTGCGACGGTGCATAAAAAGGTTAAGCGTGCTTTGCCTAGCGAAGCACCGCAAGCAGTTCAAATTAAAGTTCGTCGCAGTTTAGGGGCCGATACGAGTGCCAGTTTAAAAGCATTTGAAATGGATTATGCTGATAAGCATTTTGGTGATGCTTATATTTGGAACGAGAGCAGCGCCAAGGGTAGCAAAGAAAAGGCAGGCAAAGCTTTGTTGCTTGTTTTTGATAGTGGCAAAGATTGGGGGTTGGGTCTGGGCCTTTCGCTCATGCCCGCCACCCACAGCGATGGCTCGCGCGACCTGATGGGTCTGGGCGAACTCGAGATCGAAGTCGAGGCACCTAAGGGCCTGAAGTTTCAAATTCTATTCAATGAGTCAGCTACAGCTGAGCCTGGCAAGAGTGAATATAAAGGTGCGGCCGGCAGCGATGGCGAGTCTTATGCTTCACCTACGCTGATCGGCACGGGCAAGCGTTCGACCTATCGCGTGAACCCTGACTTTTTAGAAGCGCGTCCTTATTGGGGCAATCAACAGGGAAATAAGATCATTGATCTACAGGCGATTAAGAATATTGATTTAGCGATTGGCGGCCAGCAGGGAGCTGGGCAATTGAAATTGTTTCGCGTGAGTTTTAAACCTTAGGGTCGGTCTCGCTGCAGCGCCAACTGCAAAAGCCGGTCGATCAAATCTTCATAGGCCATGCCGGCTTTTCTGGCGCTCAGCGCCACTTCGTCATCGGTGGCTAAATTAGGGTTGGGATTCACTTCTAGCAAATAGAGTTCACCATCTTCGGCAAGCCGTAGGTCTAGGCGTCCGCAGCCTTTGAGACCAAGGGCTTTGTAAACAGTTCGCGCCAAGGCCGCTAATTTTTCTTCGATCTTGTCATCGAGATTTGGAAAGACATTTTTAATACCCCATTTGTCTCTAAAGCCTTTGTCCCATTTGGCTTTGAAGGTCGCGATCTTGGGCCGGTCATCAGGGAATTTGTTAAAAACAATTTCACGGGTGGGCAGTACCTGCAGGCGTTCATTGCCTAGCACCGAGGCGTAAAGCTCGCGGCCTTCGATAAATTCTTCTACATAGGCATCGGTTTTAAGGCTCTCATGCAAGAATTTCACGCGTTCCATCGCTTCGGCTTCGTTGGCGCAAAAGCTGCTCTGAGAGATGCCGTCTGAGCCTTCTAGGCCCAGGGGCTTCACGATCACGGGATACTTTAGGCCCTGGGCACTCTTGGTCCTGCCGCCCACGCTAAAAGTTAAAGCATGGGGCACGGGCACATCTAAGGGCTCGAGCACGCGTTTGGCCCAGCTCTTGTTGCGGCAGATGCTCAGAGCTTCGGGCGGGCAACCGGTGTAGGCGCAACCGAGTAGTTCGAGGACGCCCGCGACATGGGGCTCGTGGCGGCGGTCATTGACAAAGGTGTCGCAGAGGTTGAGCACGACATCTGGTTTTTTATGGCGTATTTCAGTGACGAGGGGGGCGATTTGGCCATAAATTGCAAAGGGCCAGGCCTTGTGACCCAGGCGGTCTAGGGCAGCTAGGGCGCTTTCTTGCAATTGATAATCGCCCTCAGCCAGGGCCTTTTTATAGAGGCGGTCCTTGGGCGGGGCAAAGGGAAAGTCAAAAAGCACGAGTACGCTGAGGGATTTCATGAGCCTCGTAGGCCTTAGGGATGCTTGAAACTTGCTGTGCTTTCTATTCTAATCGTCCCTCACAAATTACCCAAGCAAGGAGTCAGCGTTGATCGCAGTTTCAGGCCTCACTTTACGATTCGGCAAAAAGACCCTTTTTGAGAATGTGACCCTCAAATTCAGGCCTGGCTATGTTTACGGCATCATCGGGGCCAATGGCGCTGGCAAGACGACTTTTTTAAAGGTGCTGACCGGTGAAATTAAGCCCAGCGAAGGCCAGATCTCGCTCGATACTGGTGTACGCACAGGCATTTTGCGTCAGGATCACTATGCCTTTGATGAGTTCACGGTGCTCGACACCGTACTCATGGGCAATGATGAGCTCTATAAAGTCGAAAAAGAAAAAGACGCGCTCTATGCCAAACCTGAAATGAGCGAGGCCGATGCTGATCGGGCAGGTGAGCTTGAAAGTCGTTATGCCGAATTAGATGGCTACAGCGCTGCAGCTCGCGCCGGCGAATTGTTAGAAGGTTTAGGCATTTCTACCGCCAAGCACGACAAGCTCATGAAAGAGCTGACCGGCGGTTGGAAGCTGCGCGTTTTGCTGGCTCAAATTCTTTATGCCAAGCCTGATTTGCTGATGCTCGATGAGCCAACCAATCACTTAGACATTGCCAGTATCAATTGGCTCGAAGAATACCTGAATGATTATGAGGGCACCATTATTATGGTGTCGCACGATCGCCACTTTTTGAACCGCATCTGCACGCATATGGTCGACATCGATCGTCAGAAGATCACCATCTATACTGGCAATTATGATTACTTCACCATGGCCTCACAGACCGGCGTGGCTGCGGCCCAGGGTGAGAACGCCCAAAAAGAGAAGCGCATGCAAGAGTTGAAAGAATTTATTGCGCGCTTTTCAGCGAATGCTAGCAAAAGCAAGCAAGCTACCTCTCGCGCCAGGATGCTAGAGAAGATTGAATCGAGCATGGAAGATATTCCGCCTAGCTCGCGCCAGTACCCGCGCTTCTTGCTTAAGCCCAAGATGGACTTGGGCAAAGATTTGGTCGAGGTCAGCGGTCTGAATAAAAGTTATGGCGACCTAGACGTGTTGAAAGAATTGAACTTTGCCCTGGTCAAGGGCGACAAGCTGGCTGTGATTGGGCCTAATGGCGTGGGCAAGAGCACGCTGTTGCGTTGCCTGATCAGCACTTATGACAATGAAGATAATAACGAGGTCAAAGTTAAAGGTTTGGCGCCCGATGCCGGCAAAGTGGTCTGGGGCAAGAGTGTGCGCATCAATTATATGCCCCAAGACACCGCCGAAGAGTTGATGCAAGAATTAGACATGGTCAATTGGCTCAAGCAGTGGGGCCCCAACGAAGATGCGCAGGTCATACGCGCTTACTTGGGGCGCATGCTTTTTTCAGGTGAGCAGCAAGAAAAGAGTATTAAAGTTTTGTCAGGCGGCGAACGCCAGCGACTCTTTTTAGCCAAATGCATGTTGCTGGGTGGCAATACTTTGGTATTAGACGAACCTAGCAATCACATGGACCTAGAAGGCATCGAGGCTCTAGCTAAGGCATTGACTGATTACACGGGCAGCGTGATCTTTACCTCGCATGATCAAGACTTGATCAGCAAGGCCAGCAATCGAATTTTAGAGTTGCGGCCTGACGGCACGTGGCTTGATTTTAAGGGTCCTTATGCTGAATTTGAACTGGCCCAGGCTGCGGCTAAGAAGGGCAAGAAAGTGAAGACTTGAGCCCAAAGCCGCGTCAGAGCCAAACTTGGGGTCTTAAAATTGCCTAAAATCGTGTTTGCAGGCTAAAATCAGGATGAATTCAGGGCCTTGGGGATTGCAAGCCCTCTTTGGCCTTCTATATAATTCGTCTCCCTGGATCGGCCTTTGGGCTGGTCGTTATATTGCACTCGTAGCTCAGATGGATAGAGCGCATGGCTACGAACCATGAGGCCGGGAGTTCGAATCTCTCCGAGTGCAGTATGCCGACCAGCCATTTTTTTGAAGGCAGTTTGTGAAAGCTTTGATGCTTTGGCGTTGGCGTCTAGGCTTGGGCCTGGCCATGCTGGATGGACTTTGGGCTTTTTCGGCCCTGAGTACTGAGCGAGCCGCGCATCCGGTTTCTAATGTAGAAATGGTCCAGCCTATACTTTGGATCTTCGCCCATCTGCCTGCCGTGGCCCTGGGTTCGATCTTTATCAAATTGCCCCAAGCCGCTGACGCGGCTCTGCCATCTACCGCCATCTGGATCTTTGGCCTCTTGGGCGCGCTGCAATTCGCTTTGCTTGGTTTTGTGCTGGGCTGGTGGCTAGACCGGCGCAAGGCTCAGAGGCTGGCATGAACATTGCGCTCTGGATCGCCGTCGGCTTTGTAGTTTTACTCTTAGTGTTTTGGCTTTACGCCTGCACGAATCTTTTCTTCACGCAGGATCGCCGCTTCTTTGCCAGCGATGGCGCGCCCTTTGGGCCAGACTCTGCGCTGATGGCTCTCGACAGTCAATGCGTGCGGGCGCAACGAGGCAGCGAGCTCTTACGTTGGCATGAGGTGCCCTGCGAGGGCGCAGAGCGAGCTTGGCTGATTCAATATCACGGCAATCTTGGTGCAGCCGCTGAACGGGTTGATTTTGCCCGCGAGCTGCGCCAGATCGGGTTTCGAGTTTTCTTGATTGAATACACCAGCTATGCAGGCGGCAGCGGACAGGCCACGCAAATCGCCACTTTGCGCAATGCCTTGGCAGCTTTTGACGAGCTTGAGGCACGCAGCGCTGGCAAGAAGATTTGCATGGTGGGCGAGTCTCTCGGTACAGGCGTGGCGACTTATGTGGCTTCGCAGCGCAAGGTGCAGGCTTTGGTTTTGAGCACACCCTATGTCAGCATGATTGAGGTGGCCAGCCATCGCTTTCCCACCATTCCCATGAACACCTTGGTTCGCCACCGCATGGAAGCATGGCGCTGGGCCCCGCAGGTCACGTGCCCGGTTTTAGTCTTGCATGGCAGCGCCGACCCCGTCATTCCCTTGAGTATGGGACAAAGGCAAGCGGCGCATTTTAAGCCCGCGCCCGAATTAAAGATTTTTGAAGGCGTCGGTCATGGCGAGATTCGCAAACACGCTCCCTATTGGCAGGCCATGCGCAATTTTTTAGCTGCCCATGCCTGAGTTTGCGAAGCACTTGATGGGTCTGGCGCTAGGGCTGGCACGAAAAGCCGCCCGTATGGATGAGGTGCCGGTGGGTGCGCTCATCGTGCAAGGCCCGCTCGATGTGGCTAAGCCGGTAATTGTGGCCCGAGCCTACAATCGTACCGAGCGTGATCACGACCCCTGCGCCCATGCCGAGTTACTGGCGATTCGCAAGGCAGCCCAGAAGCTTGGGCGCTGGCGCCTGAATGATTGTACGCTGATCGTAACGCTTGAACCCTGTGCCATGTGCGCCGGCGCGGCGGTCTGGGCTCGCATGGGGCGCTTGATCTATGCAGCGGCTGATCCTAAGGCAGGCGCCTGCGGTTCGGTCTTGAACGTGGCGCAGAACCCCAAGCTCAATCACCGCATCAAGACCGAGAGCGGCTTGTGCGCTGAAGAGAGCGCAGAATTACTCAGGGCTTTTTTTAGGGCCAAACGAAACAAAGGCAACGCATGAAAAAATTCAGCATCTTTGGCACTCTGATGGCTTTGGCTTACCTTGCCAGCGCATGCGCAAGCAGCGCCAAGGGCTCGGCCAACGCCACGTCTACGGCGACGGCTCAAATGAGCGTGGCGGGCAAACCCCTTGGCAGTAACCCCAAGGCGCCGGTGCAGATTGGTCCGGACGCCATCATCGAAGCACCCTTGGCGGGTATTTGGAATTTGATAACACGCGTGGAAGATTGGGGCGCCTGGAACCCCAAAGTCACCGAAGTCTCGCCTGGGGCTGGTCTCTCACAGGGCGCTGAACTGCATTGGCGCCATGAAGAAGAAAAGATCAGTTCCGTGATACAAAGTGTTAAACCGAATGAAGAATTTAGCTTTTTAGGATCAGCCTCAGGTAAGAAGGTGCTCATGCGCTTTAGCCTAAAGGCGCTTGATGCCCGTCGTGTGCGCATCACCTTGCGCGGTGAAATCGCCTATGGTTCGTCGCAAAAGTTGGTTGACAAAGTTAGTCATGAGACCATGGAATGGCTGACAGCCTTAAATCAGGCTGCCCGGGACCTCAAGTTTGATGAGCCAAGCCCGAAAAACTAGGCGTTACAACACGGAGAGGTGGATGAGCGGCTGAAGTCACTCGACTCGAAATCGAGAGAACCGAAAGGTTCCGTGGGTTCGAACCCCACCCTCTCCGAAGATAAACAAAAAGCCCGCCAAAAGCGGGCTTTTTGTTTATCTTCCCCCTCAAAACCCATTTACAGGCTGCCCTCGCCTCTATATATAATAGGCCTCCCATACGGGCCTGTAGCTCAGTTGGCAGAGCGCGTCATTCGCATTGACGAGGTCAGCGGTTCGACTCCGCTCAGGTCCACCAGTTCAAAAGGCCCGGCCTCAGGCCGGGCCTTTTCTTTTAGAATGGTATCATGCGCATCAGTCAGCTCTTTCAGCAGCCCCAAGCGGTCATTTCGTTCGAGGTCTTTCCGCCCAAGCGCGATGGCGATCTCGCTGCGCTATACCGTGTTTTAGACGAGGTTTCGCCCCTTCAGCCTAGCTTTGTTTCAGTCACTTACGGCGCGGGCGGCAGCAATTCGGGCCTGCATTTTGAGATCAATGCGCACTTGCAGAAAAAAGGCATCACGGCATTGCCCCACTTTACTTGTGTGGGTCATGGCAAGGCCGCTATTCAAGAGCAACTAGACCGTTTGCGCGACGCGGGTGTTGAAAATATTTTGGCACTGCGTGGTGACCCGCCCAAAGGTGCCGAGAAATTTGAGAAGCCCTCAGATGGCTTTGGCCATGCCAGCGAACTGATTGCTTTTATCAAATCGCGTTATAATTTTTGTGTGGGTGCGGCTTGCTACCCTGAAGGCCATAGCGAAGCTATATCTTTAGAAGATGATCTGCGTCAATTGAAACACAAGGTGGATCAAGGCGTAGATTTTCTCGTTACCCAAATGTTTTTCGATAATCAGGCCTATTGGGATTTTGTAACGAAGGCTAGGGTTTTAGGCGTGCAAGTGCCCATCTTGCCGGGCATTATGCCGGTGACGACGGCTAAATTCTTTAATCGTGATTTTGGTGTGCGCTATCCGCTTGGTTTTCGCGATGGATTTGAGGGTGTTGACGAAGCCACAGCTAAGCAGCATGGTTTAGCTTTTGCTGCTAGGCAAGCTGGCCAATTGTTGGCCCAAGGCGCACCGGGCCTGCATCTCTATATGATGAATAAGGCAGAAAACGCACAGCACATCATGCATTCACTAGGTGCCTAAAAAAGCTCTATAATCGAGACGTTGCTTTTCATCTTTGAGGTAGCCCATGAGCCGCTTAAAAATCTATTTAACATTAGGTTTGGCCCTCGTGCTTTCGGGCGCATTGCTTGCTAGCGCGCCTTTCTTGCCTAAAAAAAGCAAGACTCGCAAACCCAATATTTCTGATGGCGCCCGCAGCTATTCCACGCGGACTTATGGCTACACGGCCACGGACCCGGGCAAGCCCAGCGAAGGCGAAGTCATGCAGGCCATTCAAGAGAGCAAGCCCGGTTCGCCCAATGAAGTGGCTCAGCAGGCTATGGGCTTGAGCCAACCCTGCCCCCAAACAGCGTTGGCAGCCCTGCAGGCGATAAAAGCTCAGCTTGATGCCATTTTGGCCAAAGTTCAGCAAGACTATTACAACCAATTGGCATGTGGCTTGAATGTGAGCTGCGCCCTTTATTGGGCCAATCAAGCCATTGCTGATGCCAGTAGCGCAGCAGCTTTGGGCGCCCAAGCTGAAAGCTTGGCCGCACAGGCCATGGCCGAAGCTGCCTGCGCTTCGTCAAGCTCGGTGCAGGCAACGCCGCCCGGTATCACCCTTGACCGCCTCATGGGCAGGCTAGGCGCAACCTATAAAGACGGCAGCCGGCCCGGCTTGGGCTATGGCAGCGGCAGTGCCAGCATGAATCTTGCTAATTTCGGCGGAGCTTTTCAGCAATTGATGAACGCCGATGCGGATCTGCGCCAAGCCTTAGGCTCATCTAATTTCGAGGCTATGCATGCCTGGGCCGGCAAAGCCTATGATGCCAATGCAGCTAAAGCCCGTCTTGATGCGGCTCAAGCCGCCAGTGAGGGAATCAGTAAAAAAGAAGCCAAAGCCGATCCGGCTCAGGCCGCGGCCAAAGAATATTGGGGCATCAATTATAAAGAGCTGGGGCCTAAGTATGCGGCGCTGGCTGAACAAAGCCATGCCCAAGCTGATCAGGTGGCCCAACAAGCTTTGTCCCACGACTGGCCCGTGGATGAAAATTCTCGCGTTAAAGACGAGCCCGGGCTTTGGGACAAGGGCGTGGCAGTTGCGGGCAAGGTTCTGAATGACGCCAAGGATCAAGCCATTGACGAAGCCAAAGATTCGTTGAAAGACAAATTTAAAGAAGGCGTGCAGAGCGCTCTCGAAAGCGTCATCGGTGAGAAGTCAGCCGAAGCCATGATCGGCGTGGTCGAGATTGAGCAAGGCGTGATTGAGCGCACCCAAGATATCTTGAATGATCTTAAAGGCGCCATGGGTGAACTAGGCAGCGCTTCGACCTCGAGCCCTAAGACCGAGGCCCTACTTGCAAAAATCGATGAGCATTTACAAACAACCTGGAAAGACGCCAGTGATAAGAGCAAAGACGTGCTGGGCTTTAAGGATCAAGACGATGATTAAGTTTTGCCTAGCCATCTTATTGGCGCCTGCATGCTTGCTAGCAAGTGAAGCAGGCGCCCCTCAGCTCGTGGCTTTGCCAGGCCTTAAGGCTAAATTTAGTTTTCAAGCTGAGCAAGCTCTCAAGCCTGAAACCCGATTTGATTTAGATGCCGATGGCAAACCTTGGGTGCTGGCTAACCCTCATTTAATTCTCTTGTCAGGCTCAGGCGTGAGCTCACGCGAAAGCCTGCGCGACATACTCTTTGATGGCAAACGACTCTTGGGCGCCAGCGACACAGCCCTGGGCGTGCTCAAGGCCGGCGCTAAAAAGCAGCCCCGCGTCAAGCTCGGCGAACGCATTTTGCTGGATGAAAGCGGCTGGAGCTTGGCTCGGGGTGGCGAGCAAGGCGCGTTGGCCTATGGCCTGAACAGCAAAACGGGTCAAACCCAAATAATCCGCCTGCGCGACCGCAAGACTTTGCTGCATTGGCCTGAACGGGTGCTGGCTATCACGGCTGGGCCAGAGGGGCTGTATTTCGCAACGCCATCAGGCCTTAAGCAAGTTGACGCCCAAGGCCAGGCTAAGGCCGTTGAATGCGGGGGCCTGAAGCCCCACAGCCTGGCCTGGGTCGAAGGCACCGGTCTAGCATTAGCGGCAGGTGAAGAAGTTTGGCTGCAGCGCCAAGGCAAGCTCTGGCCTTTGCTTAAAGCGCGCGCCACGCTGCTGCGCTCACATGGAAACGTTTTGCATGCCTTGGTGCCAAGCCAGGGTGGCATTATTCAAATTCAGGGCTGGCGCGACTGGCCCGCGACACGCTAGGAGCAAGCATGACACGCACAAAAAAATGGGTTCTGGTGGTCCTGGCCCTTGGCCTCTTGAGCAGCCCTAGCCTGCAAGCTGCCGGCACTTGGGGTAAGAAGGCAGAAAGCTCAAGCGCCGGCAAGAAAAAGGCCGCAGCCGTCGAAGAAGAAGTGGATCCGGCTGAAGAGGCCTTGGGGCCTGAATTAGCCAAGCTCTTGCATAAGGCCGAAGAGATCTCAGAAGACGCCGCTGAGCTTCAAGAAGCCATGGCCAAGCGCCCCAAAGGCAGCAGCCGCACGCGCTTTCTGGACGATCTCAAGGACCTGCGCGAGCGAGCCCGCAAAGTGCTCGACAGCGCTCGCGAGGCCAAGGTCAAAGCCGGCGCAGAGCTAAAGCGCGATGTGTTTTTGGTTCAAATGGCCCAGGGTCTGCGGGCGCTCGAGCTGGTGGCTCAGGGCATTGCGGATGACGACGATGACACGATTGAAAAAGGCTGGGCCTTAGGCGCGTTGGTGCAGGCGGATATGGCGGGCCAGGCTGTGGCAAGCCCAGCGGGCGGCAGCGCCGCAGGTCCGGGACCCGGTGGCATTGGGCCCTCGATGGGCATCAACCTTTCGCTACAAAGCCAGAGCGGTGGCATGAACATGAACACCGACTTGAGCTCTTCGTTTCCCATCTCGCGCGCCATGGATTTGGGCTTGGGATTTAGCATGACGTTGAATAGCTCATCATCATCTTCGACCAGCAGCAGCGTGAACCTCAACATGGGCCTCAATACTTTTATGCGTTATCACTATTTGGATGCTTTTCCTGCATCACCCTGGTTGGTGCCCTATGTGGGCCTTAAGATTGGCTATGACTTGGGCATGACCAGCAGCGTGGGCAGCGGCACGGCCGGCAGCAGCGATAGCAGCGGCATGAACGGCGCTCTGCAACTTGGCATGCTTATGTTCTTAGATCGCAAGCAAGCCGTGACGCTGCAAGTTGAAAGCACAGGCCGCAGCAGCACTAGCGTGGCGGCCGATGGCAGCGAAAGCGTTAGCAGCAGCAGCGGTGCGGGCTTGACCTTGGGCCTCAGGCGCATGTTCTGATATGAAAAGATCTCTATTGCTCTTATTCGCTATGGCGTTGTTAGCAATGAGGCATGCCTCATTGCTGCAGGCTGAGACCAATTATGAAACGGCCCGCGCCGCGCTCTTGGCGGGCGATGCCCGGCGGGCCGAGTCGATGCTGAGCGGCAGTGGCGAAGCAGCCAGCCTGCGCCTGCTCGGTGAAGCGCGTGAGCTGCAGGGTGATCTTAAGGGCGCGGCTAGCGCCTACGCGCGCGCGGCCGCCAAATTAGGCGCTGGGCCTGAAGCTAAATTCTTGAATCAGCGGGCAGTAGATATGCAACAGATTGAGGCCCAGGCCGCGGCCCAGCTCAAATCCACCCCAACTGCCCAGGCCACCACGGTTCCTACGCAGGCCCCCACACCAGAACCCACGATAGCATCCACGTCCCTAGCAACGGCCCCGCCCACCCGGGTGCCCACAACTGCAGCCACGACGCAGGTCACGCCTGATGCTGCTGCGGCTGAGCAAGAAGCGGCCAGAGCCGCCTTAGCCAAAGAGCGTGAAGCCCTAGAGCGCGAGAAAATGGCCTTGGCTGAAGAAAAGAAAAAATTGGCTGAAGAGAAAGTTGCGGCTCAAGGCGGCAAACGCCGGGGCAACCAAGGCTTTCGCATTTTGGCGGGCGCAGGTTCGCATTGGAGCGAAGGCGTGCAGGTCATCAATGATTTTGCCAATAACGGCGCCCAGACCGGTAATAGCGGGCCTCGCGCGGTGCATGACATCGCCTTTCCTTATAATTTTGGAATCGGTTTGCGTTGGGCAGGCGTGCTTGCCGAGCTCACCATGCAAGAACTTACGGCTGAATATGAAGCTCAGGTCGGCTTGAGCACACAATTGCGCATGGTCGCCTTAAGGCAAGAAACTTTTGGCTTGGGCTATGACTGGGTGCTCTTTTCATTAGGCTCGGGCGCAAGGTGCACAGAGTTTTTGTTGCCTTTGCGCCTGGAATACGCCCATGCGGTGGTGAATATTTCAGGCCTTGAGGCTGACAGCAGCAATTTTGGTCCGGCCTTGGGTCTTGGTTTTCGCTGGCTTATGAGCGAAGACTTCTCGCTTGAAGGCAGCGTGCTTTACCACGTTGCTATGGGTGACTCGCAGATCGCCATGCCAGATCCCTCGACATTGACTTATAGCGGCATGAATCAATATAAATCTAATCTCAGTCAAGACGGGCCCGAGGCTCGTATGCGCTTGGGCTGGCGTGTCTTCTGAGAGTCCGGCAGGCCAGCGCCTGCAAAAAATCATCGCCGATTTAGGATTAGCCTCGCGGCGCGAAGCTGAGAAACTGATCTTGGCCGGGGCTGTGAAGGTGAATGGCGAGATTGTCACCGAGTTGGGACGCCGGGCCGACCCTGCCAAAGACAAAGTTGAAGTCGACCCCGCCGCCCTTCAGGCCAAAGCCGCCCAAATTCGCTGGGTTATGCTGCATAAGCCCTGGAACGTGGTCACCACGCGGGGCGAGGGCGAAGGCCCTAATGTTATGGGTCTTTTAGCCTCAGACCCAGCCAATGCTGGGCTTTGGCCGGTGGGTCGCTTAGATAAAGACAGTCGCGGTATGCTTTTACTAACCAATGACGGGGTCTTGGGCTATGCCCTGCTTGCGCCCGATAGCCATTTAGAGAAAGAATATGAAGTCAGGGTGGGTGAAGAGGTGGCCGAGAGCCACCTCGACAAGCTGCGCCAGGGTGTGGTCTTAGACGGCAGCAAGACCAAGCCCACCCAATGCCGCCGAACGAGCGAAAGATCTTTTCGCTTAGTGCTTACCGAGGGCCGCAACCGGCAGATACGTCGCATGGCGGGCAAGGTGGGCCTCGACGTGAAAGACTTGTTCAGGCTGCGCATAGGGCCCTTGGGTTTAGGTGGTTTGGCAGAAGGCGCTTGGCGCGTTTTGACGATTCAAGAAATTGCCAGTCTTCAAGAGGCCGTTAAGGCAAAGGGGTAGCGATGAAAGTCCGGCGATATGATCTATGGGACACCGATGCCTGCATCGACGCTTACATTGACTTTATGAGCCACCGCTCAGCCCGTTGGGAAAAAGCCGCGGCCGCAAGGCGCTTAGAAGGCATTTTGCTCAGCCCAGCTTTCAAGGGCTTCGTACTCGAGAACGACGACAGCAAAGCCGTGGGCTTTGTGCTTGGTTTTTATACCTATTGGCCTGGCGCCACAGGCTTTGAGATAGTCGAGCTGCTTACCACCCGCGATCAAGACTCAACCGTGGCCGCTTCGCTGGCTTTGGATCAGCTGATGCCCCTGCTCAAAGAAGACGGGGTTGCTAAGGTGGCAGCGCTGAGCTCGCCCCTTTGGAACAGTGAATTTTATGAATCAAATGCTTTTGAAGAGAACACCGATGTGCGTCTCTTTGAGCGCAATATTTAGGAGATTGGCATGAAGCATGTCATTGTCTATGGCCCGCCTGCGGCGGGAAAGCTAAGCGTGGCCGAGGCGCTCAAAGAAATCACGGGCTTTGGGCTCTTGCACAACCATTTCACCAACGAACTGGTGCATGAGGTTTTTCCTTATGGCCACCCCGAGTTCTCGCGCTTGGTAGAAGATATTCGTTCTGACCTTTACGAGGCAGCCGCTCGCACCAAGGTCGAAGGATTGATCTCAACCTTTGTTTATAGCCGCGGCACGGTGGATGACAAAATCTTGCGCAACTGGATACGCATGGTCGATAGTTATGGCGGCGAGACCTATTTTGTGCGCGTGCATTGCTCGCAAGCCACCCTCTTTAAGCGCGTGGCTAGCCCTTCGCGCCGTCGCACCAGCAAGATCGTTTCGGTCAAGCAGCTTAAGTATTTGCTCAAGCGGGGCGATATACTCAGTACCATTCCCTTTGTAGCCAGCCTTGAGATTGATACAGATCACTTGGGCGCTAAAGAGTCAGCCCGCATGATTAAGAAGCATTATCACTTGTGAGCCAAGCTAGTCTTAACGGCGCCCGCTTTGTTTTGCGGTTGCTACGCGCCCACTCACACGAGGCGCTGCTGGCGGGCGGCTGTGTGCGAGACCGCCTGCGCTTAGTCGAGCCCAAAGACTTTGACATTGCCACATCGGCCACACCTGAACAAGTCGCGAGCATCTTTGCCGTCACCGAGCCGGTGGGCGCGGCCTTTGGGGTGATGCTTGTGATTCATGAGGGCGCGGCCTATGAGGTGGCAACGTTCCGCCAAGATGGCCCCTATCGCGATGGCCGCCACCCCGAATCAGTCACTTTTGCCTCACCTGAGCAAGATGCCCTGCGCCGCGACCTCACCGTCAATGCCCTTTTTGGCGACCCCGACAAAGAAGCGGTACTAG
>CAZFUM010000032.1:0-19084 GCA_964521965.1 uncultured bacterium | reverse complement strand
CGGCCCTCAAAGGCCTGGCCCAAGAAAACACGCAAGGGCACACCGGCCAGCTCTGCGCTATCCATGGCTTCTTGCAAATGGCGCGAATGACCCGAGGGTGCGGCGAAAACAATCTCATCAACTATACGCGTTCGCAGCACTTCTTCGAGATCACTCAGTTTACCCATGGCTCGCAAGCCATCTTTACTACGACTCGATTTGCTGGCTAATCCCAAAGCCCCCAACATGCGATAGCCCCACTCTGGATGCTTCAGGTAAATGGCGTGTGCCCCGGCCAGCTCAGCCCCTTCGCCAATCAGCAAGATAGAGCGTGTATTGAGACCCGTCTTGCGCAGGCTCGCCAAGGCCTTAAACTCAAGGTACTTGCTGAGGCTAAGTAGCAGCCATGACCAGCCAAAATAAACGCCTAAAAATTTGCGCGACAAGAACTGAACCTTAAATGCCAAGATTCCCACGGCAAAAACTGCCAGCATCAGGACCAATAATTTCAAGGTGCCCCAAACCGCGGCCCAGGGACTAATAGCGCGGGTGTTCTTCTCATAGGCACCCGAGGCTAAGAAAGTCACGGTCCAGCAAACAGCTAAAAAGAATGGAACGCGAATGTGGTAATCGGGATGGTAGGCAATTTGCAGGCCAAAGGGATCGAGGTTCAAGCGCACCGAACCATAGATGCCGTAATAGGCCACACTGACCAAAAAGAGATCTAAGGCCAGGCGAAGCAACTTGAATGTTCGGCGCTGTTCTTTGATCACGTCATCCTCTCAACGCTCAGCCGCAGTGACGCGGAGCGGGTTAAAACCCCAGGCGCGCACGATGCGGCTGCGACGTACTTCAATGCCATTGCGCACAAAAACTTCATCAGCCATGACTTGATGCCGTTTAAAATGCGTGGCCATCTCGCCTAGCTCCCAGTCTTGTCCCACCACTAACACCACGTCTTCGCCTGCGTGGGCCGCGGGATCGTTCCAATAGCGGTACTGGTTCAAGATAATTTGGTCTGTCACATAGAGGGTGCGGGCCTGGCCGGTTTGATAAAACGCCAGCTCGCCTGCGTTTTGAAAAGTCCGCGCGCCAGTGAAGACAGCCACGCTTCCCCGCGCCAGCATTTCTCTGCGTTCGGCTTCAACCCTGGCGCCCAGCTCTTTCCAGCCATCGACGCGCGACACACTGTCAGCCTTGGCGTAGTTCTGCGAGAAAGGCATAAACGCTTTGACGGCCTGGGCTTGTGCTAAAAGGCTCATGCTCAGCGCGATGCCAAGTGCCCAGCGAGAAAAGTGCGAGTTCAAGCCCCCAGAACGCTCAAGCCAAATGCCACCTAGCATGATCCCACCTAGGAACGCTGCGCCCGGCCAATTGGCCTCAACGCGTGAACGCAATGCCAAGACGGCAAAAAGCAAAAAGAAGGGCGCTGAACCTAGCCAAAGTATTTTCTCGACCTCGCTGGCCTGGCCTTTGCGCCATGCCTTCAAAGTCTTCCACCAGCCCCAGACGGCCAAGCCAAACAGAAGGGGGCTAATCAGGCCAGCTTGCCCACCCACGAATTCTGGAAAGGACCTAAGGTCTACGCGGCTTGCGTCTCTGCCCCCGAGATGCAAGGTTTGCGTCAGTGAGGCCCAATGGTGCTTTTGATTCCAATACACAATGGGCAGCCCACCCGCGATGGCCACGACGTAGGCAAACCAGGCCCACGTGCTCATGGCATGACGACGTAGGCTGGGTAAAAGAGCGATAGCCGTCAAACTCGAGAGGCCCAAGGCCAGGCCGCTATGTTTACTGAGCATGGCGCCCGCGATCCCTAGACCCGCCAAGGCCAGCCAGGCCGCGGAAGTGCGTGAAGCCTGCACCAAGGCCAGCAGCGCCAGCATCCACCAAAAAGCCATCAGTGAATCGTGCATGATGAGCAAGGCACCCACTTGAAAGAGCAACACACTGTTGAAAGCCCAGCTGAGCCAGACTGCCAGCTTAGGACGCTGCAGAGGCACGGCCACGATGTAGGCGCCCATCAAGGTCACGGCCGGCCCCAAAAGCAAAGAGGCCAAACGCACACCCACTTCGTTGTTCCCTGCTAGCCAGGTGCCGGCACGTATGGCCAGAGCCAACATGGGTCCCTGCTCGTAATAGGCCCAGTCCAAACTGCGTGACCATTCCCAGTAATAGGCTTCATCCGGCGCCAGGTCGAGATGGGCCGCTAAGAAAGTACGCAGGAATGCAAAAGCGAGAGCGATCCAAGCCGCTCGCTGCAAAGCTTGCGCGCTCGTCATGCGTCTTCTTTGCGAGAAGCGAGCCAAAGCCCTGTCAAGAACCAGAACACGAAGCTACTTTGCACAGATCCCATATTGAATTCAAAAAGGCCATTGAGCGACCAAGCCAGCCAAGCCGAAGCATAGGCAAGACCCAGGCTACTCGGCTCTCGCCAACCCTCGCCCAAAGCCCGAAAGAAAAGACTGAAAAGAAAGGCCGCCAAGAAAAAAAGCGCAGGAATGCCATACATGGCTGCGATCTGGATCACGTTGTTGTGCAGATGACCGCGTTCATAAGGCGGAATGCCCTTCGAGGCATACCACGCTCGGCCTTCATCGCTAAGCAAACGGTGGTAATAACCCTGGGCCTGGCCGCCGGTCTTGAGCTTGAACGATTCCATGGCATCGCCCACACCCAACCAAGGGTGTTGGGACGAGATGACCAAGCCAGCTTGCCACATATACTTACGCTCACGGTTGCTGTCATTATTAACATCGCCCACTGAACGCAGGCGTTGGCCAAAGACCGAACCTGCGCTGAGCGCATAAAGCGCAGCCAAAACCAATGCAAAGCCAAGCGCCCAGCGAGGCTTGCGCAAGGCCAATACCAGGGCGCAGGCCGCGGCGCAAGCCCCCCAGGCGCCCCGCGTCATAGTGAGCAACAAGGCCAAGGCCATCAAGCCCAGGCATAGTAAAGGCAGGGGCTTGCGCCAGCGCGCGCTAGCCAAAGCGCGGTCCAGGTAAAACGGAATGAGCATGGCGCTTACCGTAGCGAGCACCATGTAGCCGCCTGAACCTGAGCGCGCACGCCAATCTGCATTGAGCAGCCATTCTTGCGAGACCCAAACCCAAGTCTTGCCCTGAATGAGGGCAGCCATGGGCTTAGCTAAGTAGATCGCGCTGCTACCCAAGGCCCATAAAGCACTGAAAAAAAGCAAGCTACCCATGACGCTCTCGCGCGCGTTTTCGTCACGACGCAACGCGTCGCCCGCATAAATCATAGCGCTGGCCAAGAGGCCCTTACGCCATGTAGCCAAAGAATGTTCGGGATTTTCAGACGTTATCGAAGCAGCTAAGCCCAAGGCTAGGAAGATAAAAAAGAACCAAATTTGGGGTGGCCAAAGTGGCCGGGGCTTCGCGCCCCGCAGCCATAAGTAAACCCAGGCTGCCATGCCAAAAAAAATAATATTTTGTGCGGCGATCGAAAGCGAAGCCACGGCTGCAAATAGCCAGAGCCCGGCAAAACTGACAAGGCCGAGCTTGGCGGCCTGACGCGCATCAAGAGCCACGGCGCGCCCCCAAGCTTTTCTTAACTGCTACCCAAGCCTCATCCACGCTGATGCGCCGCATGCATTCATTTTCATAGGGGCAGGCGCTCAATTCGCAGGGCGAGCAGGGCGTCTCATGGCGCAAGAGCGTGACGCGGCCACGCGGGGCCCATTGCTCAGGCCGATTGGTGGCCGAATAGAGCGATACCAAAGGAGTACCCAAAGCGGCGGCCAAATGCGCAGGTCCACTGTCGAGACTGATCATAAGTTTGGCCTTGGCCAGAAAGGCGCCCAACGTTGCGATGTCCATGCGACCCGCGGCAACTTTGACCTTAGGGCCACAGCGCTTGGCTAGGGAACGCAACTCAGCAGCTTCGTTTTCAGAGCCCACCAAAACGCAGGGCCTCAGCTTGGATACTTTTTTGAGCAGCTCAACCCAGCGCTCGTCCATCCAAAGTTTGGCGCGGGTGCCGCTGCGAGCCTGCACCGCAATGTAGCCCGAGCCCAACTTGAGGTCGCGCGCAAGTTGGGAGCCCCGGCGCTTTGCATCGGTCCCGACCTTAAGGGGCGCGCTGCTGCGCGCCCCTACAAATTGAATAAACCTGCTCGCGCCTTCGAAACCAGCATGGATAAGACGCAGAGCTTGCTCACTCTCGTGCAAGCCTGGTTTCCACTCGACCTGATGGGTTAAAAAAGCCCGGCCCACACTGAGGGCAAAGCCCAAGCGCAGGGGCACGCCTGAAAGGGCGCAAGCCAATAGGTGGCGCGTTTCGCCGCGAGGCTCAAGCACTGCGTCAAAGTGGTTTTCGCGCAGGGCTAGACCTAAATTCCATATGGCGCGCCAAGGCCAGGCCTGGCGCTGGGGCCGTTCGAACCAAGGTGCGGGCACGATCATGATTTCATCAGCGTCAGTCAAACGCGCAGCCGCCTCGCCCCAGGGCCCCACGAACAAAGTGACCTTGGCCCTGGGGCAAGCGCGCTTCAAGGCAGCCAAAAAGGGCGCGGTGTTCAAAATGTCGCCCAAATGGTCCAAGCGCAGCACCGCAATGCTGCGAGCTTGCGATAGGCTGGCCTGGACCTCGACCGGCTTAAAGACAAGATCTAGCACAGCGTCGATGGCCCAAGCCAAGGCCCGCTTGATAGCTGACCGATACACATAGGGCGAGGGCAAAGGCGCCCTCAGTGCTGGCGAAAGCGCGTTCACGCAGATTCAAAGAACGAGCGAACGCCTCGAATCACAGCCTTGATCTCAGCCGCGTTCAACTCTGCATAAATGGGCAGCGATAGCACTTCTTGAGCCGCGCGCTCGGCCCGGGGCAGTCGCAAAGCCTTAGCGCGGTATGGCGCCTGCTGATGCATGGGTACGGGATAAAACACGGCGCAACCAATGCCACGCGCTTCAAGATGGGCTTTGAGCGCATCGCGCTTGCTTGCATCTAAACGAATAGTAAATTGATGCCAGACCGAACGCAAATCTCGAGGTGGCAAGGTGATGGGCAAGCCCTGCATGCCATTGATGTAAGCCTTGGCCACGCTGGCCCGCTTCTTATTCCAGAGGGCCAACTTAGGCAGCTTGGCGCGTAGCACCACGGCCTGCAGTTCATCCAAGCGGCTGTTGTAGCCAACCACACGGTGATAGTAGCGCTTGAGCGAGCCATGGTCGCGCAGTTCCCTGCAAGCCAGGGCAACGGAATCATCGTTCGTGGTGATCAAGCCGGCGTCGCCAGCCGCGCCTAAATTTTTAGTGGGGTAGAAGCTGAATGCTGCGCCTGAGCCTAGGCCGCCCACAGGCCCAGAAGCTGCGCGAGCGCCAATGGCCTGGCAGGCGTCTTCGATAATCGCCACGTTCTGCTTGGCTTTACGCTTGAGCAAAACTTTTAATTCGCGGGTGTCAAAAGGCGTTCCAAAGAGGTGCACCGGAATCACGGCCTTGGTCTTGCGGGTAATACGGCGGGCCAGGTCATTCAAATCTAGGCAAAGATTGTCTTCTCGCACATCACAAAATACAGGAGTCGCCCCCACCAAGCTGACGGCTTCTGCCGTGGCAAAAAAGCTGAAAGCCGGCACCAGCACTTCGTCGCCTGGGCCGACTTTGCAAGCGCGCAATATAATCACGAGAGCATCTGTACCCGAATTGCAGCCTAAGGCATGCTTGACACTCAGAGCCTTAGCGCATTCTGCTTCGAAAGCCTTAACATGGGGGCCCATAATATAAGAGCCCCGCACCAAGGTCTCAGCCCATCCCTTCATGACTTGGGCACGCAGGGGCTTAAGCTGGCGACCCAGATTCAATAAAGGGACTTTAATCTGACTCACGCGCGGCCTATGCCGCGATAAGCAAAACCTGCTTTCTTGGCGCGCTCAGGGTCGAGCACATTGCGGCCGTCGACAATGACCGGGGTCTTGACCACCGCCTTGAGCTTGGCTAAATCAATTTCTTTAAATTCATTCCACTCGGTCAAGATAACCACACAATGCGCGCCTTGGGCGGCTTCCATGGCCGAGGCACAGATCTTAACGCCAGGCATGAGTTTCTTGGCATGCTCGCCCGCAGCTGGATCATAGGCGCGTATGCGCGAGCCCTTAGCCTGCAGACCCTCGATCACGTCTAGGCTAACCGCGTCGCGCATGTCATCCGTGTTGGGTTTAAAGGCTAGTCCCCAAATGGCAATCACTTTGCCTTCGAGCGTGCCGACGGCGTTCTTAATTCGATTCAACATGCTTTTCTTTTGCCAATCATTAACTGCCATCACTGACTTTAAAATCTGAAATTGATAACCTTCTTTTTCGGCAATACTGACAAGAGCGCTGACGTCTTTAGGAAAGCAAGATCCACCATAGCCGGCACCCGCATTCAAGAATGCCGCACCAATACGCTTGTCAAAACCCATGCCCTCGGCAACTTTCAGGACATCGGCATCCACACGTTCGCAAAGGTTTGCGATTTCGTTGATGAAACTAATCTTAGTGGCCAAAAAAGCATTGCTGGCATACTTGATCATCTCGGCTGAACGCAGATCGGTAATAAGCACCTTGCCCGGCAGAGGCTTGAAAAGCTCAGCCACTCTCTCTGCCGCGCGCAGGTCGCGGGCGCCAATGACCACGCGATCAGGGTTCATGAAATCATGAATGGCCGAACCCTCACGCAAGAACTCAGGGCAACTCACCACTTCGACTCTCAATTTTTTCTTACGGCGCTCTAACTCTTCATCAATCAAGCTCTCGACCATATCACCCATGCCCACAGGCACGGTGCTCTTGTCGATGACGATGAGGTCATGATCGACATGCTTGCCTATACCACGTGCCACTTCTTTGACATAATTCAGATTCGCTTCACCATTCGGAAGGCTTGGGGTACCCACAGCAATAAATACCAAATCAGCCTTTTTGAGACCTTCTTTAAGGTCCGTCGAGAAGATCAAACGCTTGTCTTTATAATTACGTTTCACGACTTCTTCGAGCCCAGGCTCATAAATCGGAATTTTGCCCTTCTTCAGATTTTCGACCTTCTTTTTGTCGACATCCACGCAAGTCACCCGGTTGCCCAGGTCTGCAAAGCAGGACCCAGTGACCAGGCCGACATAGCCGACACCTACGACGCAAAGCTCCAAGACGGCCTCCGATGGCTCTCATATAAAGAATTGCTAAAGCTTTGATTTTATAGGGATTTTTAGGTATGGGCAAGATGGGGGCCCGTATTTGACCAGATAAATGTTTAAATTATATTGGACAATTGGAGAGCCTTAGCTTGAAAGCGTAAAGTAACGTCATCAATACCCGTACATCGCGTCACTAAACAAATCTGACACAATACGATTTGAAGATGCAGAAATTTGCGGATAAGCCCTTAGGGTCAGGTTGAAACCAAAGGTCCAGCCCATTTCAGTACGTTCTCTGCCATAAAATTCCAGGTCCCAGCAATGCAGGTCGCGCCAAAGCGTAAAGGCCTGTTCTTCAAAGCGACGCGCCTGCAAGTTAAGGCGCTGAAAAATGCCCAGGCTCCATTTGCTGTTCACTTTGATGTCAGCCCGCCAATTCACCAGCAGCAAATCAGGCGTGACGCGAGGCGACTCGAAGTCTAGATTTGCCGGGGCCAAAGCATCCAAACTAGATGATTTCAAGCTGATACGATTATTAACCCAGGAACCGCCGAGACTGGCGCGCCAGCGGCCGTCTTTAGCCGAACTCTGGCCATTCAGGTCTACGGTTTTCAACTGGCCCGTATGCGGGTGATAAGTGGTATAAGCCGAAACACTGCGACGATCGTTAGGCATAAAACTAGCTTGTAGGCGCGTCAGGCCCAGGCGCTTAAAGTCACTATCACTTTGATACGGCAGTAGATCAATATCTTGCGACAGCATGACGTTTAACTTTTCATTGGGATGAGCATTTAAATTGAAACTCAGCCGGTGGGAGGTCAGGCCTGCCCAAGCATAGCTTTCCATTTGGCTAAGCTGCCGGCTAGCGCGCCAACTAAGGCTAGAATCCATCCACCAGGCCCATGTCGAACGCAAAGTCAGGCCTTGCTGCATCGACGTCGTGCTCTTGCCATAGCCATCTGTACCCTCGTCCTTAAGCCAACCCTGACTCGCACTGGCGTCGAGCGATAGTGACTGGCCCCAGGGCAAACGCTGGGCAAATGTCAACGAAGGCGAGGCTGAAACCGAGTCTTGATAGAGACTGCTGTCGAGTGGATAGAGCCCATTGAACGGAATACCCACCATTAGGCTACGCGATGCTTGCGCTGAGAAACCAAAATACAGTGCCCGCAAACCAAAGAGTGGCTGGGGGTTGAGATTTAAACTGAGGCTGGGCAAAGAACGCTGTATAGGCACATATTCTCGGTCGCCCATATCGGTGGCGCCGGCTTTAGGCTGCAGTACCAAAGTTTGGCCCGCGCTGAGATTCCAAGTTCCCCAACTCTGAGAACGGCTTAGCGAGAAAAACGAGCGATTTTGAAAGCTGTCAACCGAGCGCAAGTCATATTGATCATTCACCCGATACTGCGAGATGAGATCAAGATTGCCCAAGAGTCGGTAGCCTTTAATATCTTGCGCGTAGCCAAAATTCATGGTCCAGCTTTGATTGTCGGGATTATTCTTGTCACGTGTGTAATAGGCCGACAAATCGCTCTGGCCCCCGCTAAACTTCAAGTGATGGCTAAGGCCATAACCCGTGCCCAGCTTGTCCATCCAATCAAAACGCAGCGAGCCAGTCTGCGCATCACCCACAGAATAGTTATAGGCAGTACGCACAAAGGCACCGCTGCTGCGCTGATAACCAGGCCTGATCTCAATCGGTGGACGTGGATCTTTAAGACTTTGGCTCCAACGCGGTATCCACAAGAGCGGCACGCGGCCTATGTAGAGCGTGACGTTCTTGAGCCAAATGCGCTGGCCCATCAACACGCGAATACTTCCTGCCGCCATGCGGTAATGAGGGTGTTCGCGTAAACAGCTGGTGGCTTGGCAAAGTCTGAGTTCGACCTCGCTATCGCCACTCTTGACAGCCTCTTTGCCCCAGGCTGCCCAGGTGTCGCGTCGAAAAAGCAAATCGAGTGAACGGCCTTTTTGTGTCTTGAGATCAAGTTCAACCAAACGGGCATAAACCGTGTTGCCTTGATCAGCCCAGATGACGTTTCCCTCGGCTAAGAGCGAGTTACCTTTAAGGTCAACCATCACCTCATCAGCCCGCAAACGGCTGCTACCTGCGATCACCTCGACATTGCCTTGGGCATGGATAATCTCGCCGGCTTGGTCATAGCTAAGCCGCTCGCCGGTCAACTCGACCGACTTGTTCTCGTCAAAAGCTGCTGCCTCAACCGCGCCAAGAGCCGTGGCAAGACAAAGCCCTGAAACAAAAAAGGCGCCCAGCCAGGGCGCCTTTTTTATGGTCTTAAAGCCGTTCATCACACGATGGTCTCACCCGTGGTGGCATCAAAGAGATGACTCTTCGACATATCAAAGACCAGCTCGATATCGGTGTTGATCTCGAACTGCTCATGGGTGTCGACGCGAGCGATAAAGGGTGTCTTGCCCGTGGTCAGGTAGATATAAGCTTCGCCGCCCAAGGGCTCAACCACTTCGACCGTGGCCGTGATGGTGTTGTCAGGCGACGGGTTGGTGGCATAAGCCTTGTCATAAATATCTTCAGGACGAATGCCCAAAATGATTTCTTGGCCAATATACTGACCCACGTGCGACACCATTTCGTCAGGCAACTTTACTTGGAAATTGTCTTCATTGAAGAAGACACCGTTGCTGCGCTGCACCAAGGCACCTTCTATGAAATTCATAGCCGGGCTACCGATAAAGCCAGCCACAAATTTGTTTCTTGGCTTGTCATAAAGCGTGATCGGTTCAGCAATCTGCTGCACCAGACCGTCTTTCATGACCACAATGCGATCACCCATGCCCATGGCTTCGGTCTGATCGTGGGTTACATAGATCATGGTAGCTTGCAGGCGAGTGTGTAGTTTGCTGATCTCAGCACGCATTTGCACGCGCATTTTGGCGTCAAGATTAGAAAGCGGCTCGTCAAAGAGGAAAACCTTAGGCTTGCGCACAATAGCGCGGCCCACAGCCACGCGCTGGCGCTGGCCACCCGAGAGCTGCTTAGGCTTGCGCTCAAGCAGTTCTTGAATGCCGAGGATCTCGGCGGCTTCCATGACGCGCTGTTTAATTTCTTCTTTAGGATATTTACGCAGCTTCAGGCCAAAGGCCATATTCTCGTAAACCGACATGTGGGGATAGAGGGCGTAATTCTGAAAAACCATGGCGATGTCGCGGTCTTTAGGTGGAACGTCATTGACCAGTACATCGTCGATCCAAATCTCGCCACTCGTCATCTCTTCAAGACCAGCCACCATACGCAAGGTGGTGGACTTGCCGCAGCCCGAAGGACCGACCAAGATGAGAAACTCTTTTTCTTCACAGGTGATGTTAATTTTATTGACGGCGATTGCTCCGCCAGGAAACGCTTTGACCACGTCTTTGAGGACGACTTTGGCCATGCTTGCCTCGAAAGAAATCCGAATTCCCACCGATCCGTCCTGGCGCTCTGCTCAGGATAGGTTCAGAAAGACCTATGAATAGTAAGGGTTTAGCGCCGCTTTCTCAATATCGAACCGATCATATATAGCGAGCCGGCCACCAGCACTAAATCAGAGGCCCGTGCCGCTTTTTTAGCGCCTATAAAGGCTTTTTGAGGGCTAGTCCAGAGCTTTACCCGGCTAGCCACACCCAGGTGCTGCTTAAGCCACTGTTGCAGAGCGCCCGGATCTAAGCCGCGACTGTCTTCGGGCCGGGCCAAATAATAGCGAGGCTTGAGCCGCTCAAAGGCGCGAAACATACTGCGCCAATCTTTGTCTTTTAAGACACCGGCCACCAAATGAACGTGTTTAGGTTTGAGCTCTTTCACCGCTGCCACCAAGGCCCTGGCGCCCGCGGGATTGTGCGCCCCATCCAAGACGATCATCGGCCTATCCGAGATCTTTTGCATGCGACCAGGCCAGGCAGCCTTGGCTAGGCCAGCCACGATAGCCGCATCGGTCAGCCGCAAGGACTTTTTTAGCAATTGCAGAGCAGCCAGGGCGCAGCCTAAATTCAGGCGCTGATGGGGCCCCCATAAAGGGATATAGATCTCGTGACGCTGCCCCAGAATTTCTAAATTAAAAGCTTGGCCCCAGGTCAACGACGCTCGTTGCCTGAGCTTGAGGCCTTTTTCACTTAGATAAACTTGTTGGCCCGCTTGCTTCAACTTGGCTTCGAGCTTAATCACCTTTAAGGCCGCAGCTCGGGCTGCACTGATCAAGGGCACGCCTGCCTTGATGATGCCGGCCTTTTCCCAAGCGATTCGAGCTTCAGTTTTGCCCAAGATTTGGGTGTGCTCTAAACTGATATTCGTAATGACGGTGGCCAGGGGATGCGAAAAAACATTGGTAGAGTCAAAGCGACCACCCAAACCTGTCTCTAAAATCAAGACATCAAGTTTGGCGCGCTGATAGGCCATAAAGCCCAAGGCCGTCAGGGCTTCAAAATAAGTGGCAGGCCCGACCCGAGACGCTGCTTGGGCACGCAAGGCAGACTCAAGCCTGGGCCAGTCCTTACGCAACTGCTTTTCGGGTATGGGTTGGCTGTTCAGTCGAAAACGTTCATTGAGACTAACGAGATGCGGCGAAATGAACATGCCGACGCGCAAGCCGTTGGCCAAGAGAGCAGCCTCGATCATGCGGCAAACGCTGCCCTTGCCATTGCTGCCTGCCACGTGAATGACCTTCAGGCCCCGTTCAGGGTGCCCCAGGCGCGCCAACAAGCCACGCACGCGCTCTAAGCCCGGTCGTATGGCTGGTGACGAGAGGGATTGGATTTGAGCTTCGAAATTCATGAAGAGATCATAACAAAAAACCAGCCCCCGAATGGGGGCTGCTTTGAGTCTAAAATTCCAGAGTTTAATTATTTATTATAGTTATAGTGCCAAAGCACATAACTCTGGCCATTTGTAACGTCATCCCCGGGAAGATTGGGAACCAAAATCGGTGTTTTGGGGTCCCACATCCAAATCCAGCCACCTTTGCCGTCAAATACAGAAACCACATGGTTTGAATTCATGATTTTTTCGGCAGGCAGACCCTTATTATCAACGTACTGTTTTGCAAATTTATCGTCCAGTTCGACAGGCCATTTGCCCTGATTGTCCGCAAAATAATATGAAATGCCTTTCCAAATCGTTTTTTGAATCTCAATCGTCTCTTTTTCTTTATCTAATTTCGCCAAAATGTCCTTTGTCAGTTTCTTGAACTTCTTAATCTTTCCATCGTCATCCAGGGCCAACAAGTCCCCGTCGAAGGTCGCGAAGGTAGATTTCGTTATTCCATAAACATGCGCCGTTAATTTTACTCGCCCGTCGTCAAGAATTGACCACTCGGCCTGCACTGATTGCCGGCCTTCCTTCAATTGGACGGTTTTGTCGGACAAAAACTCCATGCTCTCGCCGCTAGCAAGTGGCTTCCCTGCCTCGGCCCAGCGCCCCAGCAATCGCGACCCCTGGGATCCGCAAGCCGTAAGAAATAGAAAACCCGCCAGCAACCATGGCGAAACCCGATTTTGCATGTCACTCTCCCACATTTGAAATGAGCGTTTTAGGCTCTCGATGCTCGGCCCTGCAAAAAAGCACAGGACCAGCACCCTGGCTCGCATCAGGAATTTTGCCTGTCCAGTTTCTTTGAAATTTCTTTAAGCACCCCGAGCATCAACGCTAAGATCACGACATTCGCGATCGAGAGATAAAACATTAAGTTCAGCATAGCGTACCTCGAATTGAATGAAGGTTATTTGCCGGGCCTGATAAGGCTGTAATCATTGGACCGTATGAGCGTCTTGCCATCTTCTGAAAAATCAGCGCAAAAAAGAATGTCTTCGTTGAACCCCTCGCCGATATCAAGGCGATAGCAGACCGTGCCTGTCTCAGCGTCATCACTGACGACCCGATAGCGGTAATTTCGATCAGGCGAGCGGCCTTTTAACTTCTTCTTGAGCAAGGTGCCAACGCCCTCGGCGTCAGGGGCGCCATAAATGTCTTCAACACTGTCTCGCAAGCCCGGGTCCAACGGAATCCAACGCCCGGCCAGCCTGTTTGAAGGCGATTTTGAGCAGGCGAACAAAAAGAATAGCATTCCAAGCATTGCCGCAAATCTAGCCATACTTCCCTCCCCAATTAACCCTAGCTTTGGGACTAAGGTCATAAAATCGTTCAGACTCGCGGCCCAGATCCTTACCACTGCTAACAATTCTAGCCAGAATGAGAAGCTCAATCCAGCGCACAAATCTCAACCTCAACAGGAACAGCGAGGTGCAAAAAAAAGCCCCTCCAAAATCTGGAGGGGCTGAATTGGTGACCCTAACGGGATTTGAACCCGTGTTACCGCCGTGAAAGGGCGGTGTCCTAGGCCACTGGACGATAGGGTCGTACGGCCCGCTATTATATGAAAGCGGGGCCTAGTTTCAAGCTATAGGCAGGTCAGATAGCGACTTTTCGTAGAGGGTCACATAGGCCCGGGCGCTGGCAGCCCATGAATAATCAGCGCTCATGCCGGTTTTTTGAATTTTCGCCCATAGCTGGCTATCTTTATAAGCCTCTAAAGCGCGCTGAATGGCATTGAAAAGCCCCATGCTGCTGAACTCATGAAACGTGAAGCCGTTGCCCAAGCCGGTTTTGGGGTCGTATTCTTTGACGGTATCAGCCAAACCACCCACCGCGCGCACCACCGGCACCGTGCCATAACGAAGCGAGATAAGCTGGTTGAGGCCGCAAGGCTCGAAACGGCTGGGCATCAGGAAGATGTCAGATCCGCCTTCGATAAGATGCGCCACGGCATTGTCGAATTTCAAATGCACGCTGCACCGGTCAGGGTACATCTCGGCTACGCGTTGGAACGATTCATGAAATCGAGGATCGCCTGTGCCCAACAAGACCAGCCTGAGATCCATATGCATGAGATAGTCCATAATTTCTTCGATCAGATTCAAGCCCTTCATATTATCCAGGCGTGAGATCACGGCCAAGAGCGGCAAGTCATCGTCACCCTCAAAACCGCAAAGCTTTAGTAGCTCGGCTTTGACCTGTTTTTTGCGGTCGAGAGCCTGGACTGAATAATGAGCCGGCAAATGCTTATCGTGCTCAGGTGACCATTCAGAATAGTCTAAGCCATTAATAATGCCACTGAGGGTTTCGCCTCGCTTGCGTAGCACGCCATCGAGGCCACAGCCAAACTCTTGGCCGCGAATTTCATCGGCATAGCGGGGACTGACGGTGTTGACACGGTCAGCAAAAAGTAAGGCAGCCTTCATGAAATTCACTTGGCCATAAAATTCAAGCTGCTCTGCAATGAAAAGCTCGCCCGGCAGGCCCAGATGCACAAACTGATGGTCTGGAAAGAGTCCCTGATAAGCCAAGTTGTGGACCGTATAAACCACGCTAGCTTTGGCCAATGGGCTCTTAGAATAAAGTGTACGTAAATAGACTGGCACCAGACCCGCATGCCAATCGTGCGCGTGAATCACATCAGGAATCCAGCCGGTGGCAATGCAGGCCTGTAAGGCAGCATGGGCAAAAAAAGCGAAGCGATCTAAGTTGTCGGCGTAATCGCCCTTCTCATCGCCATAGAAACGCTCGCGCTCGTAGTAAAGCGGCTGATCAAGCATCCATACGGGTATCTCAGACCCAGGCAGCTTGTCTTCTCGAATGTCAAACTCGCGCAGCACCCGCGTCTCAGGCACCCAAGCCGGAAAATGCACCGAGCTCTTGACCAAAGTCTTTCCCCAGCCGCTATCGCGCATGGACTTATAAAAAGGCATGACCAGGCGCGTCTCATGGCCGAGACCGGCCAGAGCTTTAGGCAAAGCACCCACCACATCTGCCAGACCACCGGTCTTGGCAAAAGGTGCGCACTCAGCAGCAATAAATAAGACGCGAAGCTTCTTGCTCATACCCATTAAAAAGAAAAAGAGCGGGGCCTAGACCCTGCTCTTATGCTAACCCTTGTCGCGGGGGGCAGAATTTTTACCATGACCCCCCAAGTGTGTCAATGCACGGAACTAAGCCTCAGCCCCATAATTAGAAGGTTTTTTCATCAAAATAAATCCTAAGCCCGCCATCAAGACGCCTAGAGCCAAACCCAGGGGCCAACGGCCCCAACGCTCAAAAGGCGTCTGCCAACCCACACCTAAATCAGCTGCCACCCAGCCCGCTTGATTCAGTGGCACTTGAGCCAGAAGCTCACCGCTCGGATCGATGATCGCACTAATGCCCGTAGCCGCTGAGCGTAGCACCCAACGCCCGCTCTCGGCTGCTCGCAATGCTGCCTGGCCCAAGTGGTATCGAGGCGCAGCCGAATTGCCGAACCAAGTATCAACCGTAATGATGACCAGACCTTGCGTTGTAGCCGCTGTCTCACGCGCTTGCGATGGATAAACGCTCTCATAACAGACCATGGGCGCCAAGCTAGCCTGCGGCAAATCAAAATTAACAGCTGCTTTACCTGCGACAAAATCTGTAACACCCAAACGCGTCAACAAGCGATCGAGCAAGGGCAGGCTTCGCCGCAGCGGCAGATACTCGCCAAAAGGAACTAAATGTCGCTTGCGATAATATGTAGACATCCCGCCTGCTATGACGCCCGGCTGTATCGCCACACAAGCATTGGTATAGGAATCGCCCTCTTGCAAGCTGCTGCCGGTGATCAGCGTCACTTGATGCCGGTTCACAAACTGGCGCAAACTCGCGGCTGCAGGCGGATCTAAATTATAAAAACCGGGGAATGCGCTCTCAGGCCAAACGATGACTTGAGCGCCGGCACTAAGAGCCTGCATCGAATAGAGGCCATAGGTGGCGAGTAAATAATCTTGATAGGACTCGGTCCAGGCCTGATCTTGATCAATATTGCCTTGAACCACCGCAGCCTTAAAACTAGGTCGCCCAAGATCGGGGCGACGTTGACTGGGCGCACTCAGACTCAAGGCCAGCAGCAAAGCTAGCCAGCCTGCCAAGGCAAAACGGACTAAACGCAGCTTGGGCTGGCGCGTAAACTGAAAAAAAGCCAGATTCACGCCCACCACACATAGCGTCAACAAATCTTGGCCGCCCCATTCAGCGACACGACGCATCGACGCAATCATGGCCTGACTGGCACCCATGGCCACCCAAGGAAAGCCTGTCAAGATACGCTCGCGGGCAAAATCAAAGAGCAGCCAAAGCGCTGCGCCCCAAAGCGATGAGAAACGCAGTCCCTTAGCCCGGCCCCAAGCCCAAAGAAAACCAAAACCGCCCAGGTAGAGTGCACAGTAAGCGCTCAGCGCCACCCAGGCCGGCAAGGCCCCGGGACCCATGGGCCTAACGGCATTGATCCAATAAAGTGAGAGCAAATAAAAAATAAAACCAACGCGCCAGGCACGGGCAAAACCTTGTCGGGCTCGACAGCCCTCGAGATAATTCAAGAGCGGCCAGAGAGCGACCCAAGCTAAGGTAGCTGACAGCGGGTTCCACTCATGCCAGAGAAAATTAGGAAAACTCAGCGCCAAAGCCAAACCAGCTAACAAAGGGGCTAGCCATGCTTTAAAATCAGGACGACGCATCAGTGGGGTTTCCAAGTGCTGAGCTTCACTTCTTGGTTCGTAGAGTTATCAACCCAAATGCGACGACGGGCATCATAGCGCAGCTCGCCTCGATCGACGCGTTCCCTTTCTTCACCCGAAACGCGATGGGCAGCTAGGGTCTGCCAACGACGGTGCATCCATAGCCAATGCTCAGGTCTGCGGCGAATGGCAGCTTCAAGATAGTCGTTATATGTCTGCAGGCAATCAAGCAAACAATCGTCTTCGCTTTTCCCCTCGACCAAGCCAGGCAAAGTCTTCACTTCGAGAAAATGATGTTTCGAGTCAATGCGCTCAGGCACGCCAAAAAATACTGCCGCCCCGGTCTTAAGGGCCAGGCTTGCGCCAATCACGTGAGTCGAAACTGGCCGGCCAAAAAATTCAACAAAGCGGCCATACTTGTCACCATCTTGGTCACCTAGAAGCGCCAAGAAACGGCCCTGGCGCAATGCTTTGACCGAGTCCTTAAATGACCTGATGCGAACAAACTCAATGCCCACTTTGGCGCGATGCTCATTAAAAAGCCTGTCAACCATGGGGTTGCTCTGGGTGCCAATCAAGAAAGTCATAGGATAACCGCGTTCAATCAGTGCTGCCCCCATCCATTCCCAATTACCAAAGTGAGCCGAATGGCAAACCGCACCCTTACCAGCGGCCTTAGCCGCATCCAAAATTTCTAGACCTCTAAAATCAAACTGAGCGGCTATTCTTTTTGCACCCAAAGTCGGCATATAAGCCAATTCGACCATCGTCGTGGCGAACTGGGCATAAGCTCGGCGGGCAACAGCCTTGCGCTCAGCCAAAGGCATTTCGGGCATGACTAAAGCCAAATTGCTAAGGCTGGTCTTACGAGCCACACCCAAGTCATAGGTGCATTGCCCTAGAAATCGAGCCACGGCCTGCATCCAGCTTAGCGGCAGCAGCTGAATCAGATGGCTACCCAGCCAAACGGCAGCAAATTCAATGGCATATCGGATCTTCTTCACGTCAGTTCCCCAAGACAAGAGCTTCAAATGCAAGTTGAGGCTCGACACGCGCCTCAACTTGCAAGATCCAAGGCCCCCAAGGTCCATTCAAAGTGCTCGGCCATTTAATAGCATCTTTGGCGCTGATCACTACTTTTTCATCAGGCTCTAGGCTAGCCACAAAGGGGGCCAACTCCCTTTCGCTAAATGCATGATGATCGCTAAAACGTTGACTGCGTACCTTTGCCCCGGCAGCTGCCAGACTAGCCTCAAAGCCTTCGGGGCGGCCCAAGGCGCTAATAGCTAAAACCCCATGGCCCACAAGCTCTTCGATCGCGAGCGTGCCACTTAAAAGATGTTCAAGCTGCATTATCTCGAGGCGCAAGTGAAAAATCGGTTTGCCCATCAGGGGCGCTGGCAAGGCCTGCACCCACGTTTCATCGGACAGCCCTTGACGCGGGCCACTGATGATGACCGCGCTAGCTTGAGCCCCCTGAGACCACGGCTCACGCAAACGGCCCGCCGGAATCACCCGTTCGAGGGGCCTGAGATCGGAAGTATGCACCATGAGCAGGTCAAGATCGCGGGCAATTTCATAACGACGCTGAAAGCCATCGTCCAAAACCCAATGATCGACATTCCAAGCCTGATGAGCGTCTGCAGCAGCACGTAAGCGATTGGGATCAGCCATGACCGGCACGCCGGGCAATTGGCGAGCCAATAGTTCCGCTTCATCCCCCGCTTCAGGCCAGCGAGCCAGCACTTGGCTAAAATCACTCACCCGCAGCGGCCGCTGGCGCGACTGGCCGCCATATCCTCGCGTTAAGACCGCACAAACCATACCCCGCGCCCTCAATAGCTTGGCAATCTCAGCCACCACCGGAGTCTTACCGCTACCACCCGAACTCAAATTGCCCACGCTAATGCAACGCTGCCCTGGCAAGCGCCGAGGCGCGCTAGGGGCCATGACACGGCGCCAAGCTAAGCTCAGAAAACCATAAACCCAAGCCAATGGCTCGGCCCAGGCTCCCAGCGGTTTCAAGGCGGGCCTTCGCCCAGATCATGCACTGTGCCGAACTCAGTGACGCGACGTATTTTACTTAAGCTTTCATCACGCCAAATTCGCTCATCTTGCTTCAGACGACGCAATACGAAAAGTTTCCAGGCCAAGTCAGCCACTCGCACCGATGCGCCAGCAGCTTTCTTAACGGTGTCGCGGCCCGCCTGCGAAACTTTACGCCAGGCCGTTTCATCATCTAAAAGTCGCTGACTCGCGCTGGCCAGGCTGGCAGCGTCAGGCTGAACTTGAGCAGCGCCAGCGTCGATTAAATGCTGTGCGACGTCTCTAAAATTTGACATATCAGGCCCAAAGAAAACCGGCACACCTAATGCCGCGGCTTCTATGGGATTTTGCCCCCCCAGATCAGACCAAGCACCACCCACCCAGGCCACTTTAGCTA
>CAZFUM010000031.1:0-19131 GCA_964521965.1 uncultured bacterium | reverse complement strand
CACCAGGTTGGCCAGGCAGCGTGCAATGATGCTGCGGGCCTACGCGTCTTCTTGCATGACACCTTGCACCGACCAGGGCGTTTGCTCGCTCATCGAGGCCACGACCTTGTGATCGACTTCAGCCCCGCCGTTGTAGCAGTCGACTAAATAGGCTCCACTGCCTGCTTTCACTCGAGCTAAAAAATGCCCCGGAAAGTTGCAGCCTTCGATGGTCAGTCCCAGGCGCTTGCCGCAAAGCATGTAAACCAGGCAGAGCGTCAGGGGTATGCCGCGGCCTTCTTTGAGGGTAAAGACGAGTGAGCTGTTATAGGGGTGGTGATAGTCTTTTTGCGCGCCGCTGAGCAGCTTCGATTCAAAGAGATAGGTCGAGAGGTCACGGGCGTCTGCGCCCGGATGGGCCCGATGGGCTGCCGCTGAAACCTCGTCTAATAATATAGAAAGGTCAGCAGGATAGATGAAGCCTGTCAGGTACTCTGAAATGGCTGAAAAAGCGCGTTCTAAGAATAACGCTTCGTCAGTTTCGGTCAAAATAATGGGCCATTGCTCGCGTATCCATTGGCGGCTGAAAGGGCGCATAATTTCTTGCAAAGTACGGCGTTGGGGCAGGCTCGGGGGCGTATCAAGGCGGGCCAGCTCGGTGTTGAGGGCTGAACCCATAGACAAAAGTTGCTTGCCGACTTCTGTGAGGGTGATCTCAGAGTCGTCTTCTAGGAGTTCTAGCAAGATTTTGAGTTCTCGTCCTTGGGCCATGCACCTACCGTAAGGGGATAAGCTGTTGATAATTTGTTGATATCATAGCATAGGCTTTCGTCTTTTGACACGCTACATTGACCCTGTGAGCTAGCAGCTACTATAATCAGGCCCGCCAAACCACCGTTAGCTACATCACCAAGCTGGCATTGGCGAAAGGTCATTTAAGTCGCTACTATAATGAATACGATTTCGACTGTCTGGGGGTTGCGTTGATAAAGAACTTTTTAATGGCCATGATTCTTTCGGGCTTAGGCCAAGCTACTTTGTTTGGGGCTGCGGCCACTGAGGTCGTTACAGCCGAAGCAACAAGTCAAGTCACTCCTAGCGCAGTTCCGAGTGCTGAAGCAAGCCCTGCGCCTAGCCCAGCAGCCAGCGCCACGGCAACGACCAAGGCCAAAGACGAAGCAAGCGGGCCTGACGGCGATGACAAGCCGAAGTTTAAACACAAGAGCCCGGGCGTGGCATTTGGTTTGGCACTTTTCCCTGGCGCCTTGGTGCATGGCACGGGCCATATGTATGCTGGCTCTTGGCTCAAAGGCACGGGCCTCTTGGCGGTTGAAGGCGCTTCGATTGCAATGGGTTATACATCGGTGATCAATGCTATCAATGAATTCGATCGTATTCAAAAGATTGAAAAGAGCAATCCGGGAGCGGCCGTGTCAGCAGATTACGGCCCGCTCATGGCGCAAGTTGGTGTGGCTTTGGTTTGCACGACGGCTTTCTTATGGAGCTGGATCGACGACATGGCTGGCTCAGCCACAGCTGCCAATCAATACAACAAGATTCACAGTCAAAGCGATACGACCTTGCAGCTCAGGCCTGAAGGCGGCATTCAATTAGCCTGGCGCGCGAATTTTTAGTTGGGAGGAAAGGTCATGACAAAGAGAATCTCTGTGCTAGCGGCTCTGCTGTTCTTGCTTTTGCGTAGCGGATCTGCCTGGGCCCTGGATGCCGCCGACGTGGTAGGTATTTCATTGAATCCCGGTCTTATTCTCAAGATCTACAGCGAGGTCAATCAAACGAACCAAGTGATCACCACCTGGCCTGCAGGTCTTGATCCCGCGGTTTTGCAGGTCACCGTTAAGGCTAAGAATAGCAATGCTGGGCCTATCACACCCTGCTTTCGGGTGCAGGTTCGCGAAAAGGGTAATGTGATTCTGAGTGGCGCAGTCTTGACCGTGAATTCTGCCATTCAACCCGGCGAGACCAAGACTTTTTCAGCTTCAGGCTTTCAAATTCAGGGTACTTTTACCGGAAGCATTGATCCCAATTTTCAAAATGATTTGGGTGATATTACGCCCGACAATGTGAAAGAAGCAGCTGCCAAGATCATGTCGCGCAAGTTTGATGTCTGCCTGCTGCAGATCGATTGCGGCAGCCAGGCGGTCATCGCGGGCGCGATCGAAGGTTGTGATCGCATTTCACTCTTCAGTGGCGCGCCCGGTGCTGACTCAACGGTGGCCACGATCATTGTGCCGCATAATCAAGACGTGGCTAGCGCCTTGCCAGTTTTTCTATGGTCGCCGGCCATTCATCGCAGCCTGAGTGTGGGCCAGATCGCTTATCAAATTGAAATTCGCGAAGGTGATCCTGAAGGTCAATTGGTTCACAGTGTTCGCACGGGCAAGGGTCAGATCTCTTATTCGTATCAATCCAGCGATCCAGCCCTCAGACCTGGCGTGCAGTACTACTGGCGCGTCATCAGCCTCGATGCCAATGGCAATCCCTTTGCGGGTCCGGGCAATCGCGGTTGGAACATTACGAAATGGTTCCGCATCAATGGATCGATGCAATCCATCACCTTGCAGGGTGTCGATCAGTGGCTGCGTCAAGCGGGCGCTGGCCTGCTGGGCGATCAATTGGCCAAGTACGGCATTGGCGGCTTGGTTTCACCGGCTGACCTCAATGATCCCATCTATAAGGCCATGGCTGCAGGCAAAGCCACCTTGGTCAAGGTTGAGATCACCAAGAAGTAACCTCTCCCAGGAGTCGCCATCATGTTTAAGCGCATTTCTCTTTTGTTCATGGCTGCTACGCTGGCGCTGGGTCTTGGCGCAGCAGATAGCAAGCGTCCGGCCGGCACAGTTACGGCCATGTCGGGCAAGGTTTCGGTTTATAGCGAAGGGGCCAAGCAGGGTAAGACCCTCAAGCTGGGCCGAGTGCTTTATGCCGGCGACCGCCTCACGACAGGCCCCAACGGTAAAGCTACCATGTCATTGACTGACGGCACGATTTTTAAGATTAACTACAATTCTGATGTTACCTTGCGCGACAAAGACAGCAAAGGCCAGTCGTCAGAGCGTGGCATTGCTTCGATCAAGATCGCCTTGGGCCAGTTCTGGGCCAGAATTACGAAAAAGAATTCCAAGATGGAATTTGAGACTCCCAATGCGGTTGCCGCGGTGAAGGGCACTGAGCTGGGCGGTGATATTGAAGCTGACGGCGACGTGCACTTTTATGTTAAAGAAGGCGTGGTTATGGTCTGCGCTGGCAAAGAATGTGAAGACGTCAAGGCAGGTCAGGGCGTCGACACCGACGGCGACAAACTGGGCAAGGTGGGCAGCTCTGACAAAGGCGACGGCGACTGGTCCAGCGACAACAGCGCGGCCGAGCTTGAGGTTAAGGCTGTGGTGCGCGATAGCGAAGGCAACGAAAAAGAAGTCATTCTTAATTATCAAAAGAAATAACAGGAGATAGCATTGCGTAATCAATTTGCAAAAATAATTGGCTTGGCTGTTTTGGCCGCGCTCTTGACGCCCGCCACGGCCCAAGCTGCTACCGATATGATCCACACGCCCCAACTCGCGGCGACGGCTAATCAAGATCTTGAAATCACGATAGCCCTGAATGGCGCAAGCTCAAACATCCGGGTGCGGGTTTATTACCGCACCAAGGGTAAAGAGCTTTTTAAGTCGCTTGAGCTGACCGGCCAGGCATCGCGCATGCTGGCACTGATTCCGGGATCAGATCTGAGTGGCGAAGGCCTTGAGTATTATATTGAGGCAGCCACGACGTCGGGTGGCAGCAAGACGGTGGTGGCTAGTTCGCCATTGAGTAATCCTGCAGTGGCTCCTCACAGTGTGGTGGTGCGCCGCGATGACGATGCGCCTTTGTTGACTCCGCTATCACCGGGTGATGGCGAAGTGCTTGAAACCGGCCAACCGGTCATTACCGTGGCTTGGGAAGACCGCGACAGCGGCGTGAACCTTGATTCGGTGCTGATCAAGATTGATGGCGACGCCGTGCCAGACAAAGGCAATGTGCAAGTTTATGAAACTCTGGTGACCTATGTGCCTGAGGCTGTGTTGAGCGAAGGCGATCACGAGCTGCATGTGATCGTGAAAGATAAGGCGGGTAATGTCGCGACGGCCAAATGGTCTTTTAAAGTTTCGGCCAAATATAGTCAGTCACAAATTGAGCGCAAGGCGCGCGTGCGCTGGGATGGTTCCTTTGATGCCAGCACTGCCTATGGCATGGTGGCCAAGCAGCCCAAAGCCAGCCCGGCTAGCCTACCTTATCGTCCTTATGGCGAGAACAAAGCGACGTTGAACGTGAATGGCCGCACTGATAGCAGCAAGTACCGCTTGCGCGCCTTTAAGTCAGACCAAGAGCGCAGTGACGGGCAGCCCATCGACCGCTATTTGGCCACCGTCGAGACGCGCGATGCGTTGTGGGCATTTGGCGATTATGCAGGCCTTCGTTTTAGTGAACTTTCGCTTTCGGGCCTTTCGCTTTTTCGTGGTGTGACATTAGATTTACGCTCAGGCAATCTCGATGAAGGCCACACCCGCCTCATCGGCGCCTGGGGCATGACCCGGCGCGGCGTGCCTGCCCATGCCGATGGCTATGGCAGCTTTACCGATCCCGGTGTGTTTCAGCAGTACCTGACAGGTTTTCGCTGGGAAGCCGGGGGGCCTTGGTTTCTTTTTGGCTTAAATCAGGTCACGGTGAATGATGACAAAGATTCAAATCCCAACAGCGTGAACATGCCGTTGCATAGCTATGTGGGCACGGCTGACGTCAGCATTGGCATCAAGCCTGCGGGCCTGAAGTTCTATTTTGAAGGCGGCGTGGATACTTGGAGCGGTGTCTATATCACCGACATGAGCGCGGGCACGGCTTATCGAGCTGGCATGGATTGGAACTACTTTCCCTCAGGCACGCAGCTCAAGTTTGAATGGCGTGACCTAGGTTGGGGCAAGCTGCCACTGCCCATGGTCGACGCACTGCCTAGCGGCTTTGCGACAGCTGCGAATCCGGGCTTGCAGCTCGATTATCGTGGTTTTGAGTCAAACTTCAGCCAGAGCATCAAGGGTGGCTTGGCCAACTTTGACGTGAGCTTTAACCGTTGGCACGATAACCTGGCAGGCGGCCGTCCCTACACGACGGTGACGCAGTATGTTGACGTGTCTTTGGGTTTGCGGCCTATGGGTTACCCCAGCTTGAACGTGGGCTATTCGCTCAATGCTAGCTTGAATGATTCCGTGGTTTCGGCCACGGCCCGCGATTCAGGCACTTTGCGCGTTTCGACGAGTTTAGTGCGCATGCTGGGCGAGCAAAAGTCACTCAACAATACGCTTTCTTATTCCATGTTGTCGTCGCTTGAGAAGGGCGCCTATAAGGGCAGTCAAGATATCAGCAATCACAATGTCGTGCTGGCAAGTGTTTTGAACTGGGCCCTTAGCCAGTACACTCTGACTTTGGGTTACAACACAGGCAGCTCACCGGCAGTGGCGGGCTTGCTACTGCCCAGCAGCAGTGCTAGTGGCTTGAGCGCAGGTTTACGTTGGGGGCAAACATGGAAACCCAATTATTTTGATTCTTACTTGGGCTTTGATTTTAATAATAATCAAACTGACAGCGCGGCCTTGGCCCCTTCGCCCGCGGGTATGAGTCAGAATGTGCGCAGCACCGTATCGCTGGGTTGCAACCTTAAGCCTGCCCAAGGGCACAATTTGGGTGCAGCTGTCAATTATGCCTTGGTCAGCAGCAGCATCAAGAGCACGTCGACCAGTTTTGTGGCCGTCAGTGACGACTTGGCCATGCTTCAACTCAATGCGTCCTACCGCTGGGACTTCTAAAGCCTTGGGCATACTCACTCTCGCCGGGATGCTTGAATCATCCCGGCTTTTTTTTTGATGCCCTTGCGCATACTGGGTCTCGATCCCGGCTACGGTCGTCTAGGTTATGCGGTGGTTGAACAGCAGGGCTCAGAGTTTAAGGCTTTGGATTATGGCGTGATCGAGACATCTGCCAAGTCAGACTTTGATTCGCGTCTGCTGACCCTCGCGAGCGCACTCGAGGTCTTGGTCAAGAAGCATCTAGTTAAAGAAGCGGCGCTTGAAACTCTCTACTTTTCAAAAAATGTTAAGACGGCTTTGAAAGTTGCCGAGGCGCGGGGTGCCCTGCGGCTTACTTTGGCGCGGCTGGGTGTGAACGTGCTTGAGATCAATCCGAGCGAAGTTAAGCTAGCCTTAGGCGGTCATGGCCAGGCTGACAAGAAGCAAATTCAACGCATGGTGACCCGCTTGTTGAATCTTAAATCGATTCCTCAGCCTGATGACGCAGCTGACGCCTTGGCTCAGGCCCTCACGGCTTTTCGCAGTCGCCCCCTGCGTCTGCTCAAAGCCAAACTTAAGAAGCCAGTATGATCGCCTATCTCAAAGGCAGCTTGCTTAGCCGAGATAGTACGAGCTGCGTCATCGATGTGCAGGGCATCGGCTATGAAGTGCAGCTGCCAGCACCGACTTTGGCAGGCTTGCCGGCCTTGGGCGTTGAAGTGGAGCTTTTTACCCATTTTCACGTGCGCGAAGACGCCCAGCAGCTCTTTGGCTTTTCAAATATTGACGACAAGCGCCTCTTTCTCTTGTTGCTCCAAGTGAAGGGTGTGGGCCCCAAGCTTGGTTTGGCGATCCTTTCTCAAATTTCAGCCCTTGAGCTGCTGAGGGCACTAAAGGCCCGCGATGTGGCAGCTTTGAGTCGGCCCAGCGGGGTGGGCAAGAAGCTAGCCGAGCGTTTGGCGATTGAATTGTCCGAAAAGGCCGCCGATTGGATGTTTGCCACGGGTCAAGATAAGGGCCCGGCTGCCCAGGGTTTGCCAGGATCTGGGCCTGCCAGCACGGCGTTTGAGAAGGCCATAAGGGCTCTGCAGGCTCTGGGTTACCCATCTCAAAATGCGAAACAGGCAGTGCAAAATGCCATGCAGTCTTTGGGGCCAGACGAGAATAAAGTAGAAGAGATAGTAAAAGCTGCCTTGAAGTTTTTTTAGTAGGTTGCTATAATTGTAACGGTCGTCACAAGGTGTGACGGCGGTTACAAGAGGCAGCCGTGGGATTTTTCGGCCAAAAACCCGAAAAACGCAAGGGAGCATCAAAGTTTAAGACTTTGAGCGTTTCTTTGAGCCATGCGGCCCCTAAAGCTAAGCGCAAAGCTGCCCCAATGGCCGCCAAGACCCCCGGGCGTAAAATGGGTTTTGACGAATGGTTGGAACATTACGCTGCCATGAGTAACGGTAATCCAGTGTAAGATAGCGGCCAATGGGACGCCTGGCGGGGTGATCCCCGCCTTTTTTTTTGGGCTGGATTTGGGCGACGACGAGCTGACTTGGGCTGACGACCATCACTGCATTGCCTGTGGCGATCAAAACCCTATTGGTATGAAGCTGCGCTTTGAAGCGCGCGGTGAAATGGGCTTGGCCACGCAGTGGATTGCAGACAAACGCTTCCAAGGCTACGCCGGCGTGGTACATGGTGGTATAATCGGCCTGATTTTAGACGAGGTCATGGTCAATCTGCCCTGGAAACGCCTTCAGTCGCCCGTGGTATCTGCCGAGCTAAGCCTGCGCTTCGTGACCCCTGCCAAAGTAGGGGAAGCCCTTGAGTTTATAGCCGAAATGGATGACCCTAGCCGCCGCGTTATTGTCACGCGGGCTAAGTGTCTGGGCCAAGACGGTCGGCTCATTGCCGAAGCATCGGCTAAATGCATTAAAGTCAAATTGGCCCCAACGGCCTAAATCTTTTTTCTCGGAGGAGCGGATGGGATCGGGTAAGAAACGCCATCGCAATAAGATTAAGACCCATAAGCGCAAGAAGCACCGCCGCAAGATGCGCGCGCAGAAGCGCCGTTTGGGTAAGTAAGCGAGGGCGCAAGCCCGCCCGTCCCTCTCTGGGGACAGCATCAAAGACCCGCCGCAAGGCGGGTCTTTTTTTATTCCCTTGTATGCCCCTTTGTCGGCAGTTCATGCCAAGCCCCTTTGCCCCCTCTGTCGGCACTCAGCCTGCGCTGAGCATCGCCGAAGCGTGCCGACATCTCCCCCGCTTCGCGGGGGAGGCCCGTTGAAGCGACATCCTGCAAGAAACAAGCATTCGGGCCTCACTTGCAGAATGTGGCTAGCGCGGGCGCCCCCCGGCCTTCGACGATGCTCAGGCCAGGCTTCGCGGGGGGCAGAAGCGGCGAAGCCGCTTCAGGGGGCAAGCGTAAGGCGCTTATGCTAAGATTCTTTCATGATTCCCGCCCTCGACATCCTCTCAGACCTTAACCCCGAGCAGCGCCAAGCTGTCACCCATGGTCACGGCCCCTTGCTCATTGTGGCAGGCGCAGGCACAGGCAAGACCACGGTGCTGACGCGGCGTGTCGCTTGGCTGATTCAAGAAGGCCTGGCCAAACCTGATCAAGTGCTGGCCCTGACTTTTTCTGAAAAAGCCGCACGCGAAATGGAAGAGCGCGTCGATGTCTTGCTGCCTTTAGGCCTGGCACCCACGGGCATTATGACGTTTCATGCCTTTGGCCATGGCCTGCTCGAAGAGCAGGCGCTGCGCCTGGGGCTGGCGCCCGGCGCTGAGCTGATTTCGGGCCCTGAGTTGAATTTATTCTTGCGCCAGCGCCTCTTTGAATTGCCACTTAAAAAGCTACGGCCTTTGGCTAATCCGGGCAAGCATGTCGATGCTTTGGCTAAAGTCTTTGGCAAGGCTAAAGACGAGGCTGTGCGCGAAGAAGTCTGGCTGGCCGAGGCTGAGAAGATGCTGACTCAGGCCCAAAGTGACGCTGAGCGCGCCGAGGCTGAAGAGCAGTTTGAGTTGGCCCAGTGCTTTGCCGCCTATAATCGGCTGCTACGCCGTGACGGGTTTTTAGATCATGGCGATCAATTGAGTCTGGCATTGCAGGCCTTGGACCAGCATCCCCAGGCTTTAGCTGAATTGCGTGCACGTTATCCGTGGATCTTGGTCGATGAATTTCAAGACACCAATACCGTGCAATTTGAGCTGATTAAGCGCCTTAGCCCTGCAGGCCCTCAGGCTGGCCTGACCGTGGTGGGCGACGATGACCAAGCTATTTATCGTTTTCGCGGCGCGAGCTTAGAAAATATTTTGCAGTTCAGGGCGCATTATCAGGGCGCCAAGGCCGTGGTACTCAAGCGCAATTATCGCTCGCGCCAAGAGATCTTAGACAAGGCGCTCATACTGATACGCCACAATGACCCTGATCGGCTCGAATCGCGCGAGGGCCTAGACAAAGCATTGCTGGCGGCCCGCCAAGACAAGGTCGAAGGCCCGGCCCTGGCCCACCAAGGCTATGCTCTGGCCAGCGAAGAACGCGCCGCCATTGCCCAAGACATACTCGATAGCCATGCAAGCGGCCGGGCCTGGCGTGACCACGCCGTGTTGGTGCGCAGCAACAGCACGGCGCAAGACATTTCGGCTGAGCTGGCATACCGCGAAATACCTTATCGTTTCACGGGCGCCAAGGGGCTTTATCAGCGCCCTGAAATTCGCGTCTGCATCGATCTCTTGCGCGCCCTAGCCCGGCCCGAGAATGACGTGGCCCTTTTTGGGCATTTGACCGGCGACGTCTGTCGCGTGCCCGTGAATGAACTGAAGCTGCTGCTGGCCAAGGCGCGCTCGTTGAATCAATCGCTTTACCGCGTGCTCACCAAGACCCAATTAAATCAGAATGGCGAAGAATTTGAGCTCGATCCTGAAGCCTGGCCTCGAGTTGAAAAGGCCTTGCTGGATTTGGCCAAACTCGAAGAATTGTCCCGCAAGCAGGGTCTGGCGCCTGCGCTTTATACTTTTTTGCGTGAATCGGGGCTCTTATCTCGCTGGCTAGCGGACCAAAATGTCGAAAACGAGCGCTGCCTGGCCAATGTCGCTCGCTTTTTTGAACGCATTAAAGGTTTTGATCGCATTGAATCGCGCGGATCTTATTTGGCCGTTGTCGAATATCTGGATGATTTGATCGAAGAAGGTGACAACCCAGCTGAGGCTGAGCAAGAGCTCGATGCCGATGCTGTGACGGTTTCAACCGTGCACCGCGCCAAGGGCCTTGAGTGGCCATGGGTCTATCTGGCGGGCCTTGAGCAGGGCCATTTTCCACAAACTCGAAAATCAGATGGCTTCAGCCTGCCGGCCAGCCTCTTTCCCCCACCGGCTTCAGTGCAAGATGCGCATGTGGCTGAAGAACGTCGATTATTCTATGTCGCGCTCACGCGCGCCCGAGACCGCTTGATGCTTAGCCATGCCCGCGACCAGGGCGGCAAGAAAATGTGGAAACGCAGCCTCTTTTTGGATCAAGCCCTGAATCTAGGGCCTGAGGGCCCGCCTCTAGCGCCGCTAAAGATGGCAGAGCGTATTCAGCGTCAAGCGAGCAGGCCCCAACACCCGCTTTTGGGGCCCCTCAAGGCTGTGGCCGAGGGCGAGCAGCTTAGGCTCTCGTATTACCCAGTCGATGACTATATGTTCTGCCCGCTGAAATATAAAATTTCTAGCCTGATCAAACTCAAGCCGCCCGTGAACTCAGCCATCAGCTATGGCAGCAGCGTGCACCAGGCCATTCAGGCCTTTAATCGCGCTCGCATGGAAGGCAAGCCCCTGAGCGAAGCTGAATTTTTAAATGCCTTTGCCTTAGCTTGGCGCAGTGAAGGCTACGAAGCGCCCGAGCATGAACAGGCACGCCTTGAAACCGGCAAAGAGAAACTTAAGGCTTTCCGTGATTCTGAGCTGGCTTTAGGCAATACCCCAATTCATGTCGAACGCCGCTTTGAATTGCGTCTGCGTGACCTAGATGTTCTGACGGGCCAAATGGACTGCGTTGAAAAAGCCAAAGACGGCAGTGTGACGGTATTGGATTACAAGACATCCAATGTCCATGACGTCAAAAAAGCCAAAGAAGAGGTTAAGAAAAGCTTGCAGCTGGCCATTTATTGCATGGCCTATCAGAGTTGGGAAGGCAGGCTACCCGAGCGTCTCGAACTTTACTTTATCGAGTCAGGCATACGCGAAGGCTTTAAGCCTGATGAAGCGTATGTGAAAGAAAAGAAAGAAGAAATATTAGTCGTGTTTGATGCTGTTCGGCAGGGAAAATTTGCAGCCACACCTGAAAAATATAAGTGCGGCATCTGCGCCTATAACCGCATCTGTCCTTCGGCTTATGGCTTAGAAGACGCAGAATGACCCGCGCCATTTTGCACGTCGACATGGATCAATTTTATGCCGCTGTCGAGATTCGCGACAATCCCAGCTTAAAGGGCAAGCCGGTGGTGATTGGTTCAGACCCCCAAGGCGGCCGTGGCCGTGGGGTTGTGAGCACCTGCAGCTATGAGGCTAGGGCCTACGGCGTCAAATCAGCCATGCCCATCAGCAAAGCCTATGCCCTTTGTCCCCAGGCCGTGTTCCTGCGTGGCGACATGGATAAATATGTGGCTGAGAGTGAAAAGATAAACGCAGTCTTTGAAGATATGACGCCTTTGGTTGAACCGCTGTCTTTAGATGAAGCTTTTCTTGATGTTAGCGCCAGCAGACTGCTCTTTGGTGATGGGCCAGCCTGCGCTAAGCGCATTCAAGATGAAATTCAAGCCCGTATCGGATTGAGCTGCTCGGTGGGCGTTTCTTCGAATAAGAGCGTTTCTAAGATCGCTTCTGACTTAAAAAAGCCCCATGGCATGGTGATTGTTGAAGCGGGGCAAGAAGCAGCCTTTCTCGCGCCATTGCCAGTTGGCAAGCTCTGGGGTGTGGGCCCCAAAGCTGAAGAAGAATTAAATCGCCTGGGCTTGCGCTTGATCTCAGATTTAGTGAACTACCCTATCGAGCCATTGCGTGCCCGATTTGGCGACTATGCTGACGAATTGGTGGCGCGGGCTAAGGGCCAAGATGACAGGCCGGTGGTACCAGAGCATGAGGCCAAGAGCATAGGCCGCGAATTCACGTTTGACGAAGACGAGCGCGATGCCGACACGCTCAAGGCTGGCCTGGCGGATCTTTGCGAAGACGTGGCCCGCCGCCTGCGCCGCCACGACCTACGCGCAGGTTTGTTGACACTCAAATGGCGCTGGAGCGGTTTTGAGACCCACACTAAGCAGCAAGCGCTTGATCCACCTAGCAGTCATGGCCCAGATTTCTTAGCCCAGGTCTGGCCTGCGGCTCTGGCCTTCTTGGAAAAAGACCGCCGCCCTGTTCGCCTGATCGGCATTAGCGCAGGCAAATTGATGCCTATCGATGCTGCCTATCAAGGTGGGCTCTTTGGCGGGGACGACAAGGCCAAAGAAAGGGTCGATGCAGCGGTCGACAAGCTGGCAGGGAAGTATGGTGAAGAAGCCGTGAAGTGGGCGAGTCAGACTCAGGCCCGATCTGAAAGTGAGAAACGATGACCCGTTGCCCCCAATGCCGCGCTGCGAGTCCTGATGAAGCCATTGCCTGCTGGCAATGCAAGGCTGCGCTGGTGTCTCAGCCTAACATTACAGGTGGCCCGAATACTGGGGGCCGGTCACACATGGATGGTGGCTACCACTTCGTTGCCTTTGCCGCTGTGACTAGTCTGTGAAAAAGGCGATCGGAATATTGGCATTAGCACTGCTATTGCCCATCTCTGTGAGCTGGGCAGCCAGACCCATCTTGACCTCGCAAGGCGGCCATACAGACAGAGTCACCAAGGTGGCTCTGAGCCAAGACAAGAAATGGCTGGCAAGTGCTGGGGCCGATAGAACCGTAAAACTTTGGGACTTAGCCAGCGGGCGTTTGGTTCGAAGCTTTTCTGTCGCTGCCAGAACTTTGGCTCTTAGCCCAGATAATCAGTACATGGCAAGCTCCGATTATGATTCAAAGATATATTTGTGGGACCTTAAGAACGGCCAAAACATTAAAATTCTAAGTGGTCATTTAGCCGGGATCAATTCGCTAGTTTTTACGCCCACGGGATCTCAACTTATATCGGGCAGTGCAGATCGTACGGTCAAAATTTGGGATATTCCAAGCGGTCGTGAAGCAAAGACATTGGGCCAGGCAAGCCCGGGTATTGCAGATATAGTGCAAAGCCCCAACCGACGCTATGTGCTCATTTTGGGTAGACGCGAAATTGCTAAGTTATGGGATCTTGAATTAGGCCGCGAAGTGACGGTGATGAAATATGAAGGCGAAAGGCCGGCGCGGGTAGAATTTAGCCTTAAAAGCCAATATGCAGTGATTCACCATTCGAAAGGAACGGACTGGTACGAAACTTCGACAGGACGCAAGGCAGGGTCTGCTAAGCCGGGAAACTTATGGTTTAGTCCTGATGAGAGCCGATTGCTTGTGGCATCTCAGGGAAGCATTGAGCTATTTGATGTTCATTCAGGAAGCCGTCTAAAGGCTTTTGTTGATGAATGGTTTCGGTTTAATGGAGAAAATAGAATCTTTTCTAATGATTCGCGATCGTTCTTAATAGTAGGAAAGCAAAAGTCTTTTCTTTGTAACAGCGAAACAGGAGCGACCGTAAAAGAATTTCAGGGAATCGAAAATATTGAATTTGCGTTCTTCAATTCTAATGGAAAACAGTTAGTAACCAGCAACCGCAAGAATCGCCACTGCGCCCTGCGCGACGCGAAGAACGGGGACCTGCTGGCAGACCTGGGGGTGGTTAGCTATTTATCGAATATTAGTTTTAGTCCGTTGGGTGATCGATTGATAGTGATAGATGAGGATCGCAGAGTTTGTTTGCGAAATGCATCAGATGGAAAGATCTTATTTGAAACCATCGTGGCATCCATGGGTCCGGTTACGTGGGCTCCCAACGGCGAGATCGTCTATTTGAATCTTGAGTATAAAAATATATACGCCTACCGGGCATTGGACGGAAAACTTTTGTGGAATGAGCTAGATGTGGATCACTTCAGCTCTGTTTGGTCTGAGTTTAAGATGCAAAGTGAAAGAATAGTCTTGCGATCCAAAGACAAAAAATTCTGGTTTTATGATGCTCGGCATGGCAAACGATTGGCTAATTTAAGTAAAGAAGGCTTAGAAATATCAGGATGTGAATTTAGCCCGAGTGGAAAATTAATGATTTGTAAATATCTAGATGGCTATGCCCATATGTCCATATTGTGGGATGCCGAGAGCGGTAAATACTTGCGATCTTTAGGTGCTTTGAGTCAAAGTTCGAGACAATTTAGTTTTGATAAAAGTGAAGAACGCGTATTTTCTACGGACGTGAATAAAGTTAACGGCAAGTCTGAGATCAAAGTTTGGCAGACAAATTCTCAAGAAGCAGAACGCACACTTGAATATGCAGATAAAAGCCAGCCAGACAAAGGGGATTGTAAATGGCCAGAGATTATGCCCGGCGGGCGTTTTGCCAGTTATCAATGTGGATCATCGCTGCTTATTTGGGATTTGGAAGCAGAAAAGATTTTCAAAATTATTAAAAGCGACATCCAGGACCTCGACCGGTTTTTTGCGGATGCCGATCTTAAACACGCGGTGATTTGGAAACATTGGGCGGATGGCAACGCCAGCATGTTAAAAATGAGTGATTCTAACCCCGTTGTTCGTTATCGAGATGAAGGTGGGGCTGTTCTCTCTTTGAATTTAAGCTCTGACGGAGAAACGTTAGCTGCAGGCGATGAAGAATTGGTCAATATTTGGGATCTAAAAAGCGGAAAACTCAAAACAAGTTTCCCGTCTCATCGTAGCCAAACAAATATTGGTTTTGATCCTAAATCAAATCGAGTTTCAATGATTGATAAAGCGCAAAGCCGGGTTTGGGTGCGAAATTTAGATCAGAGCAGTGAAAATAATTTTGAACATAAATTTGAAAAGGATTTAGTTGCTTTCGGCAAAGAGGGCAGATTCATCGTCGAACAAAAAGGCGATCAAGTGAAGATATTTGATTTAGTAACAGAAAAGTATCTTTCTCCGTTTTCGTCCAAATCGAGCAGCTCAAGTTCGCTGACTATGAGCGATGATGAAAAATGGCTTTTGGAAGGCAATACGCAGGGTGAAATTCACATTTGGGATATTTTTAAAGGTGAGATGCTTCAAAGTCTGGGCAAACAGGCTTCGGTCGAAGCATTAGCGCTTAGCCCGGATGGTAAGACTCTGTTGGCGGGTTTGGGCGACTCTAGCATTCGCTTTTGGGACCTAAGCAAGGGCATGGAAGCTTCGTCTCTAAATGGACTGAGCCAGTCTGTACATAGTTTGGCAGTAGATCCTTCGGGCAAACATTTTGCTTTTGCAGATTCCATGAGTACTCAGCTTTGGGATTTTGAACGCAAGAAATGGATTCGCAATTTCGCAGCCCCAAGACTTTGGGTTAAAGGCATTGATTTTAGCCAAGACGGAAGCAGGTATGTTGTCCGGAGGCCAATGCATGCACCCGAACTTTGGGACTCTCAATCTGGCAGAATGATTCGAGGCATTGGTTTTTATACTGAGAACAGAGTTATTCTCAATGCAGATGGAAGCTCTAGTGTATCAGAAGATTTTGGCCGGCTGATCGTTGAAAATAGCGGTACAGGGGAAAGTTTTAGAGTCATAGAAAATTTTGGATCAAAATTTACTTCTTGGATATTTAGTTTGGACGGACGTAGTTTGCTTACAGGGGACATGGCTGGAAACGTAAAGATTTGGGATCTGCGCTCTAAGCGCGAGGGAGTATTGATCTGTAAAAAGGATAACCCGATTGATTCTTTGCTCTTGAGCGGGAATGGCGGGTATTTGGCAGTTGTTTGCGAGTCTAGTGCAAGAGTCTCAATTTGGAATCTCTCGAATCGCAGCGAGGCGGCGAGCTTTCGCTGGGACGATTGGCGGCGTGCCTTAGCCTTAAGCCATGATGGCAAAACTGTAGCCTATCAAAAGAATACCGGAAAGATTGCGTTTTGGGATGTCAAAACACAGAAAGAAGTTCGCGAATGGTCCGGACCTGAAAGCGGCATTAGTTTTATGATTTTTAGTCCAGATGGAAAACGAATGGCCGTAGGCAGTCGAGACGCCAAGCTGACTCTTTGTTCGGTGCTGGATGGGGCGGTCCTGAAGACCTTGGATCTCGGCAGAACAGAACTTTATTCGGCAGTTTTTATTGAAAATGGAAAAAGACTGGCTGTCGGAAGTGCTGATGGCGCTTTGATTTGGGATTACTCTAGCGGAGAAGTGAGAGTTTTAGAAAATTCACAACGTGGCTACCGTGCTTCTAAAATTGATTTTAGCTCGGATGGAAAATTTCTCTTTGGACTTGGTCTCGAGGGCATTGCGGGATTGACTTGGGATGTAGATAAGGGCAGAGAAATTCAGGGTGGGGAAAATATCTTTTGGAATGCGGATGGTGATGGGTATGGAACTTCGAGTTTGAGCGAGGGGCAGCTCATTTTAAAAACTAATGGCACTATGGGTGAGTTTGATATTTGGGATTTGAAGACGACAACCAAGGTTTCGAGAATTGGCTGGGAAGTAGAAACGCTTGATAATCATAGTTATGGGCCAAGTTATTGGCTTAATTCTGGAATAGTCACTAAGGATCAAAGAGTCATATTCACGGGAGCGGACGATGGGGTACTGCGCGCTTGGAATATCAAAGATAGGAAAGTCATTTGGAAAAAGAAGTTGGGTTCTCAAAGGGTTGATGTCGTAAGTTTGAGCCCCGATGGAAAGGCTGTCTTTGCAGAGGTTGGAGATCGCACTTTTGTAATGGACGCCGAGCGTGGCCATGCCAAGGGCAATTTTAGAGTCGGTCTTTATAGTCAATTTTGCATGGGCCAAAAGCATTTTTATGCGGCTGGCCTTGATGGCAGCATTCACATATGGGATTGGGCTAAAGGCATAGAGCTTGCGCGCCTTATATCCACCCCCGATGGTTGGGTGGTGGCTACAGCTCAGGGCTATTTTGATGGCTCGGATGAGGGCATTAAGAGCCTGCGTTGGACAGTAGGGCTGGAGAGTCGGCCTCTCGAAGACTTTTATAAGGGGTTCTATCGGCCAGGCCTTTTAGCTGAGCTGCTGGCAGGGGTGAAGCTGCCGGACCCCAAATTTGAAGAATCGATTAAAAAATCCCCTTTGGCCAAGATTTCAGCGGGGCCTATTCAAGAGGTGAATGGCCAAGGATTGGTTGAGATTCTGGTCGAGACAACGAGCCGAGGCCTAAAGCTAGGTGAGGTCAAGTTGCGCTTGGGTGAAATTCGTGTTGATCCCAAGTTAGCTAAACTCGATGCAGACGGCAAGCTTCGCTATCGAGTGAAACTGAAGCCAGGTGAAAATACGCTCAGGGTCAATGCCTTTAGTCGCGGCGATCAACCCGTGGCAGGACCGGATGATTACTTGACCCTGAATAATCAAATTTCAATTGATAAGCCGAAACAGTATCCGAGCTATACCTTTGATCGCGGCGATCAATTGATGGGAGGATCGGATGATAGCCTGACGCCGAATAATCAAACTTCAATTAAAAAGCCAATTTTGCACGTGGTCGCGGTGGGGATTAATGCCTATAGCAGTCCCTGGACCAACACGCCTTATTGCGAAGAGGATGCCCAGGCCATTGGTGGGCTACTGAAGAAAGAGGCGGGTGATTTGTTTGATGATGTCAATTTACACCTTGTTACAGGCACTGACGCCACCGGGGCTGAAATTCTCGGTTCCATTGAATCCATTGTGGCTAACCCCGAAGACATGTTGCTCGTCTTTTTAGCCGGGCATGGCTCCAAAGGAATTGATAAAAATGATAAATGGTTTTTTGTGCCCCGAGATTTGAATTTGATTTCTATGGAAGATTTGGCAGCAAGCATGAGTCGCGTACAGGTCGACAAGAAAATTATCTTAATGGATTCATGCTATTCGGGTGGGACGATTGAAAATGAGTTAGACAGGCGTGGTTTCGATCAATTGATTCACGAAACCGGGCAAGATTGGGGCATTTGCATACTGGCGGGAGCCCGTGGCGATCAAGAAGCCGAAGCCGAGTCTCAATTTGGCCACGGAACATTTTCACGGGTCCTTTTAGAAGGGCTTGCCGGAGCCGGGCTCTATCCTTTTGAAAACAAGGTGAGTACTTCAGGCCTTATTCATTACACCGGAAGCAAGCTGAAAATCTATTCAAAGGGCAAACAATTCTTAGAAACTTATAATGTCGGCACTGAAATTTTTATTACCAAAATAAGATAGTAGAAGCAATTTGCCTTATCTATTGCGGGAGCGACCATGCATCAGGCCTTAAAGTATCTAATTTGGATGGCTCTATTCATGAGCCCTATCGTTGCCTACGCGGGCCTGCCCGGATCGCAGTTGCGCGAAGGCTCGGTGCTCGCCTTGCAGGCAGCGCTGAGCGATACGGTGCCTACGGCTGAGTCGCTGAGTATCTCGGCGCGGGGAGGGTCAGGTCCCAGTCTGGTAGTCGCTTTGACCGACGTGATCTCAAAGCGGGCCCAAAGCGGATTAACCTTGGCCTATCTATCGCGGCTCAATAAATTCTTAGGCGGGAGCCTGCCGCTGGCAGTAACAACCCAGGCCCGAGTCGAGGCGGCAGCCCCTGCGGTATCGGGCACGGCGACGGATAACGCAGCGGGCACGAGTGGTATGGCTCAGACCTGGGCAGAACTCTTTCCTAATTTGCGTCGCGTACTCACAGCCATGGTCGACCAACATCAAAACTTAGGTTTGGGATTTGTGCTCAGCGCGGTGAGCCAAGATTTGGATGTGAATCAAGAAGATAACCGCTTAATGGGTTATCTCATTGAGGCTTCAAAAAATCCCAAGGTGGATCGAAAGAAGGCCAAGAAAGATGTGGATAGGCTGCTAGCTTTGGTGCGAAACAAGAGGCAGTTAAACGAAAAGGGATTCTTTGACGTTAGCTTTGCGCTCTATTTAGTCATGTGCGACTTGAACCCGGCCATAGAAAACACCAAGTTCATTGAACATCTATCATTCATGAGTAATTTTTTGTCGGCTAAGACCCAGGCAGACATGGAGGCTGTTATCGATTCGGTGGTTTTGCCCGCCAATGCCTACTTGTTAAAGAAGGATCATTCTCTTTTTATCAATTCTTATTTGGGTATGAATTTTGGATATGAACAGGCCCGCGGCGAAACCGCCATGTCGCCCTTTGCTGGCGCCTTTTTGCCCATTGGCATGGAATGGTCATTCTCGA
>CAZFUM010000030.1:0-19176 GCA_964521965.1 uncultured bacterium | reverse complement strand
GTGCTTGGATCAGCGGTGCCAAGGTGAGAGTGGGCCGTGGCGGGCAGGGCCGTTGGCTTTGGCTGAACCGTTGCTTGCCCCTGGCTGATCGCAGCCGCAGGGCCACGTTAGAATACATAGATCTGCCCCAGGCAGTCTGCGCCGACCTTGATATACGCCAGCTGAGTTTGAGCCTGCCCCTTAGCTCGAAAGGGCTCGAAGAAAAGGCCCGCATTTTTCACGAGCATGGCCTGCAAGCGAGTGCCACGCTGATCGCGCTTTGCCCGACCTCTGCCTGGCCCAGCAAGCGCTGGCCCGCGGCCCGTTGGGGCGAACTGGCGAGCCGTTTGAAATCGGAGCGCTACCAGCCTGTCTTTTTTTGCGCCCCCCATGAATTGCCCGAGGTCCAAGGCCTGGCCCAGGGTGGGCCCGTGTTGGCGCCAAGTTTGGCTGGCTTGGCAGCTTGTTTGGCCAGCTGTGGCGGAATCCTGGCCAATGATTCGGGACCTCTGCATTTAGGGGCAGCCTTGGGGCTTAAAGGCCTTGGACTGTTTGGCCCAGTCAGCCCAGCCTGGAGCGCCCCACTTTCGCCCAAGATCAAGACACTTTATCGGGCTGAGCTTTGTAGCCCCTGCCACCAGGCTGCTTGCCCCTTGCTTCACCAGGCCTGCTTGGCTGAAATGTCCGTGGATCAGGTTTGGGCTGCTTTTCGTGAGGCTCTGGCCGCATGAGCAAGACCGTCTTATTTGTCGAATATCATGCAGGCGTAGGCGGCGGCCAAGTGGTGCTGCTGAACCTGATGCGTTCGCTTAGCCCAAAGCTGTTCCGACCGGTGCTGCTCTGCAATGGCGAGGGCGCCCTGACCGAGTCTGCCCGCAAGCTGGGTATTGAAACCTGGGTCATGGACATGGGCAAGGCCCGTTGGCGCTGGTTCTTTTCTGCCTTTAACGTGATGCGCGCCATGCGGCAAATTATCAGGGAAGTGAAGCCGGCCTTGATTCATGTCAACTGCTACCCTGCCAATAAGCTGGTGGCCGTGGCGGCTCGACTCGAGGGCATACCCTGCATTTGGCATAAGCACATGATGGGCCGTCGACCTGGCTCGACCACAGCCTTTTTGTGGAACAGTTTTAGCCGTCTCAACCGGGCCGTGATTGCGGTGTCTGAACGAGTGAGGCTCAGTCTCTTGGCGCAAGGCATGCCTGAATCGAAGCTGGTTCGCATTTATAATGGCGTCGATTTTGGAAAGTTAAAAAAATTCAAGCCGGCGACGGCCGCCCGCCTCAAACAGCTGGGCCTAGGCCACGCGCCTTTTATCCTGGCCGTGGGCATGTGGCGCGCGATCAAGGGCATGGACCTGTTGGTTCAGGCTTATGAGCAAGCCGCGCCTCGGCTTAAAGGGATCAAATTGGTTTTGGTGGGTGATTCGGACCCAGTTGAGATTGAACAAGCAGTCGTGATTCGAGCTGCGGCTCTTCGCCTCAAAGGGAAGCTGCTGCTGATACCTAGCCAGCCAGATCTTCCTTCTCTCTATAAGAGGGCTAAACTACTGGTGTCGCCATCGCGCCAAGAGGTGGGGGCGCCCTTGGTGGCCATTGAAGCCATGGCCCTGGGCTTGCCGGTCTTGGCCACGCATGAAGGCTCAGGTGAGTTGATTCAAGACGCTGTGAATGGACGCCTGGTGGCGGCTGGCGATGTTCAGGCTTTGGCCGACGCCATGGTGGCCATGCTTCGATCGCCCGCGCTGCGGGTTAAATTGGCGGCTAGGGCAAAGAAGAATCTTGAACTGAGATTCGGATTAAAGACCTTTGCTCGTCAGGTCGAAGCACTTTATCAAGATGTATTAGCCGGGAGGAATCTTGTCGCCCATTTTTGATGCTAAGGCCGTTCGGCGTGTTTTGCTCATCAAGCTCAGGGCTATGGGCGACGCCGTGCTGACCTTGCCCAGCCTGGCTGAGCTCAAGCGCAGCTTGCCCCAGGCACGCATCGATGTGCTATGTCCGCCGGCGTCGGTGGCGGTCTACCGCGACGACCCGCGTGTCGGCAAGATCTGGGCCTATGTCCGTGGGGGCTTGGGTTTGCGCGGGCATTTTCGTTTGGCGCAGCAGTTACAAGACGAGCACTACGAGCTGGCGGTCTGCCTGCATGCCAGCTATCGCAGCGCCCTGCTGGGCTGGCTCAGCGGCGCGCTATGGCGCAGCGTGCGCAATCACAGTGGTCGAGATTGGTTCGTAACGATGCCCAGCACCGAAGCTAAAGAGCCTAAGAATATTATTCAACGCGATTTTGACGCCTTGCGTGCTCTGGGTCTGCAGCCCCGAGACCTGAAGCCCCGCATGGCCATCCCGGCTTCAGCGCGCCAAGCCGCTCTTCGCAGAGCCAGAGCTCTCAAGCTCAAAAAGGGAAGCGTGCTGATCTTTCCGGGCGCGGGCAAGCTCGAGAAGCGCTGGCCGTTGAATCGTTTTTTGGCGCTGGGGAAATTTCTCAAGGCCAGACGGCATTCGGTGGTCCTCATGAATGCGCCGGGTGAAGCCTCGCTGAGATCAGCGGCTTTGACGGCGGGACTTGTGCACGCAGAAATATCAGATATCAAAGAATTGGGCGCGCTCTCTCGCCTTTGCGGTTATGCCATGGGCAATGATTCGGGCCCTCGGCATATTGCGGCCGCCAGCGGGGCCAAGACCTTCACGCTCTTTGGACCTGAGCAATTGCGCGAGTGGCATCCCTATGACAAAAAAGACGGGCATGGGGCTTTGCGGCCCGTCAGTGGTCAAGTTGAAGATTTGAGTGTGGCTGAAGTTCAGAGAGCGGTGGCCCTATGGCTCAAGTGACGCGCCCATTGCCTGTTTCGGTCATCGTGCTGACCAAGGACGAAGCCTTGAACCTGCCGGGCTGCTTAGCGTCATTGAAGTGGGCCAAGCAGGTGGTGGTGGTCGACTCAAAAAGCCAAGATGGCACTGCGGCGATCGCGCGGCGCTGGGGCGCAAATGTTTACGTCAGGCCCTGGCCCGGCTTCACCGCCCAACGCAATTTTGCGCTCTCAAAGTGCCGCCAGCCTTGGGTCTTGTCAGTCGACGCCGATGAACGGGTAGGGCCTGATCTTCGCGAATCGATAGCCAAGACCTTAGCCGAGGGTCCTGCGTTTGATGGCTACGATGTGCCCGAGGTGAACCTCTATTTTGGCCGGTGGCTGCGTCATGGCGGCATCTATCCGGGTGGGCATATGGTCTTTTACCGCCGTGATCAAGGCCGCTATCAGCCGGGTGCGGGTGACATTCACGAGGGCGTTCGCATAAGCCGTCGCGGCCGCTTAAACGGGCACCTCATTCATCACGCCTTTCCGGATATCGAATTTTGGATGTCTAAGTTCAATCACTATACCGATCTTGAAGCCCAAGGTCGTTTTAGCAAGGGCCAGGCAGTTGGGCTTTGGAACGTCTTCGTCAAGCCAGCCCAGCGCTTTCTTAAAACCTTTCTTGGCCGTCAGGGCTTTCGAGACGGGGTGCAGGGCCTGCTTTACTGTTTCACCTATGGCTACTATACTTTCATGATTAAACTCAAAATCTGGGAGCTGAAGCGCCGTCAAGGCGCTGCCTGAAATTATGGATATCAAGCAAGTATTTAACGTCAATGTCGACAGCGTCGAGGTGCTCGATACACCCGAGGCTTTGCGCAACGAATTGCCTCTGAGCGAAATGGCGTTTGCCACCGTTGTTAAAGGCCGCCAGGACATCGAGGCTATTTTAGATGGCCGAGATAAGCGGCTTTTTGTGGTGGTGGGGCCTTGCAGCATTCACGACCCCAAAGCTGCTTTAGAATACGCTCAGCGCCTTAAACGGCTCAGTGACGAGGTCAAGGACCAGCTCTTGATTGTGATGCGCGTGTATTTCGAAAAACCGCGCACCACCGTGGGTTGGAAAGGCCTTATCAATGATCCCGATATGGATGACAGTTTTCACATCGCCAAGGGCCTCAGGTTGGGCCGCCGAGTCTTGCTTGATATCAATGAGCTGGGCTTGCCGGCGGGTAGTGAGGCTCTTGACCCGGTCTCGCCCCAGTACTTGGGCGACTTGATCAGCTGGTCAGCCATTGGCGCGCGTACCACCGAGAGCCAAACCCACCGCGAAATGAGCTCGGCTCTGTCGATGCCGGTGGGCTTTAAAAATGGCACCGATGGTGGCGTCGAAGTGGCCCTGAATGCTTTAGAGGCTGCGGGCATGCCTCATCATTTTTTGGGCGTGAACCAGTTGGGTCAGACGGCCGTGATTCGCACCAAGGGTAATAAGTATGGGCATGTTATTTTGCGCGGTGGCGCTAAGGGCCCCAATTATGACAGCGTGGCCGTGGCCATGTTGGGTCAAGAGCTTGAAAAAAGAAATTTGCGCCGCGCGTTGGTGATCGATTGTTCTCACGCCAACAGCAACAAAGACCACAAGCTACAGCCTTTGGTTATGCAAAATGTGATCGAGCAGGTGGCTGACGGCAACCAGTCTATCGTGGGTTTAATGATCGAAAGCAATCTCGAAGAAGGTAAACAAAACATTCCTAAAGATCTTAAGCAGCTCAAATACGGCGTGAGCGTGACCGATGCCTGTGTGAGCTGGCCGGTCACTGAAACCATGCTGCGCCAGGCGGCTGGGCGATTGCGCAAAGCTAAGACTGAGGCCAAGGCTTGATACTCAGTGTTCATCAGCCGCAATATTTGCCTTGGCTGGGCTACTTCGATAAAGTGGCGGCTAGCGACATCTTTGTGTTCTTAGATCTGCCGCAATATAAGAAGCGAGAGTTTCAGAACCGCAACCGAGTTAAAGGCCCACAAGGCGAGATTTGGCTGAGTGTGCCGGTCATTAGCAAAGGCAAGTTTGAACAAGCTATTAAAGATGTTGAAATTGATAACACGCAAGATTGGCAAGCCTCGCATTGGAAGACGCTTGAGCTGAACTATAAAAAGGCGCCCCACTGGGCCCTCTATGCTCCGGCGCTAAGGCCATTCTACGAAAAACGTTGGGATAAGCTGTGCGCGTTGAACCTCGAGATGGACGCCTACTTTTTGGGCGCACTCGGCATCAAGACGCCTTGGAAGATCGAGAGTGATTTAGGCACCGGCACCCAATCCACTGAGCGGCTGATTGAGCTCTGTCAAAAGACTGGCAGCAAGGGCTATCTCTCGGGTTCAGGTGGCAAAGACTACATGGACGAAGAGCGTTTTAAGCTTGAGGGTCTGGGGCTGAGTTATCAGCACTACACGCACCCCAGCTACCAACAGCAATGGCCCAAGGCTGGTTTTTTGCCATTCATGAGCATTGTGGACCTGCTTTTCAATGAGGGGCCCAATTCGCTGGCAATCTTGCAAGGGAAGGAGCGCGCAGCCATATGAAAATCTCAAAGGGTTCCAAACTCAAAGTTTTAGCGATTGCCCCCCATCCCGATGACTGCGAGATCGGTTGCGCGGGCACCCTGATACGTCTCGCCCGTGCGGGACACCATGTCGAGCTGGCCGTGCTCACTCGCGGCAATCAAGGCGGCCAAGCGGGCTTGCGTGAAAAAGAGCAGACGGCAGCTGCCCGTTATTACAAGGCTAAGGCCATTCATTGGCTGGGTTTTGAAGACACCCAGGTGCCCACCACCAAGGCTGGCATTGACGCCCTTGAGCGTGTGATGCGGGCTTGCAAGCCCGATCTCGTCTTTGCGCCCTGGGGTGAAGACACCCATCAAGACCACCGTGCCACCTCGTTGTTGGTTCGCAGCGCTACGCGCTATACGCGAAACGTCTTGTTTTATGAGGTTCCTAGCACCATCGACTTTTTGCCAGATACTTTTGTCGATATCAGCACGACCCTTAAAGCCAAATACAGCGCGCTGAAAGCCCATCAAAGTCAAATTAACAAAGTGAATGTTGCTGATCTAAGCATTATTGATTGCGCCCGCAGCATGGCCCAGTTTCGCGGTTATCAAGGCAGGGTCAAAGCCGCCGAAGGCTTTAAGTCTCTCAGGTTATTGCTCGAGCCATGAGTTCTCGCCCGGTGGATCCAAAGTCAGATGACGAGGCCGAAGAAGTGGTCTTCACGAGCTTGCGTCCCCGCAAGCTCGATGACTATATTGGCCAGCCCAAGGTACGCGAGCAGCTCGGTTTAGCAATTGCTGCTGCCAAAGGCCGCAAAGAGCCTTTAGATCACGTGCTGCTTTATGGGCCGCCCGGTTTGGGCAAGACGACCTTGGCCCAAATCTTGGGCCATGAATTGGGCGTGCAGGTCAAAGTCACCAGCGGTCCCGTCTTAGAACGTGCCGGTGATCTGGCGTCGATACTGACTTCACTCGAAGACGGCGATATTCTTTTTATCGATGAGATTCACCGCCTTAACCGTGTGGTCGAAGAAGTGCTCTACCCAGCCATGGAAGACTTTCGTATTGATATCTTATTGGGCAAGGGCCCTTCGGCTCAAAGTGTGCAGCTCAATCTCAAACGTTTTACTCTGGTGGGCGCCACGACCCGTCCTGGCATGCTCAGCGCGCCGCTACGAGACCGCTTTGGCGTGACCCAACGCCTTGAATTCTATACACCCGAAGAGCTGACTTTGATCTTGAAGCGTTCAGCCATCATTCTTGAATTGCCGATGGATGAAGCGGGCGCGGTCGAGATCGCCCGCCGCTCACGCGGCACCCCGCGCGTCGCCAACCGTTTGCTCAAGCGCCTGCGTGACTATGCCCAGGTGCGGGCTCAGGGCAAGCTCTCACGCGAAGTGGCAGATGCTGGCCTCAAACTGCTTGAAGTCGACGAGTTGGGTCTAGATCCGGTGGACCGGGCCTATTTGTCGGCCTTGATTCTCAAGTTTGGTGGTGGCCCGGTGGGCCTTGAGAATCTGGCTGTTTCTTTAGGTGAAGACCCCGACACGCTCGAAGATGTCGTCGAGCCCTTTCTGATTCAGCAAGGTTTTATGGCTCGCACGCCATCCGGTCGCAAAGCCAGCACCCGCGCCTTTGATCATTTAAAAATTAGGCCCCGCGATCCTAGCGGTCAGGCTGAATTGCTCTAGAATTTTATGGGCGATATTCGCATTCGTGTGGCTGCTGCCATCCTTGACGATCAAAACCGCTTGCTCTTGGTGCGGCACCAGCGCGATAAACAAGACTACTGGCTTTTGCCAGGTGGCGGTCTCGAATTTGGCGAAACTCTCGAAGCCGCACTCGAAAGGGAATTGTTAGAAGAATGCCGCCTCAAGATCAAAGTCTTGCGTCCTATACTTATGAGTGAAAGCCTGCCACCGGATCGTCATCGGCATGTCTTGAATATCTGCTATGAGGCTGAAGCCCTCGAGGGCGTGGCCAGCCTGGGTGAGCCAGATTCTGAGCGCCTCAAAGAAGTGGCCTATAAGACTCGGGCAGAAACTGAAAAGCTGCTCATACGTCCCGACATCCATTCGGCTTTGCTGCGCCATTGGGACAGTGGTTTTAAATTGCCCTTTGAGAGCCTGGGGGCTTCGTGGAAGCCTTAAATCCTAAAAAGATATTGCTGATTCGTATTCGCGCTTTTGGCGACACGATCTTGACCACCCCCACCTTGCGTAGTCTCAAAAAGGCCTACCCTCAGGCCAAGGTGACGGTCTTGGTTGAGCCAGGCATGGCAATGGTTCTTAAGGGTCTGCCCTATATTCATGAGATTTGGACCTGGGACCGCCAAGCCAGCAAGCAAGGCGGCTGGTGGGCCGAGCTCAAAGCGAATCTGGCTCTTTGGAAAGAGGTTCGGGCGCGGCGTTTTGATTTGGTTCTTGATGTGCTGGGCACGACTCGTACGGCTTGGATTACTTGGATATCGGGCGCAGCCACGCGTGTGGGTTTTGCCTTTAGAATCAGGCGTTGGGCTTATAACATCGTGTGGAAGCCTGCTGAAGAACGCAAATATATCGCAGACTACACGGCCGATCTTTTAAGGGCCATCGGCCTGCAGCCAGATAGCTTAAAAACTGACTTCTATATCAGCCCCATGGCCCGTCAAAAAGCCGGCGAATTCATCAATAGCTTGGGTTTGGGTGAGGCGCCATTAATGGTCATGGCAGCCGGCGGTTGGGAGCTCAAGCGCTACCCTGAAGCCCAGTTGGCCGAAGCTGTGCGCCAAGTCTTGAATGCCAGCCCCCGCCATCTGGTCTATCTCTGGGGGCCCGGCGAAGAGGGCATGGCCCAAAGTTTAAAAGACCTCGTAGGGCAAGGCGTGCTGGCTCCGGCCACAGATTTCGAGGCGATGGCAGCTTTGCTCGAACGCGCAGCCTGTCTGCTCACCAATGACAATGCTACTAAACATTTGGCTGTTGCCCGCGAATGTCCGACGGTGACGGTCTTTGGCCCGACATCCGACATAGCCTGGCATCCGCCCAAGCATCCCAAACATTTGAGCGTGCGTTTGGACTTGCCCTGCTCACCCTGCGAGGCCCTGAGCTGCCACCTGGGCACCCACGCCTGCATGCGAGATCTTCGGCCTGAGCAGGTCAGCCAGGCTGTCTTGAGCCTCTTGCCGGTGCCCGCATGAGGCTGGCTGGTTTTTCGATGATTCGAAATGGGCTGCGTTTTGATTACCCCTTTGAAGCGTCTTTAAGGTCGCTCTTGCCCTTAGTCGACGAGCTAAATTTAGCGGTGGGCAAGAGCGAAGACGCGACACTCGCGCGCGCCCACGCCTTGGCCAAGCGAGAGCCCAAGCTCAAAATTTTTGAAACCGTTTGGGATAGCAGTCAACACCAGGGCGGCCTCGAGCTCTCGCGCCAGACCAATTTGGCTTTGGCTCGCTGCCAGGGCGATTGGGGCGTCTATCTGCAAGCGGATGAAGTGCTGCATGAAGATGATTTAGAAATGATTCGGCAAAGTGCTAGGCGGCAGCTTAAGTCTAAAGTCGACGGTCTCAGTTTTGAATATTTGCATTTTTATGGCACGTATCAGACTTTGCAAGACCAGCCTCGCAAGTGGTACCGTCGGGCTGTACGCTGTGTGCGTCTTGGCAAGGGTGTGCAGTCTGTCGGCGACGCATATGGTTTTAGGCTAGTTCAAGGCAAGTCTTCGCGCCGATTAAAAATCGCTAGCAGCGGCGCGCGCGTCTTTCATTATGGCTGGACCCGGCCGCCCGAGACCATGCTGGCCAAGCAAATGAATCTCGATCGCATGTACCATGACGAGAGCTGGGTGCGTCAGCGCCATGCTAAGACGCTCGAGAACGCTCGCCGTTTTTATCAAGACCGTGGCCATTTGAGATTCTTTCAGGGCAGTCATCCTCAAAGCATGGCCCAACGCGTGACAGCTCAAGACTGGACCTTTGATCACCAAATAGGCCGCCAGTGGCCGACCTGGTTGAGGCGGCTCTACATTGCGTTCGTTTTTCCGCTCGCCAGAAAGTTGAGGCGCTCATGAGCCCGGCATCACCTTATAATTTGGCCAACCTACTCAGCTTGCTTCGCCTCGTCTTGGTGCCTGTTTTTGTCGCCCTCTTTCAATCGGGCAAAGACAGCTGGGCCACGGCTGTTTTTATCGTCGCTGCTCTCACCGACCTTTTAGATGGCTATTTAGCCCGGCGTTATCGCTGGGTGACTCAACTAGGCACCTTCATCGATCCTCTCGCTGATAAGGCTCTGACCTTGTCGGCTTGGGTGCTGCTCTATATGAGGGGCTCGGTTCCGTTTTGGGCAGTGACCCTGGCATTTTCACGCGAGTTGGTGGTGGTCACAGGCTTTGTGCTCCTGGCAGTCCTCGAAAAACAAAGAACCCTCAAAGTCAGTTTCTGGGGCAAGGCCGCGACCATGGCCGTGATGTTCTTTTTGGGCTTCTTGCTGGCTTCCAAGCCGCTAGAATGGCCTTCAAATATGGTTTTAGGCCTACGCTGGGGCATTTGTGGGGCGGCCATCTTTAGCTTTCTGAGCGGCTTAGATTACGCCGCCCGAGCTGCCCACGATTTTGGCCGCGCAAGAAAAAGGCCCAGCGCATAAGCCTTTGTCGACATCGCTAGGCAGCTTTGTTAAAATCACTTTGCATTCAAGGACGGTTTTGGAGCCCAGTACCATCAGTTCAACACTCGAGCGCTTAGCCCTGACTCTGCCCGTACTTCTACTGGCAGTGTCTGTGCATGAGTCAGCCCATGCCTGGGCTGCCTACAAGCTCGGTGACGACACGGCACAAAAGTTGGGCCGCATCAGCCTCTACCCGCCCCGGCACCTTGATTGGGTGGGTTCGCTGCTGGTGCCTGTGCTCACGGCCTTGAGCGGCTGGTTTGTCTTTGGTTGGGCCAAGCCCACGCCAGTTGATCCATCCAAGCTCAGGCATCCCAAGCGCGGCTTTTCTCTGGTGGCTGCAGCGGGCCCGGCATCCAATTTGCTGCTGGCTTTTGGTGTGGCTTGTCTAGCGCGTTTCGCCATTCGGGCCTTTGGCACCCAAGGCCTGTTGATAGATCTCTGCGTGACGACGATTCAAATCAATCTCATGCTGGGCCTCATCAATCTTTTGCCTTTGCCAGGTTTTGATGGGATGAAAGCCCTCTATGCTTTTTTGCCCGACGAATGGTGCTGGCGGCTTAGTCGGGCTGAATCGTTCTTTGTCATGTTCTTGATTTTGGCTTATTACGTAGGATTCTTTTCAGTGCTCGATAAGCCCTTTGCCATGCTCAGCCGCTTTCTCTTGGGTTTGGCAGGCGTGGGTCCGGGCGCTTTTTAGGCGGTTTGCTTGTACAAGGTCAATCTCGAAGTCTTCGAGGGGCCCCTCGATCTTTTGCTCTTCTTAATTAAGAAGAACGAGATCGATGTGAATGATATTCCTATCAGTAAGCTCACTCAGGAATATCTCGAAGTGCTGGGCCAGATGGAGAAGCTCGATATCAATGTCGCCGGCGAGTTTCTTGTCATGGCCGCGCAGTTGATGTTTATTAAGAGTCGCATGCTGCTGCCATTGCCCGAAGTGGCGGGTGAAGAAGGCGATCTCGAAGATCCGCGCAGCGAGCTGGTGGCGCGCCTACTCGAGTACAAGCGCTTTAAAGAGGCCGCGCATTCGCTGCAGGGCATGGAAGCCGCCCAGCGTGAAGTCTTTGCCCGCCTCGGCGCGGCCGAGTCGATGCGCCCGGGGCCCGAAGCCCTCGATGACGAGAATGAGCTTGAGGTCAATCTCTTTGACCTACTCAAGGCCTTTCAGCGGGTGCTCAACGAGTTGCCCGAGAACACCCTTCGCGAGATCGAGCGCGAAGAAGTTTCGGTGGTGCAAAAGATCAACGAGATTCTCGACCTGCTCGAACAGAGCGAGAGCATTTCGTTTTTTGATGCCTTTCGCGGCGCAAAGAACAAGCAGACCTTGCTGGCGACCTTTCTTGCCATGCTTGAGTTGGCACGCATGAAATCGATACAGATACGCCAGGCCCGCAGCTTTGGCGAGATTCGCATCTATAAGAAGGCCTACAGCGAGGGCGCCAGCACCGAGTCGGCGCCTAGCGGCGACGAGCAATAGTCTTGGGAGAAGAGAATTTGGAACTGACTGAAATCAAAACTGCGGTCGAGGCGGTGCTCTTTGCCTCTGACAAGCCTCTCACCTTGGCTCAAGTCACCCAGGCCATGGACGGCAGCGAGCGCAAACTGGTGCACCAGGTGCTCGACGAGCTCAAGGCTGATTACGACAGCCAGAGCCGCGGCTTCCGCTTAGTTGAGATCGCTGAAGGCTGGCAGTTGGTGAGCCGCCCCCAGCATGCCGCTTTCATTCGGCGCTTGCATCGCGCCAAGTCGGCTAATCGCCTGAGCCGACCATCGCTTGAGACTCTGGCCATTATTTCTTATAAGCAACCCATCACCAAGACCGAGGTCGAAAACATTCGCGGCGTGAACTCTGACGGCGTCATGCATAACCTGCTCGAACGCCGCCTGGTGCGCTCGGTGGGGCGAAAAGATGTGGTGGGTCGTCCCCTCCTTTATGGTACCACCCGTGAATTCTTACAAGCATTCGGCCTCAAAGACCTCGGCGAGTTGCCCAAGCTGACCGAGCTCAAAGACCTGCTCATGCAAGAACCCGAGGCCGAGCTCTGGGATATTGGCCCCGACGGCAAGCTGGTGGCCAAGCAGCCTGAAGACTTTATCAAGAACCCATCCGAAGAGCTGCAGCAGGCCATGGATCAAGAGGCAGAAAGCCCTAAGTCGCTTGAGGCAGAATCTGGCAAGATAGAGATTGAAGATCCTGAAGATGATGCAGATTGGGATCAAGACGAAGAAGATGATGACGAAGAAGAAGATGAAGACGACGATGAAGATGACGACGATGATGAAGATGACAAGGGCAAAGACGATAAAGATTGATCGAGCCCGATCCCAGCGCCGTGAGGCGCGTTAGGACACTGAGATGCAAGAACGTTTACAAAAATTTTTAGCTTCTGCGGGCGTGGCTTCGCGGCGGCAGGCAGAGAAGCTGATGCTCGAAGGCCGGGTCACGGTCAATGGACAGACCGTGACGCAGCTGGGCAGCAAGGTCGAAAGCCAAAAAGATGCGGTCAAAGTTGACGGCAAGTTGATTCGTGTCGAAAGCCTTCAATATGTATTGATGAATAAGCCTAAAGGCGTGATCTGCACGATGGATGACCCCGAGGGCCGGCCCAAAGTGACCGATTTGCTTAAGGGCGTTAAAGCCCGCTTATACCCGGTGGGACGACTCGATTTTGACACCACGGGCGCCTTGTTGCTAACCAACGATGGCGAGTTGGCTAATTTGTTAATGCACCCCAAACATCGCTTTGCAAAGACCTACCTGGCTAAGGTCAAAGGCATACCCAGTGAAGTTTCGCTTGAGAAGTTTCGCAGTGGTCTTTTTATTGATGGTCGGCGTACATCGCCAGCCGAAGTAAAAATTGCCACGGTCAAAGAAAAGAATAGCCTGCTACAGATCACTTTGCGCGAGGGCAGAAATAAGCAGGTCAAGCGTATGTGCCAGGCCATGGGCCACCCGGTCATTCGCCTGCACCGCTCGGCCTTTGGGTTTTTAGGCGTGGTCGATATTGAAATTGGCCGTTGGCGCCACTTAGAACCTGGCGAGGTCGAGCGCTTAAAGTCAGCCGCTGATAAAGACCAGGTCAAGGCCCCCGTGCCGATCGCAAGCTTGCGGCCTAAAGGTTTACGCCCCGCTGCTCGCCCCTTCGAGCGGGCTCGCCGGGCTGGTCGCAATGAATCAAAACCGGGTCGCAGTGACGCCAAACCGGGTCGCAGTGACGCCAAACCGGGTCGCAGTGATGCCAAACCCGGTCGCGGTGACGCCAAATCGGGTCGCAATGAGCGAGCCTCTCGCAATGACAAGCCTAGCCGCCGGAATGTGAGGAGCTAGTCGTGAAAAAATCTAAATTAGATTTGTTGCGCCAAAAGATTGATGGCCTTGACGCAAAAATACTCGGTCTTTTGAACCAACGCGCTCAGCACGTGCTCGGCATACGCGATCTTAAACACAAGCCGGGCAGCCGGCCTGGCCAGACCGCTTTTGTGCCGCATCGCGAGCGCCAAGTTTTAGATCGTCTCTTAGACTTAAATCAGGGCCCCTTTCCTAACGAAGGCGTGCTGGCAGTTTTTCGTGAAGTGATGTCAGCTTCAAAAGCCTTAGAGGGTCGTCCCTGTGTTGCCTATATGGGCCCGCCTGCCACCTTTAGCCATAAAGCGGCGCTTTCAAAATTTGGGGCCATGAGTGAGTACTCGGCCGTGACTTCGATTCCTGAAGTCTTTGCCGACGTCGAGCAGGGCCGCAGTGATTTTGGCGTCGTGCCGGTTGAGAATAGCAGCGAAGGGGTGATTCGCCATACGCTCGATCTCTTTATTGAGTCGCCCCTGCGTATTTGCGCTGAGTTGGCCCTGCCTATCCATCTTGATCTCATGAGTCGTAGCGGAAAAAAGTTGGGTTACAAAGCTATCTTGTCGCATCCCCAGCCCTTGGCCCAGTCGCGGGGCTGGTTAGACCGCCATTACGGCGGCATTGAGCGCAAAGAGACGAGCAGCACCACCGCGGCCGCTGAACTGGCTGCTAAAGACAGCCGCGTGGCAGTGGTGGGCGATGCCTTAGCCGCCGAAATCTATGGTCTCAAGACTATCGCCGCGAATATTCAAGATAAGAGCGACAACATGACGCGCTTTTTGGTGATCGGCAAGACCGTGTCAGCACCCAGCGGCCGCGACAAAACATCGGTCATGGTCTCGGTGCGCGATAAAATTGGGGCCTTGGCCGGCCTGCTTAAGCCTTTCGAGCGTTCGGGCGTGTCTTTGACGAGCATTGAATCACGTCCTTCGCGGCGCAGGCCTTGGGAATATCTCTTCTTTATTGATTTTTTGGGCCATCAAGAGGACCGCAAGGCCGCCAAACTTTTAGCTGATCTTAAGAAGCACGCGCTTGAGCTCAAGGTCTTGGGCTCCTATCCTGTGGCCTGACGCTTCATGCCGCCCCAAGTTCAGCCACACTTATTGAAAATTCGGCCCTATGTGCCGGGTAAGCCTATCGAAGCGGTACGCAGGGAACTGGGCCTCAAAAAAATTCTTAAATTAGCCAGCAATGAAAACCCGCTCGGTCCTTCACCCAAAGCTGTGGCTGCAGCGCGCAAAGCTCTCGCCTCAGTGCATCGCTATCCCGAGGGTGAGGCGCCTGACCTTCGCGCGGCTCTCGCGAAGCGTTGGGGCCTCAAACCCGGGCATTTTGTCTTTGGCAATGGCAGCAACGAAATTCTCATCTTCGCGGCTCAGGCCTTTAGTGGCCCTAAGCGGCCGGCAGCTTATTCAGCCCGTTCGTTTGCCGTCTATGAGATTGCTGCCAAGCTGGCTGGCGCGCCCCAGCGCGTGGTGCCCAGCCCTGATTTTCAGCATGATTTGCCTGCCTTGGCCAAGGCTTCTCAAGGCGCGGGCCTGGTTTATGTCTGCAACCCCAATAATCCCACAGGGTCTTTTCACAGCGCTGCGGCCATCTCGGCTTTTCTTAAGAAGGTGCCGCGCCAGACTTTGATTGTTCTCGACGAAGCTTATGCTGAGTTCGCGGGTCATAGCATGGCTCAAGACAAAACTTGGCTCAAGCAGCACCCCAACTTGCTCATCTGCCGCACGTTCTCGAAGTTGTATGGCCTAGCGGGTTTGCGCGTAGGTTATGGCGTCGGGCATCCCGATTTGATCAAGGCGCTAGAATTATGCCGTCAGCCATTTAACTTAAATCTCATCGCGCAAAAAGCAGCCCAAGCAGCTTTGGGCGACAAGGCTTTTGAGGCTAAGACGCTGCGCTTGAATGCAGAGGGCCTGAAGCAATTGAGCCAAGGCCTGGCTAAGCTCGGCCTTTGGCAAATGCCCAGCAAAGCCAACTTTATCTTTTTTGCTGAGCCCAGTCAGGCCACGCGTTCAGGCGCGTCTTGCTACGACGATCTGATGCATCAAGGCGTGATCGTACGGCCCATGGGTCCTGGCTATTTGCGCGTCACGGTCGGCTTGCCCAAAGAAAACGCCGCATTTTTAAATGCTCTCAAGCGAGGCCTGGCATGAAGCCTAGATTCGGTAAAGTGGTGATCTTGGGCGTGGGTTTGCTGGGTGCTTCGCTGGCCTTGGCTTTGCGTAAGAAGAAACTGGCGCGTGAAGTCTGGGGCTGGGGCCGCCACATGGCGCGCGTCAGCGCCGCCAAGCGTCGCGGTATCTTGACCCATGCCACCGACAAACTCGACGAAGCCTGCATGGGCGCCGACTTGATTGTCCTCTGTTCGCCTTTCACAGCCTTTGATGGCCTGCTCAAAGCTTGCGCCTATTTTGCCCCTGCAAATTGCATGATTACCGATGTGGGCAGCGTTAAAGGTGACTGGGTTAAGCGCTGGGCTGCAGCCGCGGCTCCGTTGCGCTTTGTGGGTTCGCATCCCATGGCAGGCAGTGAAAAGACAGGCTTTGAAAATGCCAGCCAAGATTTGTTTCAAGGCGCGGCTTGCCTGGTGACTCCTCTGCCCAGCACGAACAAACAAGCTTTGGCCAAAGTCGAAGGCCTTTGGCGCTCAGTGGGTGGCCGTGTGACGCGCATAAACCCGCAGCGCCACGATCAAATTATTGGGGCCTTTTCGCATCTGACGCATGCCAGTGCCTTTGCACTGGCAGGGGCCACTCAGCGTCGTGTGAGCATTAAAGACGCCGGCCTCTCGGGCCCTAGCTTTTGGGGCGCCACGCGTGTTGCCGCCTCTGACCCTAGCCTTTGGGCTGATATTTTCACTTTCAATCGGCGCGAACTGGTTAAGCAATTAAAAGATGTCGAAAGGGAATTGGCTGAGATTCGCAAGCTGACGCAAACCAACAAAGTCGCAGCTCTCACCAAAAAACTTCGTGCCATTGCCTTATGGCGGCGAAATATCGAGAAATCTCGCCCGTGAGTTCAGCCCGAAAAATAGACCCGCTCGATCATCCTGTCGAAGCCGTGGTCGAAGTGCCGGGCAGCAAGAGCATGAGCAATCGTGCTTTGATGTTGGCGGCTTTGGCTGAGGGGCCTACCCAGATTAGCAATCTTACTTTTTCTGATGATTCGCGCCTGATGCTCAAGGCTCTCAAGGCCATGGGTTTTGGCGTTGAAATCAATGAAGCCTATAAGACCGTGGTCGTGATTGGATTGGGCGGCAAGCTTGCGTCATCGGCGCCTGCCCTTGATCAAGGCGAGAAGATTTTTGTGGGCAATGCGGGCACGGCAGCTCGCTTTTTGCCTTGCCTGGCAGCCTTAGGTTCTGGCCAGGCCTATGCATTCAATGGCGAACCCCGCATGTACGAGCGACCCATGAATGAGCTGCTGACGCTGCTTGAGCAGCAGGGTGCTCAGATCACTCAAACCGAGCCCGAGGGTGACGATGCCCGCCATGTGGCTCAACGCAAAGGACGCGGCTATCCCTTTGTGTTGCAAGGTCATGGCCTCCAAGGCGGCCCTGTACGCATCGATGTGACCCGCAGCACGCAATTTGCATCGGGTTTGCTGATGGCAGCGCCCTATGCTGCCGCGCCTGTAGAGCTCGAGATCTTGGGCGATCGGCAGCAGATTCCTTATGTCGAGATGACCGCGGCCATGATGGCCCAGTTCGGGGTCGAGACTCAACGACAGGGCGCTTTATTTAAACCCGAGAAGGGACCTTATAAGTCCCCTAAAGAATACCGGGTCGAGCCTGATCTCAGCGCAGCCGCCTATTTCTTTGCCGCTGCGGTATTAATGGGCGGCCATGTGACGGTTAAAGGCACGCGGCCTGCTTCGATGCAGGGCGATATCAAGTTGCTCAAAGTGCTGCAGCACATGGGCTGTAATTTTTATGATGACGAATTAGGCCTGACGGTCGAGATGCAGCCCGGGAAACCCTTAAAAGGTGTCGATGTCGACGCGAACTCGTTCTCAGATCAGGCTTTAACCCTGGCTGCTTTGGCGCCTTTTTGCACTTCGGCCACGACCATTCGCAATGTCGCCCACATCAGGGCCCAAGAGTGCGATCGCATTGTCGCCATCGTCAAGAATTTGCGGGCCATGGGCATCGAAGTCGAAGAGCGCCCTGATGGCGTCACGATACAGCCTGGCAAACCCAAGGGCACGTTGATCGAGACCTTTGGCGATCATCGCGTGGCCATGGCGTTCTCATTGATGGGTCTTAAAGTTCCAGGCGTTGAGATCGAAAACCCTGCTTGCGTAGCCAAGACCTTTGAAAACTATTGGGAAGTCTTTGATTCTTTAAGAGTGGTTCAACATGGCTAGGCGCATGATCATTGCCATCGATGGGCCCGCGGGTTCGGGCAAGAGCACGCTGGCACGCGCCGTGGCCAGCCGTCTAAATTATCGCTATATCGACACGGGCGGCATGTACCGGGCCGTGACTCTGCTGGCTCAGCGCGAAGGCCTTAGCTTTGACGACCCGACCGCCCTGGCAGCCTGCGCGTTGCGAGCAAGAATTGAATTGCGGGTGATGCCAGAGTCGACTCGTGTTTTCTTGAACGACGAAGATGTCGAAGATTTGATTCGTACGCCTGAAATTTCTAAGCTGACTTCGCAAAAGACCGCCAACAGTCCCGGTGTGCGTGAAACCATGCGCGAACGTCAGCGTGCCTTTGGGCTCGAAGGCGGCGTGGTGATGGAGGGCCGTGATATCGGCACGGTGGTCTTTCCTAATGCCGATCTTAAAGTCTATTTCGAGGTGAGCGCCCAAGAGCGCGCTCAGCGTCGGGTCAAAGACTATCAAGAGCGGGGCATCACTTTTGATTCTGACTCGGTTCTCACTGAGATTAAGAGTAGGGATTCAGAAGACATGGGCCGACCCATCGGCCCACTAAAACGCGCCGAAGACGCCATCTTAATCAAAGGTGACGACAAACGAGTGGCTGATTTGGTCGATGAAGTGCTCAGCCATTTACCTGAAGTGCCGGCTGAAAAAACAGGCTTCACCTACTGGCTCTCGCGCTTTGTCTCAGGCACTCTGCTGCGCATCTTTTTTCGCTTTAAGAGTGTGGGCTGGGAAAACGTCCCCAAGAATGGCGGCGTGATTCTTTGTTCGAATCACCAAAGCTTTTTAGATCCCTTGGTGGTCGGCTGCGGCAACAAACGCTTGCCGGTACGTTTCATGGCTCGCGCCAGTCTCTGGAACGTCAAATTTTTAGCCCCCTGGTATGACTCGGTAGGCGCATTCCCCGTTAAGCGCGGCGGCGCTGACCGTGGCGCCTGGAAAAAATTCGAAGAACTCGTCGCCGGTGGCTCGCAAATCTGCTTCTTCCCAGAGGGCACTCGCAGCCCAGACGGCAACTTGCAGCCCGCCAATCCTGGCTCGGGCATGCTCTTGCACCGCTGCCCCGAAGCCAAGATCGTACCTGTGCGGGTCTTCAACACGGCTAAGGTTATGCCCAAAAACAAACTCTTCGGCGGTTTCCATCGTGTTAGCGTGGCCTATGGCCCGGTGTTAGATTTAAGTGAATATTTGAAGATGGAAGGCAATCGTGAGAACTACGCCAAGTTGGCGGATAGGGTGATGCAGGCGATTGGGGAATTGAAAGAGCCGGAGTAGTCAGAAATAAGAGGGGATATCAAAGGTCTTCGCTCGTGTGTTTTTGAGACTCAAGAAGCTTATTTACTGATTAGTTCGGTACGAGACCCCATAATTTGAATTGGCGAAGCTGAACTATCTTCCGCCCAAACCTGGGGCGGCAGAACTGGGCCCAAAGAGCTCGAAGTCTTTCAACCCATGGAGGCTCGCTGGTGTCTCAG
>CAZFUM010000029.1:0-19206 GCA_964521965.1 uncultured bacterium | reverse complement strand
GCAAACCAGGTTCACCCCCTATCTTGGGGCCTCCTTGGGCCACGGGCTCGCCGTAAGGCGGGCCCGTGGTGTATTGAGAGAATTAACTTAAGAGTGGCCCGGCGTTCACTTGCCGTTAACACAAGAAAGTTAATGTGAGGGGATGAAATGAGCAACTTATCTTTTGGAGAAAACTATGATCAAGAACAAGAACATCGCGCGTCTGGCTTTGGCCGGCGCCTTGCTGAGCAGCATGGCAGCAGGTGCGCGCGCTGAAGGCGAAGACGCGGGCAATGACCAGCGTGTACGTATGGAAGCGTTAGAAGAAGCCGTGGAAGGGCTGAACGAAAAGGTCGGCGAACTGAGTAAAGTGAAGGTAGACGGCTTTGTCAACCTTCGCTATGACGACGAGCGCAACCCCAATCTGTCGACGCCTTTCGACACGAATACCAATAACAACGGTCGCAATGCTGTCTATTCGCGCCGCGCTGAGTTCAAGTTTGCAGGCAAGTTGTCGCCCACCGTCAGCTATAGCTTGGGCTATGACTTTACTGAGAATAAGCACAAGGACTTGGGCATTGAGATCGCAGACATTCCGCTGATTCCGTTCGTGGACCTGCTGCCCGAATACATGTGGTCGTTGCGCATTGGCCAGTTCCGCATGCCTTTTGGCATTGCGCCCCAGACCTCGTCATCGGCCATTTGGTTTCCTGAACGGCCATTGATGTTTGGTGGCCGCAAGAATGCCAATAGCCAAATCGCGTCGACCGGTCTATTTGGCGAAAGGGCCATGGGTCTGCAATTGCGCCAAAAAGCAGCTCTGGGCTCTATCGTCAAATATGACCTGCAGGGCGCTTATCTCAATGATCTCAGTGACCAGGCGCGCGGTGAAAATGGCATAGCTCTGGCTTTTCCCTCTCAGATTACCGACCAAGATTTCGCATTGGTGGGTCGCTTGTCGCTTGAGCACAGCTACTTGAGCAGCCTGCTTGAAGGCCTGATTGGTGCCAGCAAGTGGCAGACCGGTGTTTCGTACGCGCGCAATACCACCAACGGTGAATTCATGGCCAATGACGATGGCAACATCTCTTATGCCGAGTACATTGACGTCGAAGGCTACTTAGAGCTCTTCAATAAGACACTGCTCATTCAGTCTGAGTGGATGTCACGCCAAACGGGCATCAATGCTGCCGCTGGCGCGACCAACAGCAACCACAAAGAAGGCTGGTATGTCGATACGGCTTATAACTTCTTGCCGTTAATTATCGATGCCAGTGATATTGCCAAGGGCGACAGCGTTCAGTTAATTGGCCGTCTTGAAAGCCAGAATGATTTCACCAATGCGGGCGGCTTTGTGCGTGCCTGGACCCGCCTCATGGGCAGTCTGAAGTGGAATTATTTGGGCGGCAAGAACCACACCTCGCTGACCTATATTGTCAGCGCTCCTGACCAAATGTTTGGCGGCGATTTCCGCGCCGTAAATGCTTATGACAAGGGAACGGGCATTCAGATTCCTGAGACCACTCTGATCATTCAGCAGCAATTCGCTTTTGGAAATTAAGGCATTTACGCAAACGTAACATTCAGTTAACACAAACGAAATCTTAGCTGCTTACTCTGTCCTAGGCTCGAAACCAGGCAGGGTAAGCCTTCAAGGAGTGAACATGAAGAAATTTTTGGCAATCGCAATACTGGGTTTGACCCAGAGTCTGGGCGCCGCCCAGGTCGCCGTAGACCCCAAGCTGCCAAGCTACCAAGTTGCCTCGGGCATATCCGGCAGTTTGAATTCAATCGGTTCAGACACGCTTAACAATTTGATGACCTTCTGGGCTGAAGGTTTCCAAAAGCGATATCCCAACGTTAAGATCCAGATCGAGGGCAAGGGCAGTTCTACGGCTCCGCCAGCGCTGATCGAGGGCACCTCACAGCTGGGCCCCATGTCGCGTGAAATGAAGAATACCGAGATCGATCAATTTCAGAGCAAGTATGGCTACAAGCCAACGCAAATTCGCGTGTCTTTAGACGCCCTCTCGGTCTATGTGCACAAGAATAACGCCATTGAAAAATTGACCTTGCAAGAGATTGACGGAATCTTTTCAAAGACCCGTCGTGGCAAAGGCAAGAACATCATGGATTGGAAGCAGGTGGGCGGCAATAAGGGGGCCATTAGCCTTTATGGACGTAATTCTGCCTCAGGCACTTATGGATTTTTTAAAGATAATGCACTTTTTAAGGGTGACTTCAAGCCCACGGTGAAAGAGCAGCCTGGCTCAGCTTCGGTGGTGCAAGGCGTGGCTCGTGATTTAAACGGCATCGGCTATTCAGGCATGGGTTATAAGACCTCAGGCGTCAAGCCGCTCAAAATCGCAGGCAAAGACGGCAACTATGTTGAAGCCAGCGCCGAAGGCGTTTATAGCGGCAAGTATCCCCTGCGGCGTTACCTCTACATTTATATTAACAAGAAGCCAGGCGTTGCCATCGATCCCTTAGTGAGCGAGTTCGTAAAGTTTATGCTTTCAAAAGAAGGTCAAGAGATCAATGTGAAAGACGGCTTTTTGCCACTGCCAGCTGATACAAGCAATGAGGAAATTGGAAAAATTTAGATCTAGCTCCTTAGCTCTGGCAACGCGTGAAATCATTGCTTAAAAAAATGTTCCTCCGGAGTCCCTGATGAATAACTCGGGGACTCCGCGGCGCACGTCAGCCATGGTGTTGTTCAAAGACAAGCTGGCCAATTGGGTCATCACCTCGGGGGGGCTGCTTGTCATTGCTGCGGTGCTGGGGATTTTTGTTTTTATAGCAGCGACTACTTTTCCACTTTTTCAAGGTGCTAAGCTAGACGGTCAGCGTTCTTTGGCTACCCATGAACACGTGCAAGGCTTCTTGGTAGATGAATTGGGGCAAATGGCTGTGCTGTGGGGCGATCCCCGGGGCTGGCGCAGCCTGAATCTAGAAAGCGGCTTGCTCTCTGCCTATCAAGCCTTGCCGAGCCTACGAGGCGAAAGAGTCACAGCATCTGAGATCGCCCCCCAAGGCGGGCAAGCCATTTTGGGTCTTGAAAAGGGCCGGGTTTGGCTAGGGCAAATGGGATTTGGCGCCGACTTTGATGGCAAGAAGAGCATTTCGCGACCCGAGGTGCAAGAAACCGCGTCTTGGACTCTTGACTCCAAGCATAAGGCCATCGTCGCGGTCAGCGCGGGCGGAGATCCGCTTTTGGTGGCGGCGTTGAGTCAAGACGGCCGCTTGCTGGTCAGCCTGGATCGCAGCCCTCTCAAACTCAACTGGGACGTCAAATTTGGAACGCCTGTGCAGGTCAAGGTGAGCCCTGATGGCCAGCGAATTTGGGTGGGTACCCGGCAAGGAAACATCGTTGGTTTGAATCTTGAAGACGGCATCCTGAAGCAGGACCAGTCGTTGGCAGTATTGGGTGCAGGCCAAACGCTGAGCGCATTGGGCTGGGTGAATGGTTTTCAGACCTTGTTGGCCGGTGCCTCGGATGGCGCCATCTTGGCCTTGCAAGAAATTGATGGAAACGAGGGTCGCCGTCTGAGAGTGACAGCTCAATTTGAATCGCTGGGCTCTGAAGTTATGGCGTTTACTTACAGTGCTCGCGACAAGGGTTTTGCCGCTTTAGATAGAGAAGGGAATTGGGCGCTCTACTACAAGACGGGCGAAAGACTTCTGCTGAAAGAAAAGCTGCCGTCAAAACCTGCAGGTCCCTTTACCATGAGCCCCAAGGCCAACGGCCTACTCGCCATGGGTCAAGATCAAAAGCTGCACTGGTTTAAGCTTCGTAATCCCCATCCCGAGACGACGATCCACACTCTTTTTGATCGCATCTGGTACGAAGGCTATGAAAGTCCTGAATTCGTTTGGCAGAGTACAGGCGGCTCGGACGATTTCGAGAGCAAACTTTCACTCACGCCTCTCATCTATGGCACGTTAAAAGGGACTTTTTACGCCCTGTTTTTCGCCGTGCCCCTGGCGCTCTTAGGCGCCATATACACCTCTCAATTCATGTCGCGCCAGCTCAGAGCCTGGGTCAAACCCACGGTCGAAGTGATGGCTGCTGTGCCGTCGGTTGTGATGGGCTTCATCGCGGGCTTGCTGCTCGCGCCTTTTGTCGAGGCCTGGCTCTTCACCGTCTTGCTGGGAATTTTGGCCGTGCCCCTCATCACGCTTGCGGCTCTTTGGCTTTGGCGCTCAGCCCCTGAGCGTTTTCAAAAGGGCCTGGGCGAAGAGCGCGAGGGCTTAGTGCTGCTGGCTGGCTTGGCCTTAGGCCTGGTCTTTGTGGCGGCCTTGGGCCCTCTCATCGAGCGAGCCCTTTTCTTAGACTTCAAGGTCTGGATGCGCAGCCACTGGGGCGTGGTCTATGACCAGCGCAATTCGTTGGTGGTGGGCTTTGCCATGGGTTTTGCGGTGATTCCCGTCATCTACACTATTTGCGAAGACGCCCTGAGCTCTGTGCCCAATCACTTGATCTCGGCATCGTTGTCATGTGGAGCCACGCCTTGGCAGACCACCATGCGGGTGGTCTTGCCGGTGGCTCTTTCTGGTATCTTCTCAGCCATCATGGTGGGCTTTGGGCGGGCGGTGGGCGAGACCATGATCGTACTGATGGCTACAGGCAACACCGCGGTGATGGATTTCAGCGCCTTCACGGGCTTTCGCGCCTTGTCAGCCAACATTGCAGTTGAAATACCAGAAGCGCCCGTGCACGGCACTTTGTACCGCACGCTATTCTTTGCTGCCCTCATCCTCTTTGCTATGACCTTTGTCGTCAACACCGTGGCCGAACTCGTGCGCCTTAGGCTTCGAAAAAAGTATAGCCAACTATGAGCACCCAGGATCCTCATATGCCATCACGTCGTGGCCAGCTGCTTGAGAAGTCCGGTTTTGATTTGGGCCGCGTACTGCGAAAAGGCGAACCCTTTATCTGGCTTTGCGGCGCAGCTTTGTCGCTAGTGGTCTTTGCCATACTCTGCCTTATGGCCGTGGTGCTCTTTGAAGGGACTGTGCATTTTTGGCCCAAGCCTGTGCACAAAGTCACTCTGAAATCGGGACTCGTGTTGGCCGGCATGCCGAAAGCCGAAGAGCAATTTGAAGAAAAGGATGAGCACGGTGCCGTCAAGCGGGTGGTACCCCGCGTGCAGTATTTTGTGGCTAACCGCGATCAGGGCAGGCAGGATTTTGTCTGGTTGGACCGGGCTGAGATTGAAAAGATTGAGGTGGAGCCGAACTTGCTTTATCTCGAACGGCAAGAATGGGGGCCCTTGATCGGCTATGGCGAGGCTCTTTGGGTGGATGGCAAAGCTATAGCGGTGGAACCCGGGGCTCTTGGCTCAAGCTTGCGTGCAGCGGTGAAAGACGGCCTAAGGCGCCGTAAGTCTATTCGTGATCTAGAGCGCGACCGCATTGGCAAGGTGAACGACGCGCTTGAGGCCTTACGCCTAAAAGAAAAGCGAGGCCAAGTCAAAGTGGCTGGCCGTCGCATCGAACTTGAGCAGCGCTATGACTTGCTCAAGGTCGAATTGTCTAAGCTCGAAAACGAAGATGCTCGCTTTCGGGTTAGTTTTAAAACACAGCAAGGCGAGACCGTGAACTTGCCGGTTTCAGCCATGATACGTCTAACCCAGCCCAACGCCTTGGGCCTGCTAGGCCGTTGGGGCGTTTATTTCTCTCGTGTTTTCGAGTTTATTTTTGGTGAACCACGTGAAAGCAATACCGAAGGTGGCGTTTTTCCGGCCATTTTTGGCACCGTGCTGATGACTTTAATGATGTCGTTGATGGTTGTGCCACTCGGCGTCATGACCGCTCTTTACCTAAGAGAGTATGCCAAGCAAGGCTGGCTGGTTTCGGCTGTGAGAGTGGCCGTGAATAACTTGGCGGGCGTGCCGTCGATTGTTTTCGGGGTATTTGGTTTGGGCTTCTTTGTTTATGGCCTGGGCGGGGGCATTGATCGGCTCTTTTATTCTGAGGCCTTGCCCACGCCAACTTTTGGCACGGGCGGCATACTCTGGGCATCTTTGACCTTGGCACTGCTGACCGTGCCAGTCGTCGTCGTGGCCACCGAAGAGGCATTGGCTTTTGTGCCCAAGGGCATACGTGATGGCGCTTTGGCGTGCGGGGCCACCAAGTGGCAGATGATACGCACCGTCGTGCTGCCTGCAGCAGCGCCGGGCGTGCTCACAGGAGTTATTTTGGCCATGGCGCGCGGCGCAGGTGAAGTGGCGCCCCTCATGATTACGGGCGTGGTGAAATTGGCACCGAAACTTGCCCTTGATGGCGCTTTCCCGTTTTTTCATCCCGAGCGAAAATTTATGCATCTCGGTTTCCATATCTATGACGTGGGCTTTCAGAGCCCTAATGTCGAAGCAGCCATGCCCATGGTCTATGCCACCACCCTGCTGCTTATTGCGGTGGTAGTGGCTCTCAATCTCGTGGCCATGGGGCTGCGCCAATACCTTCGCAACCGTTATCGTAGCTCAGGTTTCTAAAATGGCCGAGACGCTTATCAGCAATAGCCTAGCCGTAGAGGTTAAGAATCTAAATCTCTACTATGGTTCTAATCAGGCGCTCTTTGATGTTAACCTTAAAGCACCTGATAAGCAGGTTACTGCCTTTATTGGACCTTCGGGCTGCGGCAAATCTACTTTGTTGCGTTGTTTCAATCGCCTGAACGATTTGATTGAAGGGGTAAATATTGATGGTTCTGTGCAGATTCATGGCGAAAACATTTACCAACGTGGCGTCGATGTCATTGCCTTGCGTAAGCGCACCGGCATGGTTTTTCAGAAGACGAATCCTTTCCCCAAAAGTATTTTTGAGAATGTGGTCTACGGTTTGCGCATTGACGGCATCAACGACAAGCGCTTGCTAGAAAGGGCCTGCGAAGAAAGTTTAGTCAAGGCAGGTCTCTGGAAAGAGGTCAAGGATCGATTGCGTGCTTCAGCACTCAACCTTTCGGGCGGGCAGCAGCAGCGCCTTTGCATAGCCCGGGCCATCGCCACCCGGCCCGAAGTACTTTTGATGGATGAGCCTTGCTCAGCCTTAGATCCCATTGCGACAGGCGTCATCGAAGAACTTATTTTAGAACTTAAGAAAGAGTTTGCGCTGATCATTGTGACCCACAATATGCAGCAAGCCGGCCGGGTGGCCGATTTGACCGCATTTTTCTTGATGGGCCGTTTGGTTGAATTTGATCGCACGACGACTATCTTCACTAACCCTGGCGATAAACGCACCGAAGATTACATCACCGGCCGTTTCGGCTGAGATAAGAGGGCAACGTATGCAAAGGCATTTTGACCAAGAATTGGCTGACCTGCGTGAGAGGCTGCTGGCCATGGGTGGGCTCTGCGAAAAGATGATTCACTTGAGCGTGAGCGCGCTGGTGAACCGTGACATGGCTCATACTGCGGATATTTCAAACCTCGAAAATCAAGTTAACCGCGCACATATTGATGTCGATGATGCCTGCATGAAGCTCTTTGCAGCTCAAGCTCCCTTGGCATCAGACCTGCGCGCGATTATTGCTGCATTGAAAATCAACAACGATCTTGAACGCATCGGTGATCAGGCCTGCAATATTTCGGGCAATACGATGGACCTGCTTAAGGCTCCTCATGTCAAAGTGCCCTCGGGCCTGGCGCGCATGGCTGAGCTGGCCAAAGAAATGGTCAAGGACTCTCTGGATGCCTATGTTAAAAGTGATGTAAGATTGGCGGAAGCAGTGCTTCTCAAAGAGCTGCAGGTGGATAGCTTAAAGGCTGAGATTTTCGAGGCCCAATTGCGTGAGATGAGTGCTGATGTTTCGGTGGTGCGCCGGGGCTTAGACTTAATTTTAATTGCTAGAAATTTAGAGAAAATTGGCGATCATGCGACCAATATTGCCGAAGACGTGGTCTTTATGGTTAAGGGCAAGGATATACGTCATCACCAAGGCGACGTGGGCGCCTAATATAATTGAATTTTCCCAAGCACTTAGGTCGCGTTTGCGTCTAAGTAGGCATGGGCCTGGCTTTGGGCCCCAATCTGTGGCATTTTGGGGCCCATGAAAAAATCTCTTCTAATATATATAGGGCTGGGCCTAGGCCTGGCCCGAGCCTTGCCGGCTGAGGGCCTGAGCCTGTCTGAAGCCTGGGCCAAGGCCCAGGCAAATTCGCCTGAATTGGCTGGCGCCCAGGCCGCTCAGACTGAGCAGGCTGCTGCCGTGGGCAGCGCCAAAGCATTTCTCTATCCTCGCTTGGACTGGAAATTTGACCAAAACTGGTCGGTCTACACAGACAGCACGACTGATAAACATTCAGACCTGCTGAGACTGCGCCAAGATTTCTCGCTCTGGGGCGGCAAGCTGAGCCTCATTCAGGCCGTGCTGCGCCTTGAGCGGGCTAGCCAGGCCCGCATCGACGAGCGCCGTGCCGACCTCTATGCCCGTTTGGCCCAGGCTTATTATGCCGTGGCAGCAGAAAATGCTGACCAAGAACGCTTAAAAGAATTGTTAAAGATTAACGAAGCGCGAGTCGGCGAGTTGGCCATCCGTGAAAAACAAGGACGCACCCGCAAGTCTGAGTTAGCCAGTGCCCGAGCGCAGGCAGCGATGGCCCAGGCCCAACTTGCCACCCAGAGCGCAAGCTTGGCCTCAGCCCATGACCAGCTCAGCACTCTGGCCTCAGAGCCCGAAGTATCTTTCAGCCCTCTCAGTCCCAGCCCCCTGACTCTACCTTTAGCGGGTGATATTGAAGCCATCGATAAGGCCCCCCGCTTGCGTGCTCTGGCTCTTGAGGCCGAGGCCGCCGAGCTGGCCTCGCTAGCTAGCCGGGCGGGTTATTGGCCTACCCTTGAGGGCCAACTGTCACGCGGCCTGGACCATGCTACGGGATCACCTGAACTCATGGCTGGCCTCAGCTTGAGTTGGGAATTCTTCTCAGGCTTTGCCACTGCCCACGCTGCGAATGTCAGCGATGCTCGTTTTGAAAAAGCCAAAGCATCCCTGCAAGAGGCTCGCCGCGATCTACGCCTCAAGGCTCGCCATTTGCTGAGTCGTTTGCGTTCGCGCCAAGGTGAGATTGAAAGTTTGCGTGAGGCCGTGAGCCAAAACCAGCTAGCTCTCAAAGAATTAGAAAAAGATTTTCGTTATGCCCAGTCGACCCTGCTTGAGTTAACTCAAGCCACCCAATCTTATATTGATACTGCCCGCCGCCTAGATCGGGCCATTTGCGACGCTGCCTCAGAAAAAGTCCAACTTGATGCCTTACTGGGGAATCTGCCTTGAGTCTTTCGTCCTTCTCGATTCGGCGTCCTGTTTTTGCCTGGATGCTCTTTGCTGCCGCCCTCTTATTCGGGCTGATCAGCGCTAGTCGCTTGGGCGTGTCGCAGCTACCTGACGTCGACTTTCCCGTGGTCCATGTTAATTTCAATCTGGTGGGCGCCAGCCCTGAAGTCATGGAAAACGATGTCGTTGACGTGGCCGAAGAAGCCCTGATGTCGGTCGAAGGCATGCGTGAGATTCGTTCGTCGTCATCTCAAGGGTCAGCTTCGATCACTTTGGAATTTGCGTTAGGTCGTGATTTGGACGCCGTCGTGCAAGACGTGCAGACCAAGCTAGGACAGATAGCCCGACGCTTGCCCAATGATTTAGATCCGCCCAGCATCAGCAAGACCAACCCCGAAGATCAGCCCATCATGTGGCTGGCCGTGACGGCGCCTGAAGGGGCATCGACCAAAGATTTGATGCTGCTCGTGCGTGACCAGCTGCGCGCTGAATTTCAGACCGTGCCAGGCGTGGGCGAAATCACATTGGGTGGTTGGGTTGACCGCAATTTGCGGGTCTGGCTCAAAGCCGACCGCCTAGCGGCCCTGCAGCTTTCAGCCGATGACATTGTTAATGCCGTGGACCGCGAGCATCTCGAATTGCCGGCGGGACGCATCGAAGGCGCCCAAGCTGAATTGAATGTCCGTTTTTTGGGTGAAGCCAATACCGTTAAGGCTTTTGAAGATTTGCCCATCACAGCTCGAGGCGGCTCGCCCGTTTTCAGGCGTCTCAAGCTTAAAGATGTGACCCGCCTCGAAGACGGTCTGGATGATATTCGGCGCATTTCACGCTTTAACGGTAAGGCTGCCGTGGGTATTGGCATACGCAAGCTACGCGGGGTAAACGCGGTGGCCGTGGGCAAAGCCGTCAAAGTTAAGATGCAGCAGGTCATCAAGACCTTGCCCCAAGGTTATGACCTAAAGATCAGCGTGGATAACACGAAGTTTGTCGAAGAAGCCGTGCGCGAATTATGGCAAACGCTGATCTTGTCGGCTCTGTTAACAGCCTTTGTCTGCTGGCTTTTCTTAGGCTCGCTGGCTTCGACCTTTAATGTCCTGCTTTCGATACCTTTCTCGATCGTGGGCACGTTTACAGCCCTGCATTTCTTGGGCTTCACGCTCAATACTTTTACCTTGCTGGCGCTTTCTCTGAGCGTGGGTGTCGTCGTCGATGACGCCATTATGGTCTTAGAGAATATTGTGCGTCACAAAGAGGGCGGCAAAACCCGCCTGCAGGCTTCGTTAGATGGCGCAGGCGAAATCACGTTTGCGGCCATGGCGGCGACTTTTAGCATTGTGGCTATCTTTTTGCCAGTGGCATTTATGGACGGCATCATTGGGCGTTATTTTTATCAATTTGGTCTGACTATCTCAGTGGCTGCTTTGCTTTCGCTTATCGAAGCCCTTACGCTGACCCCCATGCGTACTTCGATTTTCTTAGAAGAGCAGCACCAGGTGGGCATGGTAGACAAGATTTTCTCACGGGGCAAAGAGCAATATCGCAAGGCCTTGCAATGGACTTTGCAGCATCGCCTGATTGTGCTCGGTATCTCGGGCGCTATTTTTTTGGTCGGCTTTTGGGCCGCGAGCCGCTTGAGCAAAGAAATGATCCCGGCACAAGATCAGAGCCGTGTGTTGGTGCGTCTGAGCCTACCCACAGGCACGACCCTTGAAACCACGGATGGCGTTACCCGCAAAGCCGAAGAATGGCTGTTGGCACGAGGCGAGGTCGATCGTTATTACGCGGCTGTGGGGGGCTTTGGCGGCGGTGATGTTAGCACGGCGGTTCTCTTTGTTTCTCTAAAGAACAAGGGCGAACGCCCGGTGGTGGAAGAATTTCTGCCTAAGCCGGGCGGCAAGCCTGCGGGCGACGCCAAAGCTGGCACCGTCACCGCAAAGACAACGGTTCAACTGCCTCAAGGCAGCAAAGTCAAAAAGCGCCTTAGCCAATCTGAATTTGCGGCGGTGGCTCGTCGCGAAATTTCTAAATTTGCGCCCAAGATGCGCGTCTCGATTCAAGATTTGTCGCAACGCGGTTTCTCGACAGGGCGCGGTTATCCGGTTGAATTTACAGTGCGCGGGCCCGACTGGGAGACCTTGGTCGCTAAAGCCGAAGAACTTCGCAATGCCATGAAGCAAAGCTTAAAACTTGCCGATGTGGACAGCGATTATGTTTTAGGCCAACGTGAAATTCGAGTGATGCCAGATCGTGATGCAGCTGCGTTGCGTGGCGTGAGCATGCAAAGCTTGGGCAATGTGATCGGCATTTTGGTGGGCGGTAAGCGCGCGGGTCGCTTTAGCCAAAGTGGACGTCGCAATGATATTAAGGTGCGCCTTGAAGGCGCCGAGCGAAGCAAACCCGAAGACATTCTTAAGTTATCGGTTCGAAATAATCGCGGCGAGCTCGTTCGTTTGGCTGATGTTGTGAAGCTCGACAATCAGCCTAGCTTGCAGGCCATACGCCGGGTAAATCGTGAGCGCGCGATTACGGTCTATGGTAACGCGGGCCTGGGCGTTTCGGGTCAAGATGCGTTGAACGAAGCCATGCGCTTGGCCAAACAGATTTTGCCTGACGGCTACCGTGCCTTGCCCACGGGCGCGAGCCAGGCTGCCAATCAGTCGTCGAATCAGCTTTGGTTCGCTTTGATGCTTGGCGTTGGCGTGGCCTATATGATACTCGCGAGTCAATTCAACAGCTTCGTGCATCCCATCACGGTGCTGATGGCCATGCCTTTTAGTTTCACCGGCGCTTTTTTGGCTTTGCTGGCCGCGCCCATGTTGGGCTTGGGTGTGCAAACTTTGAACATCTATAGTTTTATTGGTTTGATTTTGTTAATGGGTTTGGTGAAAAAGAATTCGATTTTGTTAGTCGACGTGACCAATCAGTTTAGAGAGAAGGGAGCTGGCGCCGATGCCGCGCTGCTCGAGGCGAGCCCCTTGCGCTTGCGCCCGATTCTGATGACCTCGGTCGCCACGATTGCCGGTGCATTACCTGCGGCTCTATCGTTGGGTGCTGGCGCTGAGACTTTACGGCCCATGGGTCTGACGATCGTTGGCGGGATGCTGCTTTCGACCTTCTTGACCTTATTTGTGGTGCCCTCGGTTTATAGCCTTTTTGCCCAGATCCTAGAAAAGAAAAAAGCCTTGCCCGCCACCCAGAGCCAAAAGCCACCGCGGGCACGCAAGAAAAGCTAAAAATTTTCGGGGCGGCGGGACTTGAACCCGCGACCCCCTGCTCCCAAAGCAGGTGCGCTACCTCTGCGCTACGCCCCGATATAGAACCTAATTTTGAACGCCTATTATATGTAGAGAACGCCATCTGGACAGGTTTGAATTGTGCCCTTATGATTGGGCTTCCCAGCGCTAACTTTGTGGGGATTTTTAAAGGCAGTTTTTGTGGCCGAACGACACTTTGACTTAAACCATAGGGCCAGCGGCGTGCTTTGCCATATCAGCAGTTTGCCCGGACCCTGGGGCAACGGTGATCTGGGCCCTACGGCCAGGGCTTTTTCAGCTTGGCTGGGCCGGGCGGGCCAGGTTTGGTGGCAGATGCTGCCTATCCAGCCTTCCGGTGGCGCTTTTTCGCCTTATCAGGCCCTTTCAGCCTTTGCTGGCGATCCGTTGCTCATCAGCCTCGAAGAGCTCATGGCTCAAGGCCGTCTGAAACCCAAAGATCTCAAGGCACCTCACGCGTTGCGTGATGAGGCCTGCGACTTTGTGGCTTCGGCTGAATTTCGCCTGCCTCGCCTGCGCAAGGCCCATAGCCACTTTTGTCGTCGTAGGGATGAGTTAGAAGAAAAGGCCTGGCGTGCTTTTCAAGAAGCCGAAGGTGGATGGCTGCGCGATTGGGCGCTTTATGCCGCGCTCAAGGCAGAACAAGACGGGCGCTGTTGGGCCGAATGGCCCGAAGCTTTGCGCGACCGGCACCCTCAGGTTTTGACCGAAACGAGAAAGCGCCTGGCGCGCGAGATTGATTTTCACGAATGGTGTCAGTTCGTGTTTCAGACACAGTGGCAGGCCCTGCGTCAATCTGCCCGCGAAGTCGGTGTAGGGCTGATTGGTGACTTGCCCATCTTTGTTGCTTATGACAGTGCCGATGTCTGGGCTTCGCGCGAGCTTTTTGAGCTGGATGAACTGGGCCAGCCCTTGCGGGTGGCAGGCGTACCGCCTGACTATTTTTCAGCCGAAGGTCAGCGCTGGGGCAACCCGCTCTATCGCTGGGAGACCCATCGCCACAGTGGGTGGTCTTGGTGGGCGGCTCGCTTTGAACGTGTGCTGCGGCTTTTTGACGCGATTCGCGTCGATCACTTTATCGGTTTTCATCGTGCGTGGGAAATTCCTATTGAGACCGAAGGCGCTAAACACGGCTTCTACGCTCCGGGACCGGGCGTTGAATTCTTTGACGGCTTGATCAAGCGCCTGGGCAGCTTGCCCCTGATTGCCGAAGACTTGGGTGTGGTCACACCCGAGGTAGTCGCTTTGCGCCAGCAGTTTGGCTTCCCGGGTATGCGGGTGCTGCATTTTAGCTGCGGGCCTGACTCAGAGCATCAAGTGCCAGCTTTCGGCCAAGACGTCGTTTTTTATACCGGCACACATGACAACGATACAACTTTGGGTTGGTTGTCGGCACCGGCTTCGCCGGAAGCCGACCCGCAGGCATGGTCCTTAGAAAGGCAGCGGGCTCTCGAATGGGCGCCTGACCCAGACGCTGAACCGGTCTGGCGCTTGATTGCTCTGGCGCTCAACACAGCTTGCCCCTTGGCGGTCACGCCCTTGCAAGATTTTTTAGGTTTGGGCAGCGAAGCGCGCATGAACACGCCGGGCACGGTGGGCAAGAATTGGATCTGGCGGGCCAAGCCCGGAAGCTTTAGCGAAGATTTAGCGGGTCGCTGCCGCAAGCTCAGTGAGCGTTCTGGCCGCATGGCTCTGGCCCAAGCATGAAAGTAGGCATGAAGAAAAAAGATCCTAAATTACGCGAGGCCGTGCAGCTGGTCATTCACGGCCATTTCTATCAGCCACCTCGCGAGAATCCATGGACTGAGGTGATTGAGCCAGAGCCTTCGGCTCGGCCTTTTCATGACTGGAATGAGCGCATCTATCAAGAGTGCTACCGCGCCAACGGCAATGCGCGCGTCGTGCGCGAAGGCGGCCTGGTTGAGAGCATCGTCAATAATTATCTAAATCTAAGCTTTAACTTCGGACCCACCTTACTTTCTTGGATGGAGAAAGAGCACGCCCATGGCTATCAAAAGTTGCTTGATGCAGATAAAGCCTCGATCGAATCGCGCGGAGGCCACGGCAACGCCATAGCCCAGGGCTATAACCATTGCATCTTGCCACTATGCAATGAGCATGACCGTGTCACCCAGATACGCTGGGGCATCAAAGAGTTTCGCTACCGCTTCAAGCGCGAGCCTGAGTCGCTTTGGCTGCCTGAGACGGCCTGTAACCTAGCTACATTGGGAGCCTTGATTGACGAAGGGCTGAAATATTTGATATTGGCGCCTGGCCAATGCGCACGCGTGCGGCCTTTAGATCACGAGGGCGATTGGCAAGAGATACACAATGGTGAATTAGATCCGGGCCGGGCTTATGCACACCAGCATCCAGATGGTTCGGGCCGAAGCATTGCTATCTTTTTTTATGATGGCCCCATAGCCCAGGCCATTGCCTTTGGTGAAGGCCTCAAAAGTAGTCAAGATTTTGTGGGCGTGCTAGGTCGCGCGCCCCAGGCTCCCGGCCGCTTGGTGAGCGTGGCCACCGATGGCGAGAGCTATGGCCATCACACCAAGTGGGGCGACCGTACGTTGGCGCATGCGCTCACGCGCGAGGCCGAGCACCAGGGCTATCACGTAACTAATTATGGCCAATACCTTGAAGAATACCCGCCCCAATGGGAATGTCAGATCAAGGAAGGCCCTGATGGCGAAGGCACGGCCTGGTCTTGCGCCCATGGTGTCGGTCGTTGGATACGCGACTGCGGTTGCCAGACTGGCGGCCAGCCCGGATGGAACCAGGCATGGCGCGGCCCTTTGCGCCGTGCCCTCGATTTACTGCGCGACTATGCCGCTGACTGCATCAGTCAGAAAGCCGCGCCCTTGCTTAAAGATGTCTGGGCCGCCCGCAATGACTTTATTGATGTCTTGCTCGATCCTAGCGATGAGGCGCGTCGGCGTTTCTTAGATGCCCATCAGACTCGCCCGCTCAGCCCTGAAGAAGGCCAGTTAGCTTTAGGCCTGCTCGATACTCAGCGCCAGGCTATGCTGATGTACACCAGTTGCGGTTGGTTCTTTACTGACATGTCGGGCATTGAGACTCTGCAAATCCTAAAATACGCCTGCCGTTTGATGGATGATTTGGCTGCTCTGGGTTTTCATCCTCCCCGCAAAGAGTTTCTCGAGATGCTGGCTGAGGCCCGCAGCAATATGCATGAGCTAGGCAGCGGCGCCGACATTTTCAAAAAGCTGGTGGAGCCGGCCAAGGTTACGCGTGAGCGGCTTGCGGCGCATTTGGCGATTAGTTCGCTGGTGCAGGCTCAAGAAATGGGCGAGTTTGGCGCTTATCGTTTTACTTTTTCAAAGACTCATCGTGAGGCTTTGGGCCGCACGCGCCTGCTGACGGGGCGCATTGAACTCAGCCATCGCATCAGCGGCCGCAGCACCCTGCTCATGTTCGCCGCCACGCACTTGGGTGGTGTCGACTTTCACGCTTGCGTGGCGCGCTGGGAAGACGAGCAAGAGCTTGAGCAGAGCACTCAAAAAGTTAGCCAGGCTTTTCGTTCAGGTATGATTCCTGGCCTTATGCGCGCCATGCGCGAAGAATTCGGTGTGCGTGAGTTTGGCCTTGGCGATCTGCTGGGGGGTGGTCGTGAGCGCATTGTGGGCATGGCCTTCGGTGATTTGGTGGGCCGCCTGAGTCAAGATTACACCTCGCTATATGGCGAGCATCGTCGCAGTCTCGAGCTTTTTCAAGCCTCGGGCTTTAGCCTGCCCTATGAGCTGCGCATGGCTGCAGAATATGCGCTCTCGCGCGAATTTGCCCGCGAGGTGCGCGAGCAAGGGGGCTCCTCTGAACCCTCGGCCTATGCCCGGGCTCTCGAAATTGCTGATGAGGCCCAGCGCCTGGGTTATCGCCTTGATCGCGATGAAGCCGCCGCTATTTTTTCAACGATGATCAACGAGGCCGTGCGCCAAGCTATGATCAGCCCAGACTCAAGCCAACTCGAAAACGCCATTGGCTTGCTTGAACTGGCAGGCCGGCTCTCGCTCAAACTGAACGTTGACCGCGCCCAAGAATTCGCCGTGGCGGGTGAAGTGATGCATTCGCCTGAGCGCCTTAGCCGATTGGCTGAGCTACTGCGGCTTGAAGCCACTTTGCTCACCAAAACCATGCCCCCCGGAGCCGCTTGATGCCTATTCCACCCGACGAGCTCAAGCGTTTTCTTGAGCTCCGCCATCACGATCCACATAATCTGCTGGGCGCTCATATGGAGGGCGGGCAGGCTGTCATTCGTGCCTGGCATCCGGGTGCGCAAAGCGTGACGGCCTTGCTGGTGGGCGGCCAAAGTTTAGAACTCAGTGAAGCTGCGGTGCAAGGCCTTTGGGAAGCGAAGGTGCCCGGCCAAGCACCCGAGGGCTATTCATTGAGGGTGCATTTTCCTAGCGGCCTCGAAGTGACTCGCCGCGATCCCTATAGTTTTTGGCCTTCCCTGGGCGAGCTCGATATGCACCTGCTCAATGAGGGAGACCACTGGCGCATGTATGAGCGTTTTGGCGCACACCGCATTGAGCATCAGGGGGCGCAGGGAATTTCATTCTCGGTCTGGGCGCCTGGCGCCCAGGGCGCGAGTGTGGTCGGTGATTTCAACGGTTGGGACGGGCGTCTGCTTCCCATGCGCAGCTTGGGTGGCAGTGGAATATGGGAAATCTTTGTTCCGGGACTGGAGGGCGACTTTCTTTATAAGTTTGAGCTGCGCCCTGTTCATGGGCCGCACTTACTCAAGACCGATCCCATGGCGCGCTATTGCGAGGTGCCGCCAGGTACGGCTAGCCGCTACTTTGACAGCAGTTACACCTTCAAAGATCAAGCTTGGATGGAGGCTCGCGCCCAGCGTGATGCCACGGCCGGGCCTGTCTCAATTTACGAAGTGCATCTGGGCTCTTGGCGCCGCGTGCCTGAAGATGGCTCGCGCTCGCTGACTTATCGCGAGTTGGCTGAGCACTTACCTAGCTATGTCAAAGAATTGGGCTTCACCCATGTTGAGCTGCTGCCGGTATCAGAGCATCCCTTTGGCCCTTCATGGGGATATCAAGTGGGCGCCTATTACGCCCCCACGGCACGCTTTGGCGGGCCCGATGATTTTCGCGCCTTGGTCGATGCCTTGCACCAGGCGGGCATTGGCGTCTTGTTGGATTGGGTGCCGGCTCATTTCCCCAAAGATGCTCATGCTCTTGGCCGTTTCAACGGCGAGGCGCTCTATGAGCATCTCGATCCGCGCCAAGGTGAGCATCCTGACTGGGGCACTTATATCTTTAATTTTGGCCGAAACGAAGTGCGCAACTTCTTGATTGCGAATGCCCTTTACTGGCTCAAAGAGTTTCATATCGATGGCCTGCGCATTGATGCCGTGGCCAGCATGCTGTATCTCGATTATTCACGCAACGAGGGCGGTTGGATTCCCAATCAGCATGGCGGTCGCGAGAATCTCGAGGCGGTTGACTTTATACGGCGTCTGAATATGGAAGCCTATGCCCAGGTTCCGGGCGTGATGATGATCGCTGAAGAAAGCACAGCTTGGCCAGCAGTCAGCCGGCCGGTTTATGCCGGCGGCTTGGGCTTTGGCTTTAAGTGGAATATGGGCTGGATGCACGACACCCTGCGCTATTTCTCTAAAGACCCGGTCTATCGCAAGTTTCACCACAATGATCTGACTTTTGGTCTGCTCTATGCGTTTACTGAGAACTTTATTTTGCCCCTCTCTCACGACGAAGTGGTGCATGGCAAGGGATCCTTGCTCGACAAGATGCCCGGCGATCGCTGGCAAAAATTTGCAAATCTTCGTTCACTCTATGCTTATATGTGGGCTCATCCTGGCAAAAAGCTGCTCTTTATGGGCTGCGAATTAGGCCAATGGCGTGAGTGGAAGCACGACGAGAGTCTCGATTGGCATTTGTTGCAGGAGCCCGAACACGCAGGCCTCAAGCGCATGGTAAGTGATCTGAACCGCGTCTACAAAGATGAGCCGTCGCTTTGGGAAGCTGATTTTGATCCGGCCGGCTTTCATTGGATCGATGCCAATGCAGCCGATGACAATGTGGTGGCCTTTTTCAGAGTGGGGCAGCAAGGCAAACGCCGCGTGGCATGCGTCACGAATCTCTCACCGGTGCCGCGTGAGAGCTACCGCATGGGGCTGCCAACGGGTGGTCGGTGGATCGAGGTGTTAAATAGCGATGCAGAGATCTATGGCGGCACGAATGTTGGCAATCTCGGCGTGATTCAGACTCAGGCTAAGCCCTGGCATGGGCAGCCCTTTAGCGCAGAAATCACCCTGCCCCCTTTGGGTGTGCTCTGGTTGAGAGAAGAATAAGCGTTCCTCGGCATGTGAGAGGAACGGACATAAAAAAAGCCTTCGGGGAACCGAAGGCTTTTTTGCAAATGATTTGAGCCGAGCTTACTTGGGCGTCTGCACTCGCGAACCCAACCAGTGTTTGCGCCAGTCGTCGTATTTGTCGGCCAGCACGGGTGGCTCGTCCTTTAGAGTCGAGCAAACATACTCGACCGATTTGGCGTAGACCGCGGCCTCTTTCATGGGGGCTTTGCAGATCTTGCAAATCATGCCATCCGGTGCGGGTTTAAATGTAGGGAGCGCTGGGGCAGCAGGTGCTACTACGGCTGCAGGGGCAGGGTTAGGGCTAG
>CAZFUM010000028.1:0-19242 GCA_964521965.1 uncultured bacterium | reverse complement strand
CCAAAATGGCGTCACGTAATGCGGTTTGGCGCCAAAGTATTTGTTTTTCGTCTTTCATAATTTTTTCGTCTTCCATAATTTTATCCTCTTTCATAATTTTATCCTTAGGCCCTTTACATATTGAACAGGCCTTTGCCAAAGTGACCATCGCAGCCCAAAGAAAAGGCCCGATTCCAAAGCGTTCTTGCTCTGACTGCTTTGGCACGGGCCTTGCTTTATATCAGCGTATGATCCTCGACCGACTCATCCCTAGCCCCTACGACACGATGGACCTTGCCCAAGTTGAACCCAGTGAAGATCAGACGCTGGCCGAAGACCTATTTCAAAGACTGAAGACCGTGTTCTTTCTTGAGACGGGCACGATGCCCATCGTGGTTGGCAGCTTGGCATCGGGTGAACGCCACTTTGAGCTGGAATGGTCGGCTGAGTTAAGCGGTGACTGGAAAGGCTACTGGGGTTTTCGCTGCACCAGCGAGCTGCCCTTTCAGCTCAAGCGCCAATTAGCGGCTCGAGGTGTCGAAGGGCCCTTTTCCCTTGATCGAGTCTTGCAACATAGCCTTAACCACTTTTTGGTGGCACGTCATCTCTTTTCACGTGAGCGCATTGTGGCTAGCGACTTGCAGCAGCGCGGGCCTGAGTTAGGGCCCTTAGAGCGCTGGGAAAGACATTCGGTGGCCGTCATCTTGGGCCAAGAAGTTTTCGAGACTTACCTAATCAAGCCAAAAGCTTGATGAAAGAGATTCCGCAGCAACACCATTACCCTACCTACGCGGAATAAGCCAAGGGCGATGCCTACAGCGACATTCTAGGCTGGCGCGTTCTGAAAGGTCCCCATCCCTCCCTGGAGGACCGCGTCAGCCCCTGGTTTGATTTAACATATATCCTAAATACGTGCATATTCAAGTTCCAAATTGGATATGTGTCAAATTCGCAGTGGAAGGTCATCCTGATTTCAATTTCAAAGGCGCCACGGTGGTTCCGGGCCTGACCACCTTTGTTTATGCCAATCTGCTGGCGCAAGGCAGAGTCGAAGCTGGCGACGGCGTGGTGGTGCCCCAGACCTATTTGCTGGGCATGAATGTAGCCTTGGGCGGCAGCAAGAACTAAGCGTGTCTAAGCGCTGAGTGTTGGTTAAAATAGTAGCCGAGCCCTGTCTTGGGGCTCGGCTTTAGTTTTTTGAGGTTTCTTTGGCGTCATCGCCCCAAATTCAAATTAAGTTTGCGCGCGACAGCTTGCTGCGGCGCTTGAACTTGTTCTTGGCTGGGGTGGGTATTGTGGCCATGGCCATTTCGAGCAAGCCCATGCTTGAACGCGGCATGCGCACACAATGGGTGGCCTCGATGGCCTTGGTGGGCGCGGTGGCGGCTTTGGCCTGGTGGAAACGAGCGGTCTACGGCCTCAGGCTGGGGCTGCTGCTGGGGCTGCTGCTGGCGGCTTTGCTGCTCGAGATGCAGACCAATGGCTTTTTTCGAAATGCCGCGCCGTTTGCCATCTCGATTATTCTTTTAAGCGAAATTTTCTTGGGCTGGAAAGCCATGCTGGCCAGCCTCGGCCTGCTGGCCGCCACCTACATGGCTTTTTCTTGGGCATTTTTGACAGGGCATTTGGTCAACCCGCCCCTCGAAGTGGTCATGCCCATCGCCACCGAGCGCTTTGTCAACGTCGTGATTACGCTGATGATGGCCAGTTTCTTGGCTTATGCAGCCCGCACGCTCATGGGCGTGCTCGATAAAAATTTAAAAGAGGGCGACAGGCTCGTCGCAGATCTTGAAGATCAAATTGTACGGCGTGATATCGCCGAAAGCGTATTGCGTCAGGCTCGGGATAGGGCAGTAGAGTCGCAAAAGCTCGAGGCCGTGGGCCAGCTCTCGGGCGGCATTGCCCATGATTTCAATAATTTGCTGGCCGTCATCATGGCCAGCGCGGCATCCGCGCGTGAGCGCGTGGCCGAAAGCGACCCTGTGGCTGTCTACTTGCGTGAGATTGAGGCCGCAGCCGCCACAGGCCGCGATCTCAATGGCAAGTTGTTAGCCTTTAGTCGGCAACAGCGCCTGAAGCCCCGCCTGATCAATCCCAACGACTTGTTGCGTGATATAGCCAAGATAGCGGGCCACTTGCTCGACAAGCGCGTGGTGGTGCATAGCCGCTTGGCCGAAGGGCTGGGAAGCATGCTCGTGGATGAGCAGCAGATGCAGCAAGTCTTGCTCAATCTGGTGCTCAACGCCCGTGACGCCTTGCCCGATGGCGGTCATCTGTCGCTTGAGAGTTTTGCAGCAGCTCAGCCGCCCCAGGGTTTGTCCGAGGGTCTTTATGTGGGCATACGTGTGGCTGATACGGGCCATGGCATGGACGAGCCCACGCGTCGCCGCATTTTCGAGCCGTTTTACACTACCAAAGAAGTGGGCAAGGGTACGGGTCTGGGTCTCAGTACGGCTTTGGGTATTGTGCAGCAGTCAGGCGGTAGTATTGAAGTGCAGAGCGAATTGGGTCAGGGCTGTACTTTCGTGATTTATCTGCCCATGAGCAGCAGCGCGGCCCAGCCTAGCGAACCCGAGGTCCGTCTTTCAAACTCATCGGCTGCTTTGATGGCTGAAGGCGTAGGTGTCTTGATCGTTGATGACAACGCGAGTCTGCGCCGCCTGAATGCGGCCGTGCTGGCCAGTCGCGGCTACACGGTTTTTGAGGCTGGCGATGGCACCAAGGCACTCGAGCTTTTGCGCCGCGAAGAAGGACGCATCAGCCTGCTCATCGCCGATGCCATCATGCCGAGCATGAACGGCAGTGAACTGGTGGCCAAGGCGCGCAAGTACTGGCCACAAATGAAGGTCTTGATGATTTCTGGCTATGAGAAGCACGAGGCCCAGGGTGACGGGGCCCGGCTAGACGGCTTCTTGCAAAAGCCATTTTCGCCCAACGAATTGATAGCGTTGATTAAAGATATTTTGGGCTGAGCCTTGCGGTCGGCACTACTTGCTGTTGGCGATCGAAATTTTGCGTATCTTTACGTTTTTGCCGAAACGCTTTCTAATTTCAGCATAGTCATATTCTGAATGGTCCACAAATTTGACGCCCTTGGGCGCATTGAAGTCATCGCGCTTGAATTCAACCGTGCCGATATAAATGACCTGGTCGCCCTCGTTGAGCACCATCTTGCGGTTGAGGGGAAAGTAGGCCCATTGTTGTGTCGAAAAGCTGGCCCGGCCCTGGGGCCCGGACATGTGCATCGAGAGGTCAAGCATGTAGGCCATCATCTGAAAGTAATGGTCCCAAGGGTCGAAGGCCGCGAAAAACAGGCCGTTGAAGGGGATCATCACATAACCGTTCATGTCGGACATGCCTGGGTTCTCATCCTTGGTATAGGCTTTCTCGCCAAAGTAGAGCATGGCGCTGCCCTTGAGTTCCTCAGTACCGATGCCCTTGGTAATGTGCTGCTCTTTTCGCGACAGGGCGGGGTCCAGCACCACCCGGCCCACCACGATCACCTGACCTGTTTTAAGCTGCGATAGGTCCTCGATATCGTTGCGGCGCGTGGGTGCCATGCAGCATCCGCTTAAAAAAAGCAGGCCCAGCAGGGAAGAGCGTATGAGGGTACTTTTCACAAATGCCTCAAAAGAAGTGCTGCTAGTAAATGCCCATGCCAAAGCTGAGTTTGAAGGCTGTTTCGCCGCTGCCGCCTGGCAGCAGGTATGTCAAGCCGCCGAAGAAATGGCGGTAGTGGGCCTCAAAGCGCAGGGCGGGCGCGGTCCAAGATTGAAAGTAACGAATGGGGATGATGATGGTGGGAATATTGGCGTCATAAAAGAGCGTGCTGACCATGTAGCCGATGCCCCCACCTAGCACTAAATGGCGGGTGTAAGGGTCGCCTTTGGGCGCCAGCACGACAAGCTGCTGGGCCATGGCAAAGAAGCCCCATTGACTGAAGTCTTCAAAGCCAGCTGGGCTCATGGCGAAATGGGCCTTGGGGCCCAAGTGCAGACCGCCCGCGACCTTAAAATACTTGGCGACTTCAAATTCAAGATCCATTTTGCTGGTGTTGATGATTTGGGGGCTAACATTGCCCAACATCGAGTAGCCCACGGCGCCCGTGACTTCCCAGAGCAGCTCGAATTTTGCCGTGGCGTCTTCGTTGTGTTTGACGACTTTGGGCGGCGGAGCAGCCCGCTCGGCATGGTCAACAGGTGGCGGCGGTGGAATCTTGGCAGCTAGGTTCATGCTTGCTATGCATGCAAGCATGAGACTGAGCACGATTTTTTTCAAGAGTGGGTCCTCATGAAGGGCACTTTGCTGGCTTATCCAAATAGTCGTTGCGGGTAAGCGCCAGATGCGTGCAGTTCTGCCAGTCGCGCGCGAATAGCATCTGATTCTTCACGATAGGTGAGGCCGAACCAAGGGCTCTCGGTTTTCAACACCTGCACCGTGGTTTCACCCGTGCTGATAAGGGCGTCGATGGCTGTGGGGATTTGAAATTCAGATTTAGCGTCCCCGCCTTGTTCTTTGAGAAAACGGGCAAAGAGTTGCTCGAGATGGCCAAAGACAGCAGGGTGCAGCCCCCAAAAATTCATCGACACGCTTTCGTCGCCTTTTAAGAGCGTGTCAGTGGCGTGATCTTTGTAGCTTTGGCCTTCGGGCAAGATGCGGGTCATTTCTTTGACGCGTAGTAAATGATGGCTCTCGCCAATTTGGCAGATGCCGCGCGATACCGAGCCGTGGCTCGAAGTCGTGGCGGCTAAGCGATAGGCCACCATGGCAAAGCGGTCATGGGCGGCTTTGGTCTTGAGAAATTCGGCCATGGCGTGAAAGGCGGGTGCCCCGTAAAAATCATCGGCATTGATCATGGCAAAGGGTTCTTGCACAACTTGGCGCGCGGCCCATACGGCCTGGCCTGTGCCCCAGGGCTTTTGGCGATCGCCAGCAGGGTGGCTACCAGCGGGCAGGTCTTTCAAATCTTGATAAGCGAGAGCTACGGGTACAGACTTGCTATAACGGGTCACCACCCCTTGTTTAAAATTCGCCTCAAATTCTTTGCGAATGACAAAGACCACTCGGCCAAATCCGGCTTTGAGGGCGTCGTGCACTGAGTAATCCATCAGGGTTTCACCCTGGGGGCCCAAGGGTTCAAATTGTTTGAGGCCGCCAAAGCGGCTGCCCATGCCAGCGGCAAGTATTAAGAGAGTGGGTAAAGACATGGGCCTATGTTAAACGCGAAAACCTAATCTGCCCATAAAATAAGGGTTTGTGGGGAAACGTCTTTAGTTGCACCGCAAAGAATGATAAAATCTGCGCCTTTCACGCAAACGGAGCTATTTATGGCCGAATCTCTCTTGCACGCCGTACCTAAAATTTTGCCCAAGCTCGATCCTGACTTTCGGCCGCCTTATTTAGGCCATCGTCAATTCGTGCGCGCCGCCAAGCTAAGTGGCCGCAGTCAGGCTCTACTCATTGCCGTTGAACGCGAAAATAAGCAGGTCGCTCGCTATGACACGATTTGTTTTGCGCCCGGAGTGCCGGGCTCAAAAGATAACTATCGTTATGCCGAGCGCATTATCAAGTTTTTACTTTGGCAGCGCGGGGGCTGGAAAATAACTCTCTTTGCGCCTGACGACGTCGTGGCCCAAATTAAAAAAGAATATAGCCCGGGCGGTTCGCGAGCCTTTGACGCTGAATTTATGGCCAAAGTTTATGACGCCAAGAGTTTTGTGGTGCAGGGCTGCGCCAAGGCTAAAGCCATGCCTCAAGCGCACGAGCTGAGTAAGCCGGTAGGCCGCCATCTCGAGGGCTGTCGTATTGGTTTTGATGCAGGTGGTTCAGACCGCAAAGTGGCCGCAGTGATCAATGGCAAAGAAGTCTTTAGCATTGAAACCGTGTGGGAGCCCAAGATCAAGAGTGACCCGCAATATCATATCGATGGTGTGATGGACAGTTTGCGTCAAGCCGCGGCTAAAATGCCACGCGTCGACGCGATCGGCATCTCATCGGCGGGCGTTTATGTCGACAATCAAGCGCGCGTGGCTTCACTCTTTCGCAAGGTGCCCGAGCCACAGTTTAGTCAAAAGATTAAGAATATCTATTTAGATGCTGCCAAAGCTATGGGGAATGTACCCATTGAAGTTGCCAATGATGGCGATGTGACTGCTTTGGCTGGCGCGATGAGCTTGAATGATCAGCCGGTTTTAGGCATTGCCATGGGCACGAGCCAAGCGGTGGGCTACGTTGACAAAAAAGGCCATGTCACGGGTTGGCTCAATGAGTTGGCATTCGCGCCCGTCGATTATCAAGACGGGGCAGCCCATGATCACGAGTGGTCGGGCGACTTCGGCACGGGCGTTAATCATTTTTCGCAAGATGCCGTCATACGTTTGGCGCCTAAAGTGGGCATGACGCTAGACGCAGCTTTGAGCCCCGGGGCCAAGCTCAAAGAAGTTCAAAAATTGATGAAGCAGGGCGATGATCGTGCGCGCGCCATCTTTGAGACCATCGGCGTTTATCTCGGCTATGCCTTGCTGCAATATGCTGATTTCTATGACATGAAGCACGTGCTTATCTTGGGTCGCGTGACCTCGGGCGCAGGCGGCGACATTATTTTAGAAAAGGCCCGCCAAGTGCTCGCGGCCGAAGATCCTGCTGCTGCGCGGCGCATCAAAGTGGGTATCCCTGACGAAAAAGCGCGGCGCGTGGGCCAGGCGATTGCTGCAGCCAGCTTGCCTGAAATCAAACACAAGGTGGCTAGGGCCAAGGTCGCCCCGCTTAAGAAAGTTGTAAAAAAGGCAGCGAAAAAGGCTGTTAAGAAAGCACCTCAAAAGCCGGCGAAAAAAGCCGCTAAAAAGAAGTGAGCCCTATGGAATTCAAGTTTAGTCAGCCCGGCGCTGAAGTTTATGTGCCCGATACAATACCACTCGAAGCCGCTTTGGCACGCACCACACATTTAGGCGTGGGCGCGCATCAAGATGATCTCGAATTCATGGCCTATGGCCCAATTTTGAAATGCTTTGGCCAAAAAGATCAGTGGTTCACGGGTGTCACGACTTCGAATGGCGCGGGCTCGGCTCGCGATTCGTTTTATGCCAGCTACAGCGACGAGCAAATGGTCGAAGTGCGGCGCCGCGAGCAGCGCAAAGCTGCGGTGGTGGGCGAGTACGCGGCCCAGTTTCAGCTTAATCATTCTAGCTCGACCATTAAAGATGGCATGAGTCAGTCTGTGGTCTCAGACTTTGTTGCCGTCTTAAAAGCAAGCAAGCCTGACGAGGTTTACACACATAATTTAGGCGATAAGCACGATACCCATGTGGCTGTCTGCCTACGCTTAATTGCAGCCATTCGCAGCTTGCCAGCGTCTGAGCGGCCCAAGAAGCTGATCGGCTGCGAGGTCTGGCGAGATCTTGACTGGCTCAACGATAAAGACAAAGTTGTGATGAATGTCGATGGCCACGAAAATCTCGCTGATGCGCTGATGGGTGTCTTTGACAGCCAAATCTGTGGGGGCAAACGCTATGACTTGGCGACACGCGGCCGGCGCAAGGCTCACGCAACTTATTTTGAAAGCCACGCCACAGATAAGAACGAGAATCTTATTTTTGGCATGGACCTCACGTCGCTGATTCAAGATGGCGCAGGCGATCCGCTCGAACTTTTTCTAAAGCTTAACGAGAATTTTGTCAGCGAGGTGCGCGCGCGCATTTCGAAACTTCAGGGCAAGTAAGGGGAGGGAAAATCATGGCCGCCAAGAAAGCCACCAAGAAGAACGTGAAAAAAGCCGATAAGCCCGCAGCTAAAAATTCTCGGGGCGGCTTTGAAAAGCAGCTCGACAGTCTTCTTATCGAGAAGCGCCAATTTAGGCCTTCTAAAGAATTTATTAAGCAGGCCAATATAGCAGACCCGAATATTTGGAAAAAGGCCGCCAAGAATTCAGATAAATATTGGGGCGATTGGGCTAAGCAACTGAGCTGGTTTAAGCCATTTAAAACGGTGCGTAAGGGCAAGATTTCAGATTCAACATGGTTCTTAGGCGGCAAGCTCAACGCGGCATATAACGCGCTCGATCGGCATGTCGAAAGCGATCGCCGTTGGAAGACGGCCATACTTTGGGTGGGCGAAGACCAGAAGCATCGCGCCATTAGCTATTATGAGTTGCGTGAAGAAGTAGCCCGCTGTGCCAACATGCTCAAGAAGCTTGGCGTTAAGAAGGGCGATCGCGTGGCCATTTACATGGGCATGATCCCTGAACTGCCCATCGCGACTCTCGCTTGCGCCCGTATGGGCGCTATTCATTCAGTCATTTTTGGCGGATTTTCGCCCACGTCGATTCGTGATCGTGTGAATGATATGCAGGCCAAGGCCTTGATTTGTGCTGATGGCAGCAAGCGCAAAGGCGGTGTCATTGATCTTAAGAAAAATGTCGACGAAGCCTTGGCAGACAATGCCTGCCCTAGCCTTAAGAGTGTGCTGGTCTATGAGCATGCTGCTAATCCCATCAATTATGTGGCGGGCCGCGACCATAAGTGGCAGGACTTGGCTAAACTAACTTCGAGTGATTGCCCCTGCGAAGTGATGGATAGCGAAGACATACTCTTTTTGCTCTACACCTCGGGCTCGACGGGCAAACCCAAAGGCATTCAACATACCACGGGCGGTTATCTCACTCAGACCATGGCCACCACCAAGTGGGTTTTTGATATCAAAGAGAACGATCTTTTCTGGTGCACAGCAGACTTGGGTTGGATCACGGGCCACAGCTATCTAGCCTATGGTCCGCTGCTCAATGGCGCGACGTGCTTTGTCTATGAAAGCACCCCAGATAACCCCAGCAAAGAAATATTCTGGCAATTGATCGAAAAGTGGGGCGTCACTGTCTTCTACACAGCGCCCACGGCTATACGAGCTTTCATGCAATGGGGCGATCAGCTTATTGATAAATATAAGATGCCGAGTCTCAGGCTTTTAGGTTCTGTGGGTGAGCCTATCAATCCTGAAGCGTGGATGTGGTACCACGAGCATGTGGGCAAGAAACGCTGCCCCATTGTTGACACCTGGTGGCAGACCGAGACCGGGGCCCATATGATCACGCCCCTGCCAGGCCTGACTGCCACCAAGCCAGGCTCGGCTTGCGCGCCTTTTCCGGGAACATTTCCAGAAATCGTGGATGACAATGGGAAAACGATTAAGAAAGGTGCGGGCTATTTGGTTTATCGCAAGCCCTGGCCCAGCATGCTTCGCACTATTTGGGGCGATCATAAGCGTTACAAAGAAACTTATTTTTCGCGTTTTGAAGGCGCTTACTTTGCTGGCGATGCGGCCCGCATTGACGAACATGGCTATCTCTGGCTCATGGGCCGCGTCGATGACGTGGTGAATGTCTCGGGCCACCGCATCGGCACCATGGAAGTCGAATCAGCCCTGGTCGAGCACCCGGCCGTGGCTGAAGCCGCGGTGATTGGCCGGGCTGACAGCCTTAAGGGCCAAGCCCTGGCTGCATTTGTCATTCTCAAGACCGGCAACGAACCCACCGATGAGCTGCGTAAAGCCTTGCGCGAGCATGTGGGCAAAGTCATTGGCCCGATTGCCAAGCCCGATGACGTAGTGCTCACCCCTGGGCTGCCCAAGACTCGTTCTGGCAAGATTATGCGCCGCTTACTTCGCGACGTGGCTGAAGGCCGGCCTTTGGGTGATACCACGACATTAGCTGATCCATCGGTAGTTCAAGCGATAGCGGAATTCTATAAGAAGAAATAGCTGCTCGTTACCGACACCTAAACGGAGTTATATGTCCGCCGACATTATGCGATCAGAAATATTAGAGCAGCCCTCAGTTTGTGCGCGCCTGCTAGATCGAGAAGAAGCTGGCTTGCGTAAGCTAGTGGCTAGCCTTAAGGCCCGTAAGCCTAAGGGCATCGTTCTAGCGGCACGTGGCAGCTCAGACCACGCTGCTATCTATGCCCGTTACTTACTTGAAATGTTGACCGGCTTGCCAGTGAGTTTGGCTGCGCCCTCGCTCGTGACCATTTATAAGGCTAAACCAGTTTTCAAAGACTATTTGGTGGTGGGTGTGTCGCAGTCAGGGCAGGGCCCTGACATCAATGCCATTGTGGCTGAGGCCTCGCGCCAGGGTGCCATCACTCTGGGCGTGACCAATGACAACAAAAGTGGTCTAGCCAAAGCTGCCAAGCATTTGCTTTATTTAGGCGCCGAGAAAGAGCGCGCAGTGGCTGCCACCAAGACCTTCACCACTGAGCTGGCTGGCTTGGCGCTTTTGGCCGCGATTTGGAGTGGCAATAAAAAGCTGCTGGCTGAGCTGCACGAGATTCCTAATGCCATGTCGCGCGTCTTAATGGATGTCGAGCCGCGCGTGGCCACGGCTGCCCATAAACTGAAAGCGCTGAATGCCTGCGTGGTGGTGGGCCGTGGTTTTCAGATGGGTGTGGCGCATGAGATGGGCTTGAAGATGAAAGAATGCGCGGGCGTGCCGGCCCTCTCGTATTCGACGGCTGACTTTAAGCATGGCCCGATCTCGCTAGCCGCGGCTGGTTTTCCCATCTTTTATGTCAGCGCGCCGGGCAAGCTCGAAGCCGAAGCCAAAGAGTACACGCTTGATTTCGTCAAGCGCGGGGCCAAAGTCTTTCGTGTGGGCCTGCGTGACCCGGGCATGAAGTCTTTGCCCAAGCACAAAAACCTCGATGTCAGCATGTGTGCCGACGCCCATGTTAGCGAAATCTTTTCGCCCCTACTTACCATTCTGCCGGGTCAGTGGTTTGCTTATCACAATGCCTTGGCTAAAGGCCTGAATCCGGCTATGCCCAAGGGTCTGACTAAGGTAACCAAGACCAAGTAAGCTTTATTTAAATTTCGTATCTCAAAACAGGCGGCCACTTAGGTCGCCTGTTTTTTTTGTTCGTGAGATACTGCTCTGATATTTAATTTGGGGGTGGGGATGAAGAACTTCGTGATTTTGGCGCTGCTAGGTTTGAACCTGCTTGTTTTTGGCTGCGCGGGTGGACAACCCATGACTAAGGCTGAGATTGCCAAAGGTTCTATTTTGATGATGTACCTCGACACCGACGAAATGGACGGAGATTTAGAATGGATCAGCCTTAAGCAATCTAAAGCGGGTGAAGAGCCTAGTTACTGGAACTTTGGTTTGGATGACGATTTTGCTTGGCGCTTAGGTATGCCGAACGCTGGCTATCAAATCAATAGTTATGGCGGTATGGATGGCTTTAAAGTCGGCTGCTTTAAGATGTGCGCTGGCACTCAGTACACGTATCAATTTCCGGCTCAGGGTAATGGCTTTTATGTCAAAGAAAAGGGCGTGTATTTCTTAGGTTCTTTCAAACATGTCAAAACCGGAACATTTTTTAATCGTAAGTTCGACCTCAAAAAAATCAAATCGCCCAGCGAGCGTGAAGTCACTGAAAAGATTCTCACGCATTTGCGTAAAGAAGCGCGTGGGGATGATTCGTTAGAGCCGGCAGTCAAGATGCTTGAAGCCCATCTCAAAAGCTTGAAATGAATGCGGTCTGGCGGGCCTTGGGCGCGGGCCTTTGGGCCGCAGCCCTGGTGGGCTGCGTTGGCCCCCAACTTGTCACCCGGGCAGAGCGTCAGCAAGGTGCGCTGGCTGTCGTTGAGCTTGATGCCAGCGAGTTTTTCACCCATACCGTGGGCATGCGGGCCAGGCGCTTTAATCCTGGTGGCCAGCCTGAGTTTTTTGATTTTGAAGCTGCGGGTTCGAATATTTATTATTTTGAAGGTCTGCCGTCAGGTGCCTACACGCTTGAAGCTGTGAAAGGCGTCACCGCATTCGGTGTTTGCCTGGGCGTGGTCGCTTTCTTTCTTCCTCAAGACGCCACCGAGTTTCCGGTGCAAAGCGCTCGCTTTTTCAGTGTGAAAGCCCCAGGGAACTATTATTGGGGCAAGCTCTATGTGCATCGCGACCAGGGCCGTATGCCGGCAGCCTTTGATATTTTACCGGGCGGCGATAAAGACTTGGCACTCGTCAAGTTGGCGCGCCAGTCAGGGCTAAAGCGCAAGCTTAGCGAGCTGACAAAGAGCGAGGTATTGCCGTGAGGCGCTGGCCTGGGCTGCTCGTTTTACTGGGGCTAACCTGGCTGGCCCAGGGCTGCAGCCTGACCATGCTCGTGAACAAGGGCGCGGGTACGCGCACCCGGGCTGCTGATGATAAAGATCCCGGGCTCAAAGCTATGCGTCGCGCCTTAGACCTTCATATTGAAGGCGATTGGCAGGGCAGCAATCGTGAGATGGCGAAGGCTGAGGCATTCTTTTCAGGTAAACCTAGCATCGCCCTAGGGCGTGAAGTGGCGGCCCTTAGTTGGGGCAATGAGCGCAGCGGGGCTTATCGGGGCGCGGGTTTTGAACGTTTCTTTCTTCACACCATCGGCATGCTCAACTTTGCTTTTTTAGGTGATCTTGATGCGGCTTTGGTTGAGGCGCGCCAAGTCGATGCCTTGCAACAAGGCGCCCGCGCCAAGGCTGCGGCCTTTCCTGAAGATCCTTTTGCACGATATCTTTCGGCGAAGCTTTATGAGGCAACGGGCCATTCTGATGACGCCTACATTGATTTAGTTAAAGCCCGCGAAGGTTTCGCCGCAGCAAGCGAGATGAGCGCGGTGGCTGCGCCGGGATTTTTGGCAGGTGATTTGCTGCGCTTAGCCAAGAGTACAGGCCGCAACGATGACTTGGCACGATGGCAGAAAATTTATCCTGGCGTCGAGCCTGCTCCGCTGCCTGATGCAGGCCATGGTGAAGTATGGGTACTCGTTTGGCATGGCTGGCTGCCTGAACGCTGGGCCAGTGGATCCTGGGGTAAGGTGGTGGAAGGCAAGACTCGGCCCAGCCCGACCTGGCGGGGCGGCAACGCTAGCGCAGGCGGGGTCAAAGCCAAGCTCGAAGCGTTAGAAAATACCGAAGAGCTTTTGCGCTGGTACACACAGGAGCGGCAGAAAGATGCCGGCGCCCGCACCATGGGGCGTGTTATCACGCGAGTGGGCATGACCGGGGCGTTGCTCATGGCGGTGGTCGGCCCATTGGGCCTTCTGATGGCTTCAGACCCGCGCATGTGGGAAGGTGTCATGGCCGGTGTGGGCCAAGGCGACTCACGTGCCTGGGGCAACTTGCCGGCTTCGGTGTGGGCAGTCCGCCTGCGACTGCCTGCTAAGCGGCAAGAATTAGTACTGACCATTGAAACGGACCAGGGTCCGCGAGTGCAGCGTCAGGTGATTCAGCCCAAAGCGGGCCGCATCGCCTTGATTCGTTTTGTCAGCGGGCGGGATCCTGTTGAGCCCAAGCTTTCTCCGTCGCTGCGGCCCTAGGCGCCTCTTGCCAAAGGCCGTTCTAAGGCATAACGTAGAGCAGATATTTTGAGGTGTGCGTGACTGAGATAAGTATTGATCAATCGAGCTTTGAAGAACCCGCTGGTTTTTTGATTAAGTTGACGGGTCGTCTTGATATTTTTAATTACCTGACATTGAAAAGCTTTTTCGAGCGCTACGAAGAAGACCCCCATGGCATTCGCCTGGTGGTGGACATGACCGCAGTTGAGCATGTGGCATCGTCAGGCTGGGGCGTGCTGGTGGCCCGATCCAAGCTTTTGCACCGCTTGGGCGGTGGATTGGTGGTCTTGGGCATGAACGATGGCCTGCAAAAGGTCTATGACACCATGAATTTAGAGACTTTGCTGCCCATTGCGGATGATTTGGAAACTGCCAAAGGCATACTTCGCGAAGTCCCCTGATTTTAGATTGTGAAACATCACGAATTCTTTTTGGCACGGACTTTTAAAGCATCTGTGGATAAGGTAAACTTTCATGGTTATCGGCCGATATAAAGGTGCATCGTATTTCTGGAGTCCGTCCTGAAACTCGCCCTTCGTGCCAGCTTAGTCATCAGCCTGAGTGCTCTGCTTTTGAACGCCTGCGGGGGCGGGAATCGTAGCGACCCCTTTGGCCCTAGCACCAGCAGTGGTTCGGGTACGGGCGGTCCTACGGCCACCCCGACACCGACCGGCGGCAGCAGCACCTGGCCCACGATCTGGCCGACTTATATCATTTGGAAAAATGGCGGCATGCCCGCGTTGCCCAATACTTACTTTCAATTCTCAGGCTTCACCTATAACAACGGCACTACGGTCGGCCCTGCGGGTGGCCTCGATATGCGTTGGCGCGGTGCCTTGGGGGCTGGGCCGCCTGACAATATTACGGGCGACGCCAGCACCATCATGATTTCAGATTCTGGCGTGTGGATACCCAGCCCTGATCCCAGTCAGCCCAATATTTGTTTTCGCAATTCGCCGGGCACGGCGAGCGTGGGCTTTTTCACCTGCCCTGCGGGTCCCACCAATGGTTGTTATAATGGCGTGACAAATACCGTGGCCTATATGAACACGGGGGGTCGCATTGAGTTCAATCTAAAACTCGAAGTCTCGCCCTCACAGATTGGTCAGTTGCGGTTGGAATTTGGCAAAGATGCAGACTGCCTCTTTTACTACTTTATTCAGCCCGCAAGTCTTTCGACCACGAATTTCACGCGCTTCAGCATTGGCATCAATGATGCCATACTTGATTGTCCCTTGCTGCGCCAGAAGCCAGATGAGATAGCATTTTGCCTCACGGCTTTTATGATCACGATGGCTTGCGGCTCGCCAATTTTTAGTCTCAATGACGTGAGGTGGGTAAACTACTAAGGTTTTACCAAGGCTATTTAAGCTGAAAGGCCGCCTTGTGCGGCCTTTCTATTCTAGTTACCAACATGGAGGATACATGCGTTTTCGTCATATCGTTTTAGCGGCTGCGTTTATTGCGGCGCCGGGATTGGCCTTTTCAGCTGACGACCCGCTTAAGGGCTGGACTCTCGACCAGCTTAAAACCAAAGTTTTACAATTGAAGAAAGAGAACGATGAGCTGCGCGCCAAGCTGGCCTCAGGCGGCGGCACAGCCACGACGGCTGCGCCGGCAGCCAAGGCCACGGCCGACTTCTTGGTCGACGACTTTGAAGGCGCCACGGCCAAGAACGGCTTGTCCTGGTGGAACGGCTTTGACGACAACAAGCTGGGCACCACGCTCGCCCCCGCGACCTATACCCCCGCCCCGGGCGGCAAGACTGGCATGGCCAATTGCATAAAAGGCCATTTGGGATCTAGCAAGGCGCCCTGGCCCTGGGCCTCGAGCACCCTCAAGACCTCAAATTCTGACCTCAGCGGCTATAGCGGTCTTAGCTTTTGGGTCAAGGGTGACGGCAAGCGCCACAAGCTGACCCTGGTGCGCACAGCGGTCAAAGATTTCGCGCATTACGCTGCTGAGTTTGAGACGCCCAAAGCCTGGACCAAGGTGAACCTGCCCTTCTCAGCCTTTGCCCAGCCGGCTCAATGGGGCACCAAGGTTCCCACGGCTTGGAACGATGTCGAAGCCTTTCAGTTCGAGGGTGGTACGTCCGATGACGACTTCGACTATTGCATCGACGACCTTACTGTCGTGAAATAAGGAAACTAGTCATGGACTTTGACCGTTATAAGAAGATGAACGACGAAAAAACCGGCAGCCGTGAGATCGCGGGCGCCGACGTAGATTACACCTACGTCAATGGCGCTTGCGGCGATGGCTATCGCATCTTTTTGAAGCTGGGCAACGGCGGCCTGATTGAGGATGCCGCTTACACGACATCAGGCTGCGGCTTTGGCCTGGTGGCCCTGGCCACGATTACAAAGCTGGTCAAAGGCAAAAGCATTGAAGAGGCTGAAAAGATCGGCCCGGCCGACATCGAGGCTGATTTTGAATTTCCTGAAAAACGGCGTAATTACCCGCAAACTGCGGTTGAGGCCATGCACGGGGCCTTAGCCCAGGCTAAAGGCAAATTAGCGGCCTGAATTCAGCTGCTTTGAGCGTCAAAAAAAGCCGTTGCCTCTTGGGGCAGCGGCTTTTTCTTTGTAAAATACGTCCTTTCCCGCACAAGTGCGGGAACCCCTGCTCTCGGACAGCGTCTATTTTTCATGGCAAGGCTTCGATATTTCATAGCAGCATGGCTAGCGGCCATGGCACTGCCGCTTTCGCTGGCTGCGGCTCAGATCGACGTCAAAGTCGAGACGGATAAGGTTCGTGTTGAATTGGGCGAGACCTTGATTTATCGAGTCACGTTGCAGGTTCAGGGCAATCTGACCTTTCAGCCCCAGCTCAGCCCGCCCGATTTTGCGGGTTTTCAAGTGCGCCAAGGCCCTCGCCAAAATAGCAACATGCAGTGGGTCAATGGGCTAGTCAACATGACCTATGTTTTCGAGTGGGATCTAGCTGCGCAGCAGTCGGGCCGCTTAGCGATCAAGCCTTTTACCGTTAGTGGCAATGAGCCCGGGCAGGGCGTCTTTACCCGAAAAAGTGCAGCCTTGTCGGTGGAGGTAGCTCGCGCCAAAGCCAATGTGCTACCGCCCACGCCCACGCCCGATACGGGCCTTGAAGTCGATGAGCTGGCAGACATCAAGCCTGATTTGGGTTTCGCCTGGCTGCGGATTGGCATTCTCGTTTTGCTCTTCTCGGCATTGCTTGCCCTGGTCTTATGGTTTTGGCTGAAGCCGCGCAAGCCAAAAAAAATCGAGATTCACCGCGATCCTGGCCAAGTTGCCTTGATGGATCTTGAGCAAGCCGCGCGCTTGCTCAAAGCAGGTGAGATCGAGGCTTATCTCAAAGAATTGGGCCGCCTCATTCGCTTTTATCTGCGCCACCGTTTGCGCAGACCCGAAGACGAACTGACCCTGGCCCAAGCCCAAAATCACGCGCAGAGAGCTTTGTTGCGTTCGCAAGAATCGGGTGACAAGGCTGGCATCCTAAGCGAAATAGAGATTCTGCTGTTTTCGGGTGTCGAATCTGGAACGGCTGAGGCTGAAAAAGTAGGCGCCAGGCTTCGTGAACTGATCTTGGCCTTGGAGCGCGAAGCCACTTGGTCGCCCATAGACATCTACCATGCCGAGCTCGATAAAGCGTTTGAGACCAACCCCTATCATCGTTTTGCAGCCCAAGCTCGTTTACTCTGCGTTGAGCTGATGGAAGGCTTGGGGGCGCAACGCGATGAGCGGCAGACCGCAGCCCTTGAGGTTTTGGGACCGGCCGCAGCCCAGCGGGTTAAGGATCTCTTGCAGGTCCGCCGATTAGATCGAGATTTCGACCCAGCTAAGACTCATAAAGATCTTAAACGTTATATCGAGGCCCTGCTCAGTGCTGAAACGCTAGCAGCAGAGCCGCCAACCAAGAGGTAAGAATATGGCAGACAATAAGAAACTTAGCGGCCGTGCGCGCGAATTGCACGAAGCCTTGGCGAGAGTTAGCGAAGACGCCCAAAAGGTGCTCGTGGGCCAGCAAGAGATGTTTGAAAGTCTTCTCTTGGGGTTGCTCACAGGCGGGCACGTCTTGCTCGAGGGCCTGCCGGGTCTGGCTAAGACCCTAGCGGTCAAGACCCTGGCTCAGCGTTTGAGCGCGTCTTTTTCGCGAATTCAATTTACGCCTGATTTGCTGCCGGCTGATTTAGTGGGTACGCGAATTTATAACGCTAAAACCGGTGATTTCTCGGTGTCGAAGGGCCCGCTTTTTGCCAATTTGATATTGGCAGATGAAGTGAATCGCGCGCCGGCCAAGGTACAGTCAGCCTTGCTCGAGGCCATGCAAGAAAAGAGCATCACTTTGGCTGCCGAAACCTTTAAGTTAGAAGAGCCCTTTTTGGTTTTGGCCACCCAAAATCCGGTTGAGACCGAAGGCACCTACGCCTTGCCCGAGGCGCAGGTGGACCGCTTCTTGTTTAAAGTGCTGGTGCCTTATCCCAACCGCGAAGAAGAAATGGAGATTCTCGAAAGGGCCGAGGGTCTTATCGTTAAAGACCAAGGCAAGGCCTTGCTCAAACCTCGTCAGATACTTGAAGCGCGTGACGAGGCCCTGGCCCTGCATTTGGATGACAAGATTAAGAGTTATATTATTGATTTGGTCTTTGCCACGCGCGAACCCCAGAATGCGGGATTAGGCAGTCTGAAGAATCTCATTCAATACGGCGCTAGCCCGCGTGCCACCTTGTCGCTAGCATCGGCGGGCCGGGCCGAGGCTTTCTTGCGAGGCCGCGCCTTTGTGACCCCAGATGACATTCGCGCTGTGGCTTATCGCGTGCTGCGCCACCGCATTACGCTTTCTTATGAAGCTGAGGCTGAAGAAGTGACGTCTGACGAAGTGATCAAGCAAATACTGGCGAAAGTGAAAGTTCCTTAAGCCATGGTATCGAACGAGATTCTCAAGAAGATACGGCGCATTGAGATTGTGTCGAATCGATTGGTCGAGAGCGTGCTCTCGGGCAACTATTTATCGACCTTTCATGGCCAGGGTTTGGAATTTTCAGAGGTACGCGAGTATCAGCCTGGTGATGAGGTGCGCTTTATTGATTGGAATGTCACCGCTCGTCAGGGAAGGCCGTTTATCAAGGTTCACCAAGAAGAGCGCGAGCTGACCGTAATTTTGGCCGTTGACTTGAGCGCCTCGATGGATTTTGGCTCGAGCGACGTGAGCAAACGCGAGCTGGCAGCGCAAGTGGCGGCCACGCTGGGCTTCAGCGCTGCGGTCAATGGTGATCGCGTCGGTTTTCTCTTTTTCACCGATCGGGTCGAGGCCTGGCTGCCGCCCAAGCGCGGCAAGCGGCATTTGCTGCGCGGTTTGCGCGATTTGCTGGTGCTCGAACCTAAGGGCCGGGGCACGAATTTTGAGCCTGCCGTGGCTCGCTTGGCCAGCGTGGCCCGCCGGGGCGCCGCTGTGTTTTGGATTTCAGATTTTGCTCAGCCCGATTTCGAAAAAGAACTGCGCACGGCATCACGGCGCTTTGATTTGATCGCAGCTCGCATGACCGACCCGGCTGAGCAGGCCCTGCCTCGCTTTGCGGGCCTGATTCCGGCCCGTGATCCTGAGAGCGGCAAGCTCGGCTGGCTTGATACCGATTGGCCTTGGGCGCTAAAGCGCCACGAAAAGGCTCAGGTCCGTCTGCAAGCCCAGGCCACTCAGGCCTTGCGACGCCTGCAGGTGGATGTGCTCGATGCGCAAGGTGGCCGTGAGTTTGCCATCGATCTCGTGCGTTTCTTTAAGCGCCGCGCTGGGCGGAGGGGTCATTGAGCCAAGCTTGGGCCGATTGGCTTAGCCTTGATTGGGGCGACCCGGGCTATGCAGCTCTGGCGTGGCTGCTGGCGCTGCTGGTGGGCTGGGCCTTGCTGCGCTTGAAACTGCCTGGCCT
>CAZFUM010000027.1:0-19744 GCA_964521965.1 uncultured bacterium | reverse complement strand
GGTCGGCATTCTAAACCCATGCGACCTGCAAATGACTATCAACCTTATGGTCCACGCCTACATGCCAGACGCCAACTCGCATGGCGCAAGCTTGAAAGCAAAACAAGGAAAATGCATAGATCGCAACTTTCTTCAGCACTGCAAATTTCTTCATATGCTTAAGTATCTGCTTAATCTCTCATCGAATATTGATTGAATGACTCTTCAGCAGCTTGATTGACAAAATAGAAAATGATGCCCATCAGAAGCAAACCTATCAACAGAGCGCCGACATTGGGCGTACCGCCACCGCCACTATAATTGTTCGAGTCTGTAGAGGAGTCGTCATCGCAAATGGTTGTGCACGAATTCTTATTATAAATATAGTCCGTGCATTCTGTTCGGCAAGTGGATCTGCCGCCCACCATTTTAAGCAACGATGCGGCCCGGGGGGCAGCTTCTAAAAGCGCCAAATCAGCCTGCATAGCCTTTTCGACTCTGGAATATGGCGAGCGCGCCAAGAGCGGCTGGGCCAAAAGGCAAAATACGAGCAACGCACAAATAATTCTTTTCATGATTTCCCCTAAAAATGGTTTGGGTTCTTGTGCTTACTATTGCTTGCCTTTATTCATAGCCAATACCATGCAAGATAATTTCCACACGGCGGTTCTTTTCACGGCCTTCAGTTGACTCATTTTCAGCGATCGGAATGGCCTCGCCCTTGCCGACGGCTTTGAACATCGAAGGCTTCATGCCTAGCAAGGTGGTCATGAATTTCACCACAGCTTGAGCGCGGGCCAGCGAAAGGGTCTCGTTGTTGCCATATTTCGAATGGGTGACCGGCATGCTATCGGTGTGGCCCACAATCTCAACGATTGAGCCAGGCGCCACATAGGCCAAGATCTTTTCTTTCATTTCTTTAAGCTGATCATAAGCACTGATGCGAACATCAGCTTTGCCCACTTCAAAAAGGGCGTCAGAAGCGATTTGAAAGTGAACTTCTTTGAGTAACACCACATGCGCCACGGGTTCTGAGGCGCTGCGATTGCCCAGGCGATCGCGCGTGTAGAGGCGGGCGATGTAAGTCTTACCCGATTTGATCGTATTGTTTAAACCGTCCGTGCCGTCCCAATTTACATGAGCTGGTACATCGCCTGGACCCTGAAAACTGCGAAAGAGTTTGCCCGCGTCATCGCGAATCTCAAGATTCCAGCCGCCCACCCTATTTTTATCCTGGGCCGCCATGCTAAAGATCGCCGGTATCAGCAGGGCCTGGCCCGTGGGGCGGGTGATCTTAGGGTTGACATCGATTTGCATGCAGCGCGGTGTGCTATCGAGTTCGACATTTTTCCATGGCGAACGAACACTGATGCCGCCCGCGTAATCGACTTTCAACGAAGCTTTGCTTTCGCCGTCGGGCAAGGGCCGCTCGGCTGCGTCACGGCCATCCCAAGCCAGGCGGGCGGGCACCGGACCCTCGCCGCTCAGAGTGCGGGCCACATGGCCATCAGGCCCCGCGATCTCTAACTTCCAGCTACGCGCAGTCTCAGGTCTAGGCACATCGGGCAAGAATGCAGTAAGGCGCCAATTCGAATCGCCAACTGGACCCATCAAGGGTCGTTCGACTTTCAAGCCAATGTCTGGCGCGCCAAAAAGCAGGGTGGCCGTAATGCGGTGGGTATTACCCAAATCATTAAAAGGGGCATAGGCATAATCTAAATTAAAGGGGCTAAGGCGAAAGCCTGCACCCGCTGTAAATTGATTAGCGAACCCGCCGCGATAGCCCGCGCGCAGCGCAAAGGCTTCATGCGGCATGATTTCTAAACCTGCCGCAAACATCATGGCATTGTCCATGGGCGAACCAAAATCGGTAGATATCGTTAACGGAAAACCCGGCGCGGTCCAAGCCAGACCCATATCGATTTGCATAGGCAATTGAAAACCCGTTGCCCCAACGGCCACCGCACTGCCCAAATTGCGCAGGCTGACGCCCAATACCAAGCCCTCAAATGGCTCCAACCACTGAGCCCCCAAATCAATGCTGCCTGAAATGCCCTTCTTGCTGTCGATATCTTGCTGCAGCACGCGTAGGCTGCCACCCAAAGCCCATTTCTTGCTCTTCTGAGCCCAGCCCAGGGTCACGGCTGCATCATAGGGGGCAAAGGTGCCAATCTCAGTGTAATTAGCCAGAGGATTGGCAGTATTGGCCACACGCTGAGTACGAATTAAATCGTCAATTTGCAGCCAAGTCAGGGCGATGCCGCCCACGCCCGCGGAACCAAAATTATAGAGGGCGCCCAAATGCTCTAAGTGAATGCCTTGAAACCATTCAATATGGGTGGCGCTTATTTGATTTTGCAGAATGCGGGCAGCGCCCGCCGGATTATAGAGCAAGGCGTTCTCGTCATCTGAAATGGCCTGAAACGATTCAGCCATGGCTGCGCTGCGCGCGTGGGGGGGAATCTTGAGAAAATTAGCAGCGGTGGTGCCCACAGACTCAACCCCTGCCCTCAACAAGGCAGGTGCGGCACACAAAGAAATAATCAGACCTAGATATCTTGAATTCAAACGAGGCTCCCTCGGAGCCCCCAGTTTAGCAAACTACCAGGCTCCTTTCAGTCTCAAGATCGTCCGGCTTTGCGATTTTTCAAGCGGAACGACCGATAAACGGGTCTGTTTAAAGAGCAAGATTTCGCCCAGACCCAGGGCCTTGATTCGGGCTGGTGGAATAAGCTCTAAGCTGCGTTTTTCAAAGATCAAGCGCACCCTGATCCAACGGGGACTATCCGGGCTAGCTTTGGGGTCGAAATATTCAGATTGAGGGTCAAACTGTAAAGGATCAGTTTCAGCACCCGAAATTAGGCGAGCCATGCCCACGATGCCCGGTTTAGCGCATGATGAATGATAAATGAAGGCCTGATCACCGGGCTCAGCCGAATCACGCAAGAAATTTCGAGCCCGGTAGTTGCGAATGCCATCCCAATCGCATTGCTTGTCTTTAGCTAGCTGGTCAATGCCATAAACATGGGGCTCGGTTTTAAGAATCCAATCCACCCAAGACTACTTTCGTTTGGATGCGCGAGTCACGTTTCGGCTATGCGCAGGCTTAGCCACAGGGATCCATAGCGAAGCCAAGACCGAACCCAGCAAAATCGCTAAAATCACACCCAGAACCAAAAATTCGCCAGCTTTGAAGCCGAGGCGGGTCTCGACCCAATGCAAGAAAAGAAGCTTGAGGCCAATCAGGGTCAAAATCATCGCTAGACCGAATTTCAAGAACCTAAATTTGTCGATAAAGCCTTCAAGCGCAAAGAACATCGACCTGAGCCCCAATATGGCAAAGATGTTGCTGGTGTAGACAATAAAAGGGTCTGTCGTTATACCCATAACCGCAGGTATGCTGTCGACGGCAAAGATCACATCGGTGATCTCGACCATCAAGACGACCAAAAAGAGCGGGGTGGCATGCAAGATACCACCTTTAAGACGTACAAAAAATTTGTCTCCATGATACTTGGGCGTGACGTTAAAGACTTTATGGGCCAACTTGATAATAGGCGAATTTTGAGGATCAACCGATTCATCGCCTTTGTGGCTGAATAACTTGATGCCGGTATAGACCAAAAATGCGCCAAAGATATAGAGCACCCAATGCCAGCGCGCTACGGCTGCTGAGCCTAAGCCAATGAATAGCGCGCGCATAACCATGGCGCCACCCACGCCCCAAAGCAGCACTTTGTGGTGATAGGCCGCGGGCACCTTGTAATGGCTAAAAATAAGAATAAAAACAAAAAGATTATCAACGCTTAGACTTAGCTCAAGCACATAGCCAGCCGCAAACTTGGCGGCCACAGCTGTGCCCGCAGCGGGCCAAAACGCCAAAGCGATGCCGAAACTCAAAGCTAATGACATCCACACGCCGGTCCAAGCCAGCGCTTCTTTAAAGCCAAGCTTGTGGGTCTTTTTGTCGACCATCAGCAAATCAATGCCCACGACCAGAAGTATCAAAATAACAAAGGCAGGCCAGACCCAGCCTGGCACTTGCACATAAGATGCTGCTGCCGGCAGGACTTGAGCTGTTACTGTCAGGGCTTCGTTCATGAAGGATTCCCTTTCTGAATGGCCGCAATCATGGGCACGGAGTAAAAGTACGGAATCTTAAGGCTTAAGCCACTCAGGGGCCAGGCCTCTTTTTAAATCTTGCTGCCAATCTTAGTGCCACCCATGGCCCGTAAATTGATCAATCAAGCAAACTAGCAATTTCCTTTGTGGAGCTTAAGATGTTAAAGAAATTGCTCTTTTTACTCGGCTTAGCAGCCCTGACTAGCAGCAGCCTTAAAGCTGATATCTATGAATTCGATCTGGCCCACACCCAAGTTGGCTTTACAGTCACCCATCTTACCCTGGCCAAGGTACATGGCCGTTTCACGGAATATAGTGGCAATCTTGATATTAACGAAAAAGACGTTACGAAAAGTATGCTCGAATTCGCTGCTGAAATTAAAGGAATTCAGACGGGAAATGCCAAACGTGATAGCCATCTGCAAAGCCCTGATTTCTTTGACGCAGCCCTGCATCCACAAATAACCTTCAAATCGTCCAAAATTAGCAAGGCTGGCAAAGTTGCTTATCTTGTCGAAGGTGTGCTAGCAATGCGGGGTGTCACCAAGACTGTAAAGCTCAAAGCAACCCTTAGTGATGCTTTTACCACTGACTGGGGAGCCACAAAAAGGGCCTTTTCACTCAAAGGTGAAATCAATCGTTTTGACTTTGGTGTGGCTTGGAATAAAACCAGCAAAACAGGCTCACTTATGGTCGGTGAAATCGTCTATCTCAATATTGATGGCGAAATCGACGTTAAGAAGAAATAAGGTTTTACAGCCTGCGCTGTTCAAAATATTCCATATTGTAAAACTATTATGGGAATAGCCTTGAAATCTTCCATGAATCGCTTGATTTTAGTACATATTCAAAGCGATCATGGAAGCGGGCCATATCCGCCTGCCAGAATTCAAATCTATTAGGTATGAGTTTATAACCAAGCCAATGATCAGGTCGAGGAACTTTTTTGTCCATGTATTTTGCCTCAAATTCTCTGAACAAAGAATCCATGGCTTCTCGGCTAGCTACTACTTGGCTTTGAGCTGAAGCCCAAGCCCCAATTTGGCTGGCACGAGGACGACTGGCAAAATAGGTGTCAGATACGGCGGGCGCAAGTGCTTCAACGCGCCCACGCACGCGAATCTGTCGGGCCAAGGCATCCCAATGCATGACCAGTTCAGCTTGAGGATGAGCCGACAAAGCTAGGCCTTTTTCAGAATGGCCATTGCTATAAAAACAAAGGCCCGGCTTATCCCAACTCTTGATAAGCACCATGCGACCCTGCGCTTCGTTACTCGAGCTCACGGTACATAGGCAAGCTGTATTGGGATTAGGCTGGGATTTAGCCTGGATGGCAAAGTTAAGCCAATCGGCCAATTGCCGGAAGGGGTCGGGGCTGAGGTCTTGAATGTCTAAACGTGCACTCATCGTAAGCCTTTTTGTTTCCATTCATCGAGGCGGAAACCGACCACGCCGGTATTGCCCACTAGCAAGAAAGGCCGTTTAACCAAATTGCCATTCCCTGCCAAGAGCTTAAGGGCACGCGCTGACTTCATCTTGGGCAACTTTGCAGATAGACCCAGTTGCTTGTAGTCCCTGCCCGAAGCATTAAAGAGCCTGTTGAATTTTCCCTCATATATTTTCAACATAGCTTTGAGCTCGGTCATCTTAGGCGGAGTTTCGCGTATCGCCAAAAGCTCGTATTTTCGCCCTGTGGAATCGAGATATTTCAAGGCCTTTTGACAGGTGGAACAGCCCGAGTAGCTATAGACGCGCAAGAAAACCTCCGAAAACAAAGGCTATGCTATCGCAGCCGAGGCCGAACTTCAATATAATGCTGCCGAGGGAATAGGAGAAACCACCCATGTCGACGCCAAGCTCTGCCCCGGCCTTTGCGGCCCGTACGCTTCAATTTGTAGAATTACCCACCCGTGAGCGGCTACAGGACCAAGTTGGGGTCTTATATTATCTCAACGTAGCTTTAGAGGGCGTCAGCCCTGAGCGGCGTTGCATTGTGCTGCCCAATGCCAGTGTGGATCTTGTCATCAATCTCGGGGGTCCGATTGCGGTTGAGCGCAATGGCGAGCCCACGCCCAACCTACCCATGGCTGCCCTGCACGGTCCCCACCTAGACCCCATCACCTTACGCCGCAAGGGATCTCTCTGCCTAATGGGCGCTCGCTTTCGCCACGGGGTGGCCGCCACATTCTTAAATATGCCTCTTAAAGGTATGGTCAACAGCTTGCTCAACGTCGAATCATTCTGGCCCGAGGCGCAAAAAGAGTTGATCGAGCCCATCTTGGCGGCAGGAAATCTCAAAGATAAATTCGAGGCCCTCGAAAAATCATTGGGGCGCTTTTTAGATCGTGGCAAGCGGCCTGACCCCATGCTGCGCCGTGCGGTCAAGATCATGGCCCAACACCAAGGCGACGTAGAAGTTACTGAACTGGCCCGGCTTTTGAAAGTTAGCCGCCAAACCGTGAAGCACAAGTTTGACCAGAACGCCGGTTTGAGCCCCAAACAGTTCAGCAAGCTCAGGCGCTTTCAGCACCTACTGCGAGTGATTAGCTCAAGCGAAAATATAAATTGGCCTGAAGTGGCCAGGGCCTGCGGCTTCTATGACCAGGCCCACCTCATTCGTGAATTCAACAGTTTTACCGGATTCAGCCCCGAAAAATTCTTAAAGACCTTAAGGCGGGGTGATGATCTTTATTTGTTTGAAACTTCAGATTTAACGCATCTGCACTTGGCAGACCGCTTCAAATTATTGGCAGGACTCACTTAAGCTGGCGGTGCAGTGCTGGCGCGCTCCATTAAACGCACCGGTGTATCGAGTCGCTTAGGTTTTGCGCCAGGGTGGGCGATCAGGTCCATCACCACTTGCACGGCCTTGGCGCCCATCTCTTGCTTCTCGACCCGAACCGTTGTCAAAGGCGGGTCTGCCCTTTCAGCTTCATCAATATCATCAAAACCCACCACACTCAGTTCGCGGGGCACGCTGAGACCCATACGCGCTGCTCTTTCAATCACAAGCAGGGCGTGCTGGTCGTTGCAGCAGACCAAAGCCTGGGGGCGCTGGGGCGCCTTAAGATAAGCGTCAATCTCATCCATGGCCCCGGGGCCAGCTATACGCATGTTCAAGCCGGGCAATGGCTCTAAGCCCAAGCTTCGCAAGGTCTGCTCAAAAGCGTTTTGCCGCTCGATAAAGCTAGCATCGCCAATCTTGTCATTCACAAAGCCCATGCGGCGATGGCCCAATTGATGCAGATACTGCACCACTTGACGTATGCCCTGGCTATGGTCAGCTACCACGTAATGTCCTGGCAGGTCACGGGCTAAGGTGTCGATAACGACCAAGGGCAGGCCAATCGCGCTCAATTCAACCAAGAATTCACGGGGCGCCTCGCCCAGAACCATTAGGGCATCAACATTTTTTTCACGGACCATTTTCGGTAAGGGTATGGGCCCACTCAACTGCTCAGCAGCTAGCACGCTTAACAATAAGTTATAATTGGCTTTGGTAACTTCAGTCTCAATGCCCTCAAGCACCCGTGAATAAAATGGGTTGGTAAATATCGGGGCATGAAAACGCCGAAGGGTTATCAGGCCAATATTCTCGCTGCGACGCTTGGCCAGGCCGCGAGCCATTTGAGATGGATGATAATTAAGGTCTTTGGCGACTTGCAGGACTTTGGCACGCGTTTCTTCGCGCACATCTTTACGGCCATTAAGCGCTTTTGAGGCGGTTGCTATGGATACCCCGGCCGCCTTGGCCACATCATAAATATTCACCCAAGCTCCCCCTTCGAAAACCTACGAAAATACTATTCGATAAAGGGGAAAATTTGAACCCTCGAATAGGCGGCGCAAACCTAGGCGATACTTTGCCTTTCAATCCATTCAACTGGCATGCGTTCACGACCTTGGCGGGGTGCCCCCTTATCAAGCATATCGACTAAAAGGCGCACAGCCCGAGCCCCCAAAGCCTGTTTATCCACCCGCAGCGTGCTGAGGCCTGGCTGGCTAAAATCCGAGAATTCAATATCGTCAAAACCTGTAACCGAAAGGTCCTTGGGCAGGCTTAAGCCCAGCTCACGCGCTGCCGACATCAGCTTCAAGGCATGGTCATCGTTGACACAAAGGGCCGCCGATGGCTTTTTGAGACGGCCCACAAAGGCCTTGAGATCATCGGCGTTCAAGTCATGCAATAGCTTGGGTTCTAGCAGCTCGCCCAGCTTGATGCCCAGCTTGCGCATCGCATCGAGAGCACCATCACGCCGCTCGCGAAAAGACACATCACCACTGGGGCCAGAAACGATAGAAATCTCTTTGAAACCTGCCTTGACTAGGCGATCCACGGCCATGGCCGCGCCACCCGCGTTGTCGAGACCCAGAGACCAAGCTTTGAGGCCCGGAGCTTCATGATCTACCAAGACAAAGGGCAGGTCACGGCCTTTGATCTCATCTAGAAAAGTATCTGGCATCCAGCCTAATAGAATCAGGCCATCAACATTTTTCTCACGAATCTTTTTAGGTACCGGCACCTTACCGTCATCGGCATTGCCGATGCTCAGCAAGAGGTTATAGTCGCTGGCCGCTACTTCACCTTCCATGCCTTCGAGCACGCGACTATAAAATGGGTTCGTCAAAAGCGGGAAGCCAAAACGGCGGAGCGCGATCAGGCCGATATTCTCAGTGCGGTTCTTAGCCAAACCCCTCGCTAGGCGCGAGGGGTGATAGTTGAGTTTGAGGGCAAAGTCTTGCACCCTTTGGCGAGTCTCGGCATTCACATCGTGTCGGCCATTCAGGGCCTTGCTGGCCGTGGCAATACTCACGCCCGCGGCTTTAGCCAAATCATAAATGTTCACCAGTCAACCCCATCAAGATAAAGGGTGCCATTAAACTTAAAGGTGGCGGGCGCGCTGCCTGAAGCCGCGGCTTTGAAGCCCAGCTCTTTGATGGATGCCGGGTCAAAAAGCCCCGCGTAATAGGCGGTGCCTAGCGTAAGCGGCAAGGCCGAGGCATTGGCCTGGGGCGACCAAACTACTTTAGTCCAGCCGTCGCGCACTAAATTTACGCCCGGGCCATTGGCAAAGTGGTCACCCGCATCTTTAAGATAAATTTGAGCGTAGCTGGGATTGGAATCATCATAGGCCACACCCGCAGGCGCATAGATCCATAGGGTGATGGTCTTGCTGCTCAAATCTGGATACGAGCCCGCGCTGAAAGTCACGGCGGCGGCGGCGCTCCGGGCCAGTGCATCATTGCTTAAATCTTGAACCCCAATGGCTAAGGACCCATTGCCAAAAAAAGACACCAGGCTTGTTTGGGCCATAGAGACCGCCGAGCCTGGCGAAGGCACGGTGGAATAAGTCCAACCCTGGGCTGTGACTTCATAGCCAAAGCGGGTACTGTCGCTCTTGCCGCCCAGGCCGAGATAAGGATTTGTGTCTTTGATACCACCGCAGGCGCTGGCCAACAGCCCCAAGAGAGTGAGGGCCAAGTTAGGGATTAACTTCATCGGCCAGCCTCGAAAATAAATTGAAGTACTCAAGATCATCACGATGAAATTCATAGCCATCTAAGCCATTATATTTCTTATGAATAAACTGCCAGTAAATCACGCCAGCGCCGCCAGCCTTAAAATGGGTCTCGGCCATAGCCTGAGTCCATTCAAAGCGGCTCAGTTCCCCTTCGTACTTTTTCTCTACCCCGTACTCTTCCATGACCACAGGCTTTTTCAGCAAATCACGCGCAATCTGATTGTATTCCTTGATGGTGCCCAGGGTACCTTTGAGGGTCAGCTTTCTAAAGTCCTTCACGGGATAAAAATGATAAGTGGCGTAGTCGATATAAGGTGAGGCCTGAACCAAGGTGAAATCAGAGCCCGAATAGTGGGTGCCGCCACTTGATAAGGCGCCTTCAATGCCTGCCGCCACCATGTGCTTGGAATCAAGGGATTTGATGTAAGCAGCCATCTCATGGGCCCAAGCCGCCAAGACTTTGCTGCTGGTGTCGTCTTCGTTTCGAGGTTCGTTGGCTAGTTCCCAAGCAAAGACCGTCGGATCGTCTTTATAAGCCACTCCGGTCACGGTGTTGACACGCGTGACCCAGCGTTTGAGAAAATTCTTATAGGCCTGCTTGATCTGGGGATCGCTGTAAAAAGCGTTCTTTTTCTTGCCGAACCATTTGGCCCACGTGGTGATACCCCCGTAGTATTCCCAGTTATCGGTGACATAGATGGTCACACGCAGGCCTCGCTTGCCGGCTTCGGCGATAACTTTGTCATAACGGCGCCAAGAATCTTCAACCCAACCATCTGGCTTGCCGGCCACCATCCAGCGCCCGGGTTCAGGATTTTGTGCCGGCATGGGGCCCAAAAGCTCGCCATTCGCCTGGCAGCGCAAGACGCGCATGCCCATGTCTTTCATGCCATCCAAGACCTCAGCCATGACGCCGGGCTCGCTGCTATAGCGCAGGTAATAGTTGTTGGCCCCCACAAAGCGGAACTCACGAGGCCCGTCCCAAAACTTGCCGCCCTTAGCTACGATGATATTGCGGCTGGCTACCTGAGACCTGGCGCTACGGCGGTCCAAGCCAGGCATCATGATGCGAAAGAGCGGGCTGGCGGCCGAGGTCTGGCCGTTTTGGGCCCGGGCCCGCGCCAGATATTCGGCACCTGGCTTGAGTGCGCGAATCTTTATTTTGGCGCTGCGTCCGCGAGGCGCGCTCACTGATTTATCTAAGAGGCCTTCGAGACCATATTCCACGCTGATCTGGGCCGCTTCACTGAGCTGCACCTCGACCTCAAGCTCTTGACCATTCAATACTCGGGCCTCGGCCTTAAGCACGCGAAGCCCACCCGCTGGCTCAGCCTGCAGCTTGATCTCTTCAACCGTGCCCGCCTGGCCCCAGCTTAAAACAGGTTTTGCGACGACTTTGGCCACCCGCTTTTGCTCAGAGGGCGGCACACTCATAAAATCAATGCCTGCCAAGCGCGCAAATTCAGGTACACCTTTGCCAGCCCAGGCCAGACCAATCAAGTGGCCCGTATCGATGCTCTTGAGCAGTTGAGCGCTTTGACGCGCCCAGGCAGCCACGCGCGAGCCCTGAGGGTCGTCAGGGTCGCTCACGGCCGAAGCCAACACCCAGCCCAGTAGCGCAGGGTCATGCTTATAAGGAATCTTGTTTACACTATTCACACGCCCTGCAGCTTGACGCAATAAATAGAGAAACCATTCGCGGGCCCGACCATCGGTGTAATAAAGCCCCTCATCCCTGCCGCCCAAAGCTTTGGCGCTGGCTTCCATAGCGCCACCTTGACGGCCACTGCTCAGGCTAAGAATAACAAAGACTCGCGATCGAGCCGCCTCGGCCATGACTTGATCTAACTGCTGCCAACCGGCTTCAGAAGGCAGGCCCGATTGACCAGGCACGCGGTCTAAAGACAGGTGCACGAGATTCAAACCTGTGCTGCGGCTAGCGCGTATCAAGCCCAGGGCCTGACCGGCCGAAGCCGCGTCTGCGCCTTTAAGCGCCAGGTTCTGACCACCTAAAGCCAAGCCATTGCCGCGAACGGTCGCAAGCGAAGCTGCTAAGCCCGGCGTGCACAGGCTCAAGAGGGCGGCAAAGATGGCTAAGCCACGCTGCATTAGAAGCTCCCTTTAATATTCAGGCTCATGCGCGAATCTTGTGTCACCCAATTGCGGCCCAACTCGTCGTCATAAAACGGTCTCTGCCCATAAGCCAGCGCAGCGCTGAAGCCAGCAACAGGATTGTATTCAAGACGGGCGTGCACGTTGCCTTCACTCGGGCTGCCGCTAACAAACCCGAAATATCCATAAGCGCCGCTTAAGGCCAAGTGATAGGGCAAGACGAGACGCAATTCAGCCCCCAGCGTTTGTTGGATCTTGGCCAAGGCATTTGAAGTGGTCTGGTATTGTTGCAGGCCCAGTGCCCAACGTGAGCTGCCCATGAAGACGCCACGCAAGAGGCCCGTCAGTGTGAGGTTGTCAGTGCGGGTCACTGCCAGGGCATCATTCTTTTCTTCAAATTGATTTGCAGCTTTCAGCACAAACCCATAGGCCGCGTCATTGGCGTTCTCGAGGCGCAAACTGGGCGTACGGCCAATATAAGTGTCATCACTCTTTTCGTGGGTATTGTACTCAAAACTTAGCGCCAGGCCCTTGGCCAAGGGTGCCATGAAGCCACTGCCATTCGCCACCGAAGCAATGGCATTGAAAGAATCTAGTTTGAGCGCAGCTTTGCTTTCAATTTTGCGGGCATTAAATACATCGCTACTGAGCTGGGTATAAAAGCCCAGGCCAACCCGGCTGTAGGCCGCATTGATACTCAAAGGGCCATAGGACCAAGCCGCCCGAGCCTTGTAAGCGCTGCGATCATCGGCCATCACCACATTCATCGTCTGGGGCAAACCCTGGCTGTCGCGTAATATCCAAAGGGTCTTATCTCGGGCATAAACCGACTGTGCGTATGCTCCCCCTAGGCCCAAACCGCCCGGCAGGCTAAGATCGGCATCGAGTTCGCCGATCTGCACGGATTGCTCAGCCGGGTCGCTAATGTAAGAAGCGCCCGGGGTATAGCCCACACGGTGCGATACCCACGTGGCGCCCAAGCTGCCAAAACCTGCCAAGGGCGCTTTGGCACGTAGACCTGCCATCGATTCATCGCCCGGACTATATAAACCTTGGTACCAAGGCAAGGCACCAAAAGCCTGGGTCTGCAAGCCGCCCAGCCACACGCCCCGATATTCAAGATAGGCTTGGCCCTGTGAAACCGCCTTTTCTTCTTGCCCATAACGCATGTTGATCGATGCGCCGTTATTGAAAATTTTCAATTCATCATCAAATGGCTTAAGCGCAGCGCCAAAGCCCAGACCAAGCTCGTGCCCAGCTAAACGAGCACTCATGCGAGCCGCTGCCGGCAAGGCATACACAGACCCGTCCTGACTTTTGCCCAGAGCACCCGAGAACTCAGCTTCGAGATGGCGGCCCATAAAGAGCCTGCCGCCCAATTTTAACTTGGCGCCCATATCGCTTGAGCCACCGAGTTTGCCAAATCGAATATTATCGACATAGACCGAACCGGCCTGAACCTTGTGAAAATTGAAATACATAGCATTCAGCATTCCCGCACCCCGCAGCAGCGCAGGAAAACGGGTGAATTGCTGCGAAGCACCGACAGGAACACTTGAGTTAGCGCTAGCAGCCGGCTTCCAATTTACCGAATCTAACTCAATGGTCACGTCACGATTCCACCCATGGGTCAAGGCAAGCGAGGCGCTCTCCCACCACTCATTGGCCACGCCCGATGTAAACGCGATAGAAAAGCCCATCGGCCTGCCCGGATTGAAGATATCTGCTCGAATGCGCGTGGCCTGGCTCAAATCAGGTATTTGAGATCCTGACACGGTGGCGGTATCAAATACCAAGGCGGCTTTGCCATCCGCCATAGCGCCTGGCGACGGTGACAATGAGTCATTGCTCGGGCCCCTAAAATCAACACGAATACTTCCCTGTCCCTGACTAAAGTTTTCTTTGCTAAGCGTTGCCAACGAAAGCCCAAAACCGCCGCCATTCTTGCCGCCCCATGCCGCCATGTTAGTCTCAAAACTGCCTTCACCCGTGCCGCTGTCCCACAATGTGTAGCTGGCATCGTCCATGACTGCATAAGCTTGATAGTCGCCCTGAAAAATTAGGGGAATCCCGACTGCCGCAAGATCTGGCCGTCGCACCATCTGAAGCTTGTTGACATAGAGCTCGCCAGGCCCAGGCGCACCGCTTTGAATTTGTAGGTAAGACGATTTGATACTGGCTTCGTCACGGCCCGGCAGCACCGCGCCATAGGCCCATTGCGATGTCGCGCTCTTGAAGACCGGGCCATCTAAAGCCAGCGACACACCCTCGTTCCAACCGGGCGCCAGCTTAGCTTGGCGCGTCTCGTACCAGATCTGGCCTTCGCCCACTTGAAAAGCCATGCTCAGGTCCATGGGATGATCGGTGGGGTTATAGGCATCGAGTTCCATAGCCCGCACACCTCGCAAATCGATGGGCTGAGTGACAACATAGGTGGCTGAACTGCCGCTGCCTGCAGCATTGAGACCCAAACGCGCACTGGCAGAAGAACCTGAGCTGAGCCAAACCCGCGAGCTACTTACCGCGCGGGCATCTGACCAATCTGATTTAGGGCTAAGCAAGCCAGGGCCATCCGCCCAGTTCGTGCGCAAGCCCTGCGCATCAGCCAGGGGCTTAAAGGGTTCGACGTCACTTAACTTTTGGGCCTTGATGCGCATGCGGTCAATCACAATGCCGCCTGCGCCAATCTCGCCCGAGGTATAGGCTAAGCTTACCCGGCGCACAGCTTTTAAATCAGGAAAGGCCATATTGTTCTTCCAACCGCTGGCTTCACTCTTGAAATTCTTGCCACGTATATCAAAGGTGAGATTGTAGTTCCAACCTGGCTTAATCTTGGCTGCAGGCAATTCAGAGTGTTTCCAGTCTGGACCATAAGAGGCAGCTAACGCCAAGGTTGCGTGCCCGCCAGGATTATAGACATCAAAAATAAAAGCTTGAACGCCACTGAGATCAAAATCTTTTTCTGTGCCAAAAATAGCATTCTCTTCGGCATTCTTGCTCATGGTCTGAAGGCGCAGGCCTTTTTGCCCCATGCTGTAATTATCTAGATCAGGCTCGACTTTAACCGCCCCCCCGTAAACTGCCTTCCAGCCTGAATCACGCGTCTCAAAATCATTGGCCAAAAATTCTCGCAAAGCTGGCAGCACAATGGGCGCCAGAGCCGCGGCGCCCGAACCCTCGAGCCTGACATGATCAAGATAGAGCGCGCCCTGACTGGGCCCTGAGGGCGTGAGCATGATCTGCAGTTTTTGCAACAGATCAGCATCTTTTAGCGCAACGCCTCCGGGCCCGAAGTTCACGCTAAGATTTCGGTTCCAGCCGGGCTTGAGGCTAAAGCCCGGGCTTTCGTGCCAGGCCCAAGCATTGCCGGTTTGAATAATAACTTTGCCAGACCAAGTTTCTTTGGTACCCACATAAATATCAAAACTCAAACTGCTAATCTTGCTGAAATCAGCCTGAGGCTGCAAAAAGAAGCCAGCTTCTTCGCCACCCGGCGCTTCGACTCGGCCACCGTATGCAAATGCCCCTTGGCTGGCTACGTCACGAGCAATGCGCCCCTCAAACTTGGCTTTGCTCTCATCGGTGGCCCATTGCGTGCTGCCCAGCTCAAAACCTTCCCAAAGCACAGCGCTATGCAGCGCTGAACCTGTCAGCGCTGCGATGATCAAGGCAATCGATCGCATCGGCTGCATCACTGAATATCCACCGCGTCCCAATAGAACGTGAAAGGCCCGCCGACAGCGCCGGCAAAGACTTCGATCCCCAATTCCATCACTTGGGCTGTATCGCCGCCATAAGTGCTCACGGCAGCATTGCAGTCTATCGTGACCAGGGCCCAGCCGCCGCCGCCTGGCGCATTGACCGCCGGGCCATTGGCAAAGGTGTAGCTGCCCGTGGTCTTAATGTAGAGCTTGGCTGTGGTTCCGACCGGTAGCCCGGCGGGAAAATAGACCCAGCCCGTGATAGTCCTACCCGTAAAATCACCCGAATAAGGAAAGCCCGAGGTCATCAGGAAGGTGGCCTTCTTGATCGCAGTGAACGTCACGGTGCCAGACATCGATTGAGCCCCACGGCAGAAAGTCGATGTCGAAAGCGAGGCAGTCATGGCGTCATAAAATCCTGACGCAGCGCTGCCGGTCCAGCCTTGCTGGGTGGCCTCAAAATTCCAAGAGGTCGTGTCGCCGGCGCCGCCGCAGGTGGGGATGGGCGTGGGGCTGGGGCTCGCAGTCGGCGTAGCTGTGAATGTTCCATTAGCGGTTTGCGTTGGTGTGCGCGAGGCCGAAAATGTGGGGGTGGCTGTGAAGGTGCCTAGAGCTGTATGCGAGGGCGTGGCCGTGGGTGGCGGCGGAAAAATCTCTACGCTGTCGAGGTTGAAACTAAAAGGACCGCCTGCGGTGCCAGTATAGATTTCAACGCCAACTTGATTCACCTGGCCCGCATTACCGCCATAGGTACCGATGACCGTGGTGACGTTGAGAGTCAATTGGGCCCAGCCACCACCTGAAGGCGCATTCACGATGGGCCCCTCAGCAAAAACATAGCCGCCGGTGGTGATGATATACATTTTGGCGGTCGTGCCCGCAGGCAGGCCCGAAGGAAACATGATCCAAGCCGTCAAATTCTTACCCGTAAAATTACCGGCAAATGGCAAACTGACCGTGCTCTGAAAGGTCGCTTTGCCAATACTTGTAAAAGTAACGGTGCCGCCCAAAGATTGAGCACCTTTGCAAAAGCTCGCGCTCGACAAAGCCGTAGACATGGCATCGTAATAAATCGAAGCGGGGCTGCCGTTCCAATTCTGAACCGTGCTTTCAAAGTGCCAATAGGCGTCATCAGCCCCGCCGCAGAGCGGCACGGGCGTGGGGCTGGGCAGACCCGGGTTGAGTGTGTCTTGGCGTTTGGCGAAGGGGTCATTCGGATTGTCGCGCTTAGGCAGGTCAAACCACAGCGGCAAAAAGCCTGCTGACAATTGCGACACAGCCCAAAGGCCGGCTAAGAACAAGACGCTCAGTGTCCAAACGCGCTTCATATTCGCCTCAAAATCTCAGGTCCATACGGGCCAAGGTGCTGCCCTGTCGGTTTAGGTCCATGCTGAAAGTCACGACCCTAGGCTTAGCATGAGCGATGGCATCGCCTAAATTAAATGCATAAGCCGAGTAGAATAAGACCACCAAGATGTGATTGGCCGTGGCCATGCCTTCGACTTGATTCCAAGCGCTGCCAAATTCAGCCTCAGTATTGGATGCGCCCAAGGCGCTGTAGGTTTTATAGGCCCCATCAGCCGCAATATAAGTTCCCACCGCGCCAGCCAAAGTTCCCAGCGTCAGAGCGGCCATGCCCCAAGCTTTACTCTTCTGACCATTGTGGGCTTGGCCCCAACCTGGCAGCAAAGCTGATCGCCAAAGCGGGCTGACCCAATCTTTAGGCTGGCCTGCCACTTCGCGAGCCTTGTTCTCGACATCTGCGGGCAAATGATTTTCAAGCAAGGCTTTGATGCGAGCCTGTTCAGGATCTTGGGCCAAACTTTGCTGATAGGTGGCTCGGGCAGCCTGCGACTGGCCCTGAGCATAGAGTGCATCGGCCAAGCCAGCCAAGGACTGGGCATCTTTAGCATCAGCTTTCAAGATGCCTTCATAGAGTGCCTGGGCTTCGGCATATTTTTGACCTGCCAGAAGCTGACCCGCTTCTTCGCGCTGCTCGGCCAGCTTCTCGGCATCGACCGGCATAGCCGGGCTGCTGGCCTGAGCGCGCGCTAAATAATCTTTAAGCAAAGTATTGTTGGGGTTGATTTGCAAACTGCGCTGATAAGCGTCAAAGGCTTGCGTGCGTTGGCCAGACTTCAGCAAGGCATTGCCTTTGGCCTGCCAGAGATTGGCGTTCTGAGCATCAAAGCCAAGGCCTTTGTCATAAGCTGCCAAAGCTCCGGCTGCATCGTTCTTCATATATAAGGCATTGCCATAGACCAGCCACTGACGGGCCAAGTCCTGGGTTTGGGCAGCAGGGCAAGTTTTCGCGAAAAGAAGCAGCGAAAATATGCAAAGACCCAAGTAAACGCAGTATTTTTGAATTTGGGACATCCCGATCCCGAAAAGGCTTTCGAATTAGAGTTTAGCTGATTTTCAGGGCATGTCAAGACCAAGTGCTCAAATTATGCGTTAACGCCTGAAAGTATAGTCGATTCCACAATCGCCATAACTGAACCTAGACCGTCTTTAGTACAGAAAAAGCCGCTACCCCGTCCGTTATCTTGCCCATGCCGCCGCTGGTCTGGTCAGTCTTTCTCGAAAAGAGCCTTAAAACTATCCGGTTGAATTCCTTTCAGCTGACTGTCCAAGACATCTCCGACGGGCTTGCCATCATTTTTTGAAATATATGCTTCGCCAAAGCGCATCGCTTCTTCCTTTTTGGTAAACGACAAGATTTCAATCATTTTCGAGTCAAGATTGCCGGTCACACGAAGAAAGCCGGGTTCATATTGAACGCCTTCGATAACGACCTTCTCTGGAACAATCACTCTTCCAGTCTCATGAAACTTGGCACCTTCGACGCGACCCTGTTCTGCGATCCTAAATTCCACAATATAAATGCCCGACGCAGATTCGGTGTCTTTCCAAGCTGTAATAAAATTTTCGCCTATTCCTTCGCCAGAATCCTAAAAAGGGCCGTATTGCTGTAGTAATTTGAACGCCCTATTTTCTGTTTCTTCAGAAAGCCAGCCTTGGCTAGTGCGTCAAGATATCTTGTAGCTGTCAGCCGGCTCACCTTCAAGTCCCGCTGAAGAAACTCAATCTTGGTATAGGGGTGGTGAAACAAGTTGTTGATGAGGTCTTGGCTGTAAAACTTTTGCGAATCGCGGATCTTGTGCTTATAGTCCGCCAGGGCCTTTCCAATATCCTGCACGATTCCAATGGTGTGCTTCGCGGTCGTTTCAACCGAGTTGATCATATAGAGAAGCCATTCCTCCCAAGATCCTTCATTCCGCGTTTTCTGAAGGAGCCTGTAGTAGTCGCCCTTGCTCTTGATGATAGCCCGGCTTAAGTAGAGCACAGGAATATCTAGCAAGCCCTTTTGAACAAGATAAAGAACGTTAATGATCCTTCCCGTTCGCCCGTTGCCATCGTAGAAAGGATGGATACTTTCAAATTGATAGTGAATGGCCGCCATTTTGATCAGCGCATCTGCATCCCAAATCTTGTCTTCGTTGATAATATTTTCAAGATTGGTCATCAACGTCTGGATGACAGCAGCATCCTGCGGCGGGGTATAGACCACCTCGCCGGATTGCTCATTCTTTAGCTGAGTGCCCGGCAGCTTGCGGTATCCCGCGTCATTTTTTTCAAGTTCTGCCTGAATCTTAAGAATGTGATTTGACGTTAAGAGCCCTGTTCTACGAACCAGGCTAAAACCCAGGCGGAGCGCGCTGACATAATTTCTCACTTCTTTGGCCGCAGGATTCGCCGTTAAGCCGGGAAACAGTTCTTCTTTATAGAGCGCATCGTGCGTGGTAATGATGTTCTCAATGGCAGAGCTGTCTTTGGCTTCCTGCAGAGCCAAGGTGTTGATTAAAATGGCCTGATTGGGTATGGATTTTGAAAGACCCTTCAATTCAGCTAAATATCGATGGGCATTGGCCAGCGCCTTGAGGACAGGCTTTGTCTCGAGGTCGAAAGCTGGAGGCAATGGTTTGAGCACGAATTCAGGCATGGGTTTCATGGGTAACATGTATAGAGTTAACTGGTTTTCTATACAGGTGTCCATAGATATGTATACTTTTTACGTTTTTCTATACATATTAAAATTGAGGAAATCATGAGCTGAAAACCACTTAAATATAGGCTTTTTCGCAATTGATGCCACCTATCCCCTATCCATTTCAATATCCAATTATATCCAATTCGCCCCGATCACCCTTAAGCGCATCCAGCCTCAGCGGCTCACAGCCAGCTTCAAAATTCGGTGCCCCAAGACCTTCTGGTCCTGCCAAATCGAGACTTCCACCATGTAAATGC
>CAZFUM010000026.1:3532-20395 GCA_964521965.1 uncultured bacterium | reverse complement strand
AGCCTTGGCCACGCTCGCCTTAGCGCGCGCTTCCATTATGGGCGCCTTGGCCGTAACGTCGGCTTGCTCTTCAGCGCCTAAAAAACCCCTCAATCCTAGGCAAATCGCCAAGAACATGATCTTTTTCAAGTTTCCTCCAAAGGATGAAAAGACAACATCATTCTATATGATCTTAGTCGTTGGGCACCATCGTCATTCCGAGTCGCTCGGTCAGGCGCTTGTTGTAAAGCGCCACACTGGGCTTTCGAAAGTAGTTGTCGCCTATCCAATAAAACGTAAATCCCACCAAACCCGCGGGCAGCAAACCGATCCAGCCTGCGGCTTTGGTTGGGCTGTTGGCGTCAGCATTGATAGCCAGGGCAATGGCCACGCCTTCTAAGGCCAGGGCCAATAGGCCTCCGCTACTGATAAACAAGTCGCCATTGCTGGCCCACTCGGCTTCTTTTTGCGCGCGCTGCACAAGATAAAATTCGTCGAGATCTGACTTATCGATCACAAGGCCTTGAATTTGATAGCCTCCCTCAGCCCGGTTTAATTTATGGTCGAGATAAGCTCGAAGGTCCTGGGCAGCTTCGCCGCTCTTGGCAGGCCAGGGTTTGTACTTGTAAGGCGCGTGGGCGCAACCGGCTAGGAGCGCGGCCGCCAGACAGGTCAATTTAACGTAGGTTTGAATCTCAGCCACGCGAGGGTCAACAAGAGAGTGGAAAGCGCCGCCAGGCCCGCGATATTGGGCCAAAAGAGCTCAGGCGAGCCGCCTTTGAGCATGATATTGCGAATCAACACCGCGAAATAGCGCAGCGGATTGAGATAGGTGACGCCATAGAGCCAGTCGGGCATGTTATCAAGTGGGTAAATAATGCCAGAAAGCATCTGAGCGGGATAGAGAATCAAAAAAGTTCCCATCATGGCCTGTTGTTGGTTCTGCGCGTAGGTTGAGATCAAAATCCCCAGCGAGACATTGCAAATAATAAAGCATGCCGCCGCCAGAGCAAGCTCCCAGAGCTCGCCGCGCATGGGAACATTGAAACCAAAACGGGCCACCATGATCACCAGCGGCAACTGGGCAAAAAGAGAAAGCATAATATAAGGCACGGCTTTGCCCAGCAGAATTTCGCCGCGGGTAACGGGCGAGGAAAGCAAGGTCTCAAAAGTTCCCCGTTCTTTTTCACGTGTAATGGAAGTTGACGTAAGGGAGAGACTCACCAAAACCAGAAGCATAGCCAGTACGCCGGGCACCATGAAGAAACGGCTTTCCATCGTGGGATTATAGAGAACGCGCGAAATGACCTCGAGCCTGGGCCCGCTCAGGCGTCCATAACGCTTTGCCTGCTCTTGTTGGCGCACAATCTCAAAATAGTTCACCACCCCCTGGCTGCGCACGGTATTCGCCGCGTCGACCAAGAGTTGGGCGCTACCCTGACCCCGTTCCACAGCCCGAGTCAAGCCGCCCGGGGGCGCTATGAGAGCGGCATCCACCTGGCCCTTGCGCAACATGTTCATCGGGTCGCCGGATTCAGCCGGCACCAGGTGAAACCACCGCGTGCCTTCGGCTCGCCGCGCCAGATCCCAGGCCACGCGGTCGTCGGGAGCCGCGTAAACCGCCAGGCGTATGTTGCGGACCTCATTGCGAAGCGCCAGACCAAAGAGCGTCATCTGAATGACCGGAGCCAAAAACAGCAAAACGCGCATGCGCTTGTCGCGCAGACTTTGGCGCAGCTCTTTCTTGATGAAGGCAGCGATGACTTTAATTCTCATGGCTCGAGATCCGTCTTGAAACGCCGCACCGCCATGGCGGTCAGCAACACGGCCATGCCGCTCAGCACGGTAAAAGCCAGCCACATGTCGGCCAAGCCCGCCCCCTTAAGGTAAACCCCCCGGGTAATCACCATAAACCAGCGAGGCGGCAATAAGGCCGTGGCGGCCCTAAAGAAAGGGGGCATGCTCTCAATGGGAAATATAAAGCCGCTCAAGAGCAGCAAGGGCAACATGCCCATCATCATGCTCAACTGAAAGGCCACCATTTGGTTGCGCGTGGCCACGCTAATTAGCAGACCCTGCGACATCGACACAAAGAGAAAGAGCAGACAACCCAAGCCAAAAACAATGTGCGAGCCCCTAAACGGCACGTCAAAAACTACCCTTGAAGCGACATACACGATGGCCATGGTCAGCAGACCCAGGCCCACGTAGGGCGCCACCTTGCCCAGAATGATTTCGACAGGCTTTGCGGGCGTGCTTAAAAGCAGCTCCATGCTTCCCTGCTCCCATTCCCGCGCCACGGTGAGTGCGGTCATGAGCACCGAGAGCAGGCCCACGATCACCACCAGAAGCCCGGGCACAATAAACCAATTGCTGATGAGAGAGCTGTTGAACGCGTAACGAGGCTTAATCTGAATGGGTTGGCGCGGAAAAGCGCCCGGATTTTGCTTTTGAACCAGGCGAATGAACGCCGCCTGAGTCGCGCCCATCAAATAGGCCTGAGCCGCCCCAGCGGTAGAATTATCCGAGCCATCCACCATCAATTGCATTTGGGGCGAGTCGCCCCGGCCCAAAGCCCGCTCAAAGCCGGCGGGAATAATGAGCGCGGCTCGCACCCGCTCACTGGCGATCTCAGCCTCGGGATCCTCAAGCGAAGGCCGGGGCAAAAAGAAGCCGCTGGCCTTGAGGGCTTCGACGACTTGGCGTGAAGACGCCGTGCGGTCCTGATCACTGACACTGAGGCGCAGGTCCTTCAGCTCAAAATTGATAGCAAAGCCAAACAGAAAAAGCATCATCACCGGCACGCCCACGCTCATGCTCAAGGTGTAAGGGTCACGCAAAATGTGGCGGGCTTCTTTGCTCGCGATGGCCGCGGCGCGGCGCGGCAAGACGCGTTTGAAGAGGCCCGGCAGGTTGAGTTTAAACATGGCGCCTGCGTGAAAGAGTTTCGGGAGGCTCAACGATTTTCAAGAACACGTCCTCGAGCGATGGCTTCACCTTGCGGGCCTTGGCGCCCTTGGGCAGTCGGCCTTTGACGCGCGACCAGACCGAGGGCCCGGCCGGCGTCAGGTGCCAGCGACGGCCATGGGGTTTCAGCGAGAGTACGCCCCGGGAGCGACGCAGACCCTCAACCCAGTCCCGGCCTTGGGCGCCTTCGATCTCGACCAAACCATGCGGAAAAGCCTGATCCTTAAGCTTTTCAGGGCTATCCAACGCCACCAATTTGCCGTCACGCATGAGAGCGATGCGTCCGCACTGCTCGGCCTCGTCCATGTAATGAGTGGTAACAAAGACGGTCTGACCTGCCTGGCTCAGATCCCGAATAATTTTCCAGAATCGATAGCGCGCCTCAGGCGCCACCCCGGCTGTAGGCTCATCCAGAAAGACAATCTCAGGCTCATGCAATAGCGAGGCGGCCAAGGATACCTGCTGCTTCAAGCCGCCCGGCAGATCGGCGACCAGCGTATTTTCATCGCGATCAAATCCCACCAGCTTAAACAAGTGTCGCTTGCGCTCAGCCAGCTTCTTTTCATTGACCCCACGCAAAGCCGCCATGAAGGCGAGGTTCTCGGCCACGCTCATGTCAGTGTAGAGCGTGAATTTTTGGCTCATATAACCTGATTTCGATTTCAAACCCGTGTTATCACCGCCAAAGGCCTCGCCACCGACACGAATCTCACCGGCGCTTGGATTGAGCAGGCCGCAAAGCACGCGAATGGTCGTGGTCTTGCCCGCGCCATTGGCGCCCAAAAAGCCAAAGATCTCGCCGGCCGCGACCCTAAAGGTCACGTTGTCGACAGCCTTGAAGTCGCCGAATTTAACCGTGAGGCCGCGCACATCCACCGCCCAGTGACGCGGGGCCCCGGTCTTCATGCCTTCACCCCCGCGGCCCGCAAAAAGAGATCGTCAAAGCGAGCGACCTTGCTCTTTTTGAGCAATTGGCGCGGTTCCCCGGCGGCCAAAAGCCGGCCATCGCGCAGCAGGTGCACCTTGTCGCAGCGCTCGGCCTCGTCCATGTAGGCCGTGGCGACGATGATGAGGATGTTCTGGCTTAGCAACTCCATCAAAAGGTCCCAGAACTCGCGACGACTGACAGGATCAACGCCGTTGGTGGGCTCATCCAAAATCAGTGCCTGAGGTGAGCTAAGCAGCGAGCACATGAGGCCCAGCTTCTTGTACATGCCGCCCGAAAGCTTGCCGGCCGGGCGGTCGACAAAGCGCTCAAGGCGGGTCAGTCGCAGCAATTGCGCGCGGCGCTCAAGATAGAATTTTGGATCGAGCCCATAGAGATCCTGAAAAAAATCCAGGTGTTCGGCGATGCTAAGGTCAGCGTAGAGGCTCTGGGTCTGGGGCATGTAGGCTACCCGCGTCTTTAATTCGTCGCGCCGCAGGGTTTGGCGACCTTCTTGCCAGTTCAGCTCACCCTGGTCGGGTTTGAGCAGGCCCACCAAGTGGCGCATGAGCGTGGTCTTGCCCGCGCCGTCAGGGCCGATGACCCCGTGCAGGCGCCCGGCCTCAAATATCGTGCTCAAGCCGGCCAGGGCCTGATTGGGCCCCAACTTCTTGCTTACGCCTTTGACATCAACCGAAAGGGGATTCACAAAAAACTCAGCGGGGCAGGTCTGCTTCGAGGCTCATGCCGGGCTTGAGCAAGCCATCTTTATTCTCAAGACGCAGTTTGACGCCATAGACCAGACGGGCGCGCTCTTCACGCGTTTGCACATTCTTGGGCGTGAACTCGGCTTCGGGCCGTATGTAAGCCAGCGTGCCTTTGATCTTTTTGCCTTCCAGCTCGGGCAGGCTACAGATGACCTCTTGTCCCACCTTCAGCTTCGAAAAAACGGTCTGGGGGACATAGATGAATACATAAGGTTGGGTCAGGTCGGCCAGGGTGAGCAGATTTTGGCCGGGACGCGCCCATTCACCCACGCGTCGGTAAATGGTGGTGACGGTGCCGCCGACCGGAGCCTGAATATCACACCAGCCCAGCTTGACCTGGGCATCGCGACTGGCATAGCGGCTGCGATCAAAATTCGCGGCGGCCAAGGAGCCGGCGTCAAATAAACTCTGATTACGGTTCAGGTCGCTTTGGGCCTGGCCCGCCGCCACCCGCAATTCGGGGCAGGATAACTGGATGAGAAGCTGGCCGGCCTTTACCAGGTCGCCTTCTCGCGCGTAGAGCCCGGCGATAGGCGAAGCCACGCCGGGGCTAATGTCGACGGTCTCGACTTCCACCGTGCCGGCATAGGTGAAGTCCGGATGTTGGCGCTTATAGAGCAGGTAGCCCGTGACCAGCGCGGCGATCAGTAAGATGGGGATGAAGCGTTTCATGCGTTCCTCGTGAGTGCGGTAAGCGTTATTCGGCGAGCGCGGCCAAAAGGGCCTTCTCGATGAGCATTTGGGTTTCAGTGACGGCCAAGTCAACACCGGCCTCGAGTGCCTTCAAGGAACTGCTTTGCACTTCGAGAAAACTGGAACCGCCGACTTGATAAGCCTTGTAAACCAGGTCCCGCAGGGACTGGGCCTGCTCCGCGCGCAATGAGTTCAGCTCGCGCTGCTCTTGAAGCGCCGCCAGGCGGTCTTGGGAGCGCAGCCAATCGCGCCGCAAGTCGCTTTCTTGGGCCTTGGCGCGAAAAGCCGCGGCCTCAGCCTGGGCCGTAGCCGCGTCGGCCAAGCCTTGCGTAGCGCCGAAAGAGAATAGCGGCAGGCTACCCGACACCGTGTAGCTGGTCTGGTTTACGCTTTCAAGCACAGGCCCGTTGGGATAGTCGACACTTAGCCGGGCGCTCGCCTGAAAACGCGGATAGTGGCCCGCGAAGGCGGCGTCGGCCATCTTTCGCGCCTGCCACACCAAGGCCAGCATGCCCCGCATGCGCGCGTGGTCCGCGGGCCGAAAATCTATCTTTTCAGCGTCGCCCAGGCGTTGAAGCAAGAAGGACGAAGCGTCCAGGGCCACCACCAAGCTGGGCGCCCGAATATCGGCGGGAAGGCTGTTGGCCGTGGCGTCATCCACGGGCGCGCTGGCGTCAGCTCCCTGCCCTAGGCCCGTGAGCGCGAAAAGATCACGCAAGGCCCCGGCCAAATCAGCCTGGGCCAGACGGAACTGCGCCTTGCGCTGCAACTCTTCATTGCTTGCCGACAGCGCGTCAATGCGACTCGAGGTGCCGGCCTTAAGGCGAAGCCGCAGATCGTCACTTTGATTGTGGGCCAGATTTACCGCGTCGGCAAAAAGCCGCACGCGCTTGGCCGCCAGCTGAGTTTGCAGGTAGGCCAGGCGGGCGCGCAATTTGACCTGCCCTCGCTGAAACTCTGCCTCAGACTTGCGGGCTTCGGCCACCTCTTGGGTAGCCTGCCACTGACGCCACACACCCAGGTCAATGCCGCTCCACTGGGCGCTGATGCCCAGCGAATAATTGTGGTGGTCGCCAAAACTGAGCGCGGGCGCGTTGGGGTTGAGTTTGATGCTTGGCACCTCGGCGTTGTAACGGTAATTGCCATCGGCGCTGAGCCGAGGCAGCAGTCCACCCCGGGCCGCCTCGACCTGGGCGTCAGCCGCTTTTTGCTCTGCCATGGCGGCCTTCAGCTGCGAAGAGGCCTCCAGCGCCGCTTTCTCAACCTGGTCCATGCTTAGGCTGAGCGCGGCGGCCCGCAAGCCCCCGCCCATCAGACTCAAAGCGCAGGCCAAGACGATCCATTTTGATTTGTTCATCACGTTCGCTCCTAGGCTTTCAAAGCTTTAAGTATAAGATCCACCCGTTCGCGCAAAGCCGCGTCACTCAAAATCGAGTCTTCGATGTAGCGCTTAGCCAAGCCAAAGGGCAACTTAGGGGCCGCCGCCGCCAGGCCTATGGCCATCAGATTCGGCACCGCCACGGCGCCCATCAACATGGCCATGGCATTGGGTAGGGCCATCTTGCGCAGCAGGCCCTTAGCTTGACAGCGCCTGACAAGGCCCAATATGACCTTGCCGTGGCGAGGTCCGTTCTTGAGTAGAAACGATTTGGCTTGAGGGTTCGTGGCCATGACGTCTTTGATCAAAGCCATGGCCATAAAGCGATGCTCGCGGGTGAACTCTGCCAGCCTCAGCAAGCCGCTGCGCAAGGCCTCGAGCTCATGGGGCTGGCCCTTCACCTCGAGACTAAAGCCCTCAAAAAATTCTTCATAGATGCCCTGCGAGACTTGGCGGGTAAAATCGTCCTTACCCTTAAAATAATAAGCAAAATGGCCCAAATTAGCCTTGGCCCGCTTGGCCACGGCCCGCAAAGTCAGACCACTAAAGCCACTTTCTCTAAAAATCTCACGCCCAGCCTGAATCAGGCGGGCTTCGGTGTCACTGGCAGGTCGGGCCATAGGTGCCTCATAAGTTATACAAGGCGTATAGTTATACTAGTTGTATAAAAAGTCAATAAAAAAAGGGGCCGCCTTACGGCAGCCCCTTTGCCTTAGATCTTCTAACTCTTTTTGCTTAGAGCTTCAATCCCTCTGTTGTTTCACGCTTAGGCTGCTTCTTGCTGAAGTCAGTCAGATGCCCCATGACGCGACGCGCTGCCATAAACAAAAACTTGATATCATCCAAATTGCGAATCGACAGCAGCTTGCGCAGCACAAAGCGGGGGGTTAAGAACGATTTATAGATACCCTGCGTCAGCTCGAGAATCTGTTCGTATTTCACATCTTCACGCAGCTTCATCACCGGCTCACGCATGTCATAGCGATCATAATCTTCGGTCAAAAGCCAGCCCTGCTCTTTAGCCTCTTTATAAAGCGGGGTGCCGGGATAAGGCATGACGATGGTCGCCTGTAAAGTATCTAGGCTACCTTCATCAAACAGGCCTTTGCAGAGATCGACTGTATTCTTGGCCTCTTCATAAGATTCCCAGGGATAGCCCACCATGCAAGTCACATGGGGCTCTAAACCGGCGCCCTTGGCATCGCGCATGGTACGGGGAATGTCTTCGACCTTGCCACCCTTAAGCAACCTATCCGTGGTGCTCTGATTGGCACTTTCAACGCCAAACAAGATAAACCTAAAGTTAGCTTTGCCCATCAAGTCCCACTGCTCTTTTTTAAGCACGCCAGGCTTCATATTGCAGCCATAGACGACTTTCTTGTGCAGCCCGCGTTCAATAAGTCCGTTACAAAACTTTTTCAGCCAGATGCCGGCAGGAAATGTTCCCGTATCGTCAAAGATCTCGCGCACTCCATACTTTTTGACCAATATTTCGACTTCATCCAAATGCCGCTCAGGGGTCACGCTGCGAAAATTATTAAAGGTCGTGGTCCATGAGCAGAACGTGCATTTGCCCCACCAGCAGTCACGGCCGGCCATTTGATAGGTGCCGGGCGTGTACTTGAAGTTGCCATTCTCGTAGGCGTAGTTCTGCCACTCGGTCAGGTCACGGTCAATAAAAGGATTATCGTTGAGATTCTTTTCAAGCTTGAAAGTGCCTGAGTTAAGAACCTTGCCGCTCTGCTTGTCTTTCCAGAACACACCGCCTTCGAGCGCTTCGCCCTTGGTGATGTGATTGGCCAAGTTGAGCAAGGCCCAGTCAAAGTCACCGCCCGTGATCACATAGTCCACATCGCAATGCTCAAAAGCTTCTTCAGGAAAGCCCGTCACATGGTCGCCCATCAATACCACGGTGCATTCGGGCCGTAGTCGCTTGAGCTCGCTGGCCCACTTCCAATAGGGCCTAATCACGGGAGTCTTGGCTTCGATGGCGATCATATTCGGAGCTTCTTTGTCGTAGAGCAGCTTGAAGTCATCGACCTTCATCTGCTTGGCCACACCATCGCCCCAGACCACATCGTAGCCCCGGTCTTTCAAAAGGCTAGCTGCATAGGCTGGCACGACGGGATAAATAAATGTCGGACGGTTGAACCACTGAAACTGCCGGTTCTGCGAGATCAGCGGCACGCCCTTGTCAGAGGGAATAGGCGGGTAAGCGATCATGACTTTGAATGGCATCGGTGCTCCAGAGGCGGCTTAGTAGATGCATTGATTCTACTGAGTTCAGACCCCAAACCAAAAAAATAGTGTTCAAAAATTGCGTAAGGCTCGTCACAAGTCACAAATATACATATTTATTGTTGTTTATACTCATTTATTGGTTTAGCCTAGATTCATGCCTGAATCCCAAAATCCCTTTACCCCTGGCCAGGGCATGCCCCCTCGGGTGCTGGCTGGCCGCAATAGCCTGCTGGCTCAGGCAAGCCAAATGCTGCAGCGCAGCTTCAAAGGCCTGCCAACAAAAAGCCTGCTTCTTTCGGGCCACAGGGGATCGGGTAAGAGTTCCCTCTTGCTGGCCATCAGCCGCAAGGCTCAGGCATTGGGTTTTGAAACTCGCTTTGTCTGGCCTCTGCCAGGGGGAACATTTAACCAAGCCCTAGAGCTCGCCATGGTGGCAGCCCCAGGCGCTCTATCAAAGCCCCGCCTGCTTTTCTTTGATGATTTAGAAAGCCTGGACTCAGCCCAACTACTGAGCCTTTTTCAAGCCCAAGAGCTGGCTCTTAAGACCCAGACCCCTTTGTGCATCATGGGCGCAGGCTTAGACATTGATCATCTTATCGATGACAAGACATTTAAATTGGGTGAGACGCTTTTTGAACAGCCGAAATTGGATTCTTTAAATGCAGCCGCAGCCATCTCATGTCTTAACGAAACAGCCCAAAGCCAGGGCCGCCAATTCGCGCCCGAAGCCAGCCAAGAAGTGCTTCGCCTATCGAAAGGCTATCCTTACTTCGTACAAGCCTGGGGCCATGTACTTTGGGCCCTGCATGAAGGCAAGATCTTCACACTCGAAAACGTGCGCTCGGCCTCAAGCGCAGTGACCCAATTCTTAGACCGTGAGTTTTATGGACCTGGTTTTGAGCGTCTCAGCCCTCGTGAACGCACTTACATGCGCAGCATGGCCCACCTAGGCCAAGGCCCTCACCGCAGCAGTGATATCGCAGATAGCATGGATGCCAAGATCACATCGATTGGCCCCTTGCGTGCCAAACTGATTCAAACAGGCTGGATCTACAGCTCAGGCCATGGCTATATGGCTTTCACCGCGCCGGGCATGGATGAATTTATGCGTAGGAAAATGCCGAATTTCAAATAAGTCCAAATAAAAAGACCCGCGGACCCTGAGATCCGCGGGTCTTTCATCGCCCCATCCCTTTTTTAACGGTAGAACGCCAAGGTGCCTGTGTAGGGCGCTGACTGCGCGCCCGCGTTGCTGCGCGCCACCATGCTGTAGTAATAGACCCCGTTAGTAGCCTTATTATAAAAGTCCTGGGGCACATAGACCAAGGTCCAGCCATTGTAATGCGGGCCTGAGATCTGATGTGCCACCAGCGTGTTGGCACTGCTATAAATCCACAATTCAATTTGGTCTGCCCAAGCCGACAAATTAGCGTAAAAGATGGTCGGGTTGGGGTTGGGCACAGGATAAGCCTGCAGAATGGTCAAGTTGCCTCGCACCACAGGCGTAGCCGTGACTGCCTTGGTGGGTGCTTGGGTGGCCGTAGGCTGCGATGTAGGCAGTTTAGTGGCTGTGCTAATGCTGCTTGGCGTGCGAGTCGCGGTGGCGCTGACTGTTGAGCTGGCCCTAGCCGTGGGGCTAGAACTAGCCATGGGCGTAGCGCTACGCGTCAGACTGGGTAGAGCCGTATTGCTGGGGCTGGCCGTGGCGCTGGGTAAAGCCGTGTTTCTAGGACTCGCTGTCGCGCTGGGCAACACACTGGGCGCCGTGGTCACCTCGCCCGTAGCATTTTGAGTGACGCCGGGGCTGAACGTAGCGCTGGGCAAAGCCGTGACGCTTCTCGTCGAGCTCGGCGTAGCGCTACGGGTGGACGTGGGCAGGGTCTGGGCCGTGAAGTCGATATAGTTGAGGTTGAAGAGCGCGGTTTGGGCGATGAGCCGCAGGGTATGCCTCCCCGCCGACAGGCTGACGCCCGCCAACGTGGCCGTGGTCCAAGTTTGCCAGCCGCCGCTGCCATTAAAAGCGAAAGCCGAGCCTAAATTGGCGCCGTCCCACTGAATTTGGATCGAGAAGGGGCCACTGTTCTGCGAGGCCACCCTGAAGGCGAGGTCGTAGAGACCCGTGGCACTGACATTGACCTGATACTCAAGCCACTCACCCGTGGCAACTTCGCCCACATTGAAGCCCGCGCCAGCATCCGCGCATACCTCGATGTCGACATCCCCGGCGCGATACTGGCCAAATTGGTTCCCTACTGTGCTGTCGTAAGCAGCGCTGAAATCTTCAGCCTGCACACGTCCGGGAATGGCGTGGATCACCGGCGTCGCTGTGCGGGTGGGCGTGGCCGTGGGGCCGCAGCTCAAGGGCGCGCGCATGGCGTCAAGCAGGGGCTGCGAGCCATCGCCCATGCGGTCCTGGCTGATTTCCCACATAAAGACTCCACCCAGTCCACGCGTGTTAAGGGCCCAGTTTGACTTGGCCTGCACGCTCTGAGGGTCATCATAGCTAATGGTCTGAGCCAGGCTGTTGCTGCGCAAATACGGCGAGCTGGCCGCACTGTCCCAGTAGCGGGTCCAGCCGTTGTTGATCAGGGGCGCGATCTGCGCGTACGAGAGATAGGTCACGGCGCTGCCGCAGCTAGGGCAACTTTGATGCAAATCTTCGGTGGGGAAATTGCGCCCATAAAAGGCCAGGCCAAAATTGATCTTCGAGGCCGCCAGCCCGCGCGTGTTCACATAATAGTCCACCCCACCCTGCATGCTCACGCCATCTGAGTCAGAGGTCGAGGCGCCCAGGGGAGCGTTGTGGCCGCTATGGGCTGACCATTCGCCGTGGCCGTCATAGGTCATCAGGTTGAAGTAGTTCAAGTAATTGGCCAGGGCAGGCACATCAAGAAATTGGCCATAATAAGATCCGGGCGAGAAGGCCCCGCTAATCTCCCATTCCGCATGCCCGGCCGCGTTGAAAGCAGCGCGAGTTTCTTGAACCAAAGCTGTGAAATTTGCCCGGTCGCTATTATTTGACGGAAATTCCCAGTCATAGTCCACGCCGTCATAGCCGCGTTGCTGGCAAAAGTTTCTGAGATTGTTGATCAGGGTGGCGCGCAGGCCGCTGTTGGCCGCCAGGCTCGCAAAGGCGCCTGAGCCGCCGGCTCCGCCCACACTGATCAAGACCTTGACGCCGGCCGCGTGGGCGCTGCTGATCAGAGCAGGCTCGTTGATCTCAGCAGGGATGTTCAGGCTGCCGTCGTTATTGGGCCAGATAAAGGCATGGCAGATATGCGTCAGCTTGTTGAATGGCAGTTTAGACGCGTTGTAGCCTGAGCCATACCAAGAGGGGTAATAGGCCAGCACCCGTTTGCAACTGCCGCCGCTTACACGGGTGACCGTGGGGATGGGGCTGGGTGTCCAAGTGGGCGTGTTGGTGGCCGAGACCTGGGCCAACACGTCGATGTAATTTAGATTAAATAAAGCGGACTGGGCATTCAGGCGCAGCGTGTGGCGCCCCGCCGTCAAATAGAAGCCCGAAGCCGTCGCCGTAGCCCAAGTCTGCCAGCCGCCCGTGCCATTAAAAGTGATTGGGGATCCAAGATTGGCGCCATCCCATTGAGCCTGTAGCGAGAAGGGTCCGGCATTCTGAGAAGCCACCCTCAAGTTCAGACTGTAATTGCCCGCGCTCGCGACATGGACCTGATACTCAAGCCATTCACCGGCGGCGATCTCGCCGATATTAAAGCCACCGCTCGCGTCGGCGCAGGCCTCGATATCAACATCCCCTGCGCGATATTGGCCGAATTGATTGCCCGCGCTCGTGTCGTAGGCCGCGCTGTAGTCCTCGACCTGAACGCGGCCGGGTATAGCGAACACAACGGGCGTGGACGTGGGGCTAGGAGTCAGATTGGCCGGAAAAAGCTTAAAGGCCCAATCACCCTTAACCGAACTGATGCCAGGTATGGGCAGACTGGCCGAGCCATTGCTCACATTGACGCTTTGGGTCGAAAAGAGTGCACCTGAGACGCTGTCATACCATTGAAGAGTCCAAGCCCCATTCGAGCTCAGCCCGCTCACGCTCAAGGTCGCGCCGTTCACATTGCCAATAGCCCAAGCCTGGCTGCGCGCATACCAAGTGTTGTTCTGATGCTGCACCCAGCCCAGCACGCGGTTTTGACCACGTAGCCAGTAAGCTTTTAAAGGGCTGGCCACACCGCCGAATTGCGGCTGATAGCCGCGTTGATCAAGATCCTCGCCGGCCACAAACGTGGACACGCCCTTGTAACGCGGATACCAATTATTGCTGTCGATGGGGCGATCCCACCACCAGCTCAGGGCGCCCGCGCCGGCGCCGGTCATCAGCGAGCCCCAGTTGGCCTCGTGCAAATTCAAGCCATCGGGGTCTGCGGCAATCATCTGGTCGATCTTGCTCCAATCCCAGTCTGTGCCAAATTCGCCGCCCATCACGGGCGCGGCCTTGTAGCCGCGATACTGGGCCACCCGATCGCGCATCATTTGCGCCATGTCCTGTGCGTTGTATTGGTGAAATTGGGTAAAGTCCATGCCGGGCCAGACCACGTTTTGACCGTTGATATAGGAAGCCACGCTGGTTGAGACAGGGTGTTTCTGCGGATGCAGGTTCTTGATGGTGGTGGCGTTGCTGTTATGCCAGGCCGCGATCTCGCTCCAGCGATTGGAATAATTGTCGGTATTCTCAACCTCGTTAAAGAGCTCATAGGCGAAGAGCGAGGTCGAATAGCCCCAGCGGGCCGTAATATAGCGCCAGCGCTGGTTCAGGTAGTTCTGCGCTTGGCTGCTCGACCAAAGCTGGTCAGGACTAGCTAGAGGACCCCCTTTGGCACTGTTAAAAGGATTGGCGCCCCATTCGCTGTTGGCTGTGGTCGAGAAAGGCCCGTGATTGATGAGGCAGAGCTCGGCTACCATGCCGCGCGCCTCAAGCTGCTCAAACACCCTATCCATAGCCCAGGCGCGATCCTGGCGGTTGGCATAATTGCCTAGAGGCGTGTTGTCCCATTCAACGGCAAAACCCCAAGTCGCCATCCACAAACGCACCAGCTTGCCACCCTGGGCGTCCAGCTTAGCGAGATGGTCGTCGTAGTAATAGGTATTGAAGCCGCCCTGGTCGGACCAGCAAAAATTCTCCCCCACCCCAAAAAAAGTAGTTCCGTCGTCGTAGCGAAAATATTTATTGTCACTTGGCGACACCTGAATGAAACCACGTGACGTGGACGAGTTCACCTGAAAAGTCTGGGGAGCACCCGAGGTGACAGTGCCTCCGGTATCGGTCGCGCTGATAACGTAACTCCAGCTTCCTTCGCCCGGGGGCGAGAAACGACATTTCCATACAACGCCGCCGCTAGGAGTCAGTGTCTGCCCCGCGGCCATCGAGCCGCTACGGGTGTAAGCCTGGTACGGGAAGGCGTTGACCTTGTAGGTCGTGCCGCTGGGAGAGCTGAAGGTCACGTTGACATCAATTTGGGCCGGGTCAAAAAGATTGCTGGCCCAGGTCGTAAGCGGAAAGCTCAGCTCAAATTTTTTCCAGCGTCCCACCGGATCTGCATTTTTGCTGACCGCGCCAAGTGTGGGCGCGGCGTTAAGTGAGGCGCTAAAGATAAGAGCAAGCAAGATACTGATGACGCGCATGTGGTTCCCCCTAAGCCGTGTGAGTCTCTTAACGTGGCCCAGAGTATCGAATGCCAGAAAAGAACACCTTCAGGATCAGATCAATCCATAGCACAAAAAGATCTTTTTTTTACGAGAGCAGATCTGACAAAGCATTTCAAATCAACAAAAATATGCCGTATTTAATTGATTAAACTCAGATAGCTTGACCGCGCGCTTTTAGACTCGCACAATACGCTCATGATTTTCACTTATCGTTATCCCCTGGGAATCCGCGAGGGCTCGGGTTGGCTCCATTTGGAACCCCATTTCACATTGCAAGCCGAAACCTTTTTTGCGCATACCCATGAGTTCATGGAGATCACCCTCATCAGTGAGGGCAAGGGGCGGCATCGCTGCGCGGGCAAGGGTCATGACACCATGGCTGGAGATATCATTGTTTGCCCGCCTGGATTGGCCCATCAGTATGTCGACTCCAGCGGCCAGTCCCACCGCAATATTCACTTTGACCCTTCCCTGCTCAACGACCTCAAGGCCCACGTAGATGACCTCAAGACACTCGATGATCTTTTTCCTAGCAAGGGCATGCCAGCCCGAGTTTTAAGGTTGAGCAGCAAAGAGCTGATCAGCGCTGAGTTGGCTTTACGTGAGATCGAAGCCGAGCAGGGTGACGCCAAGCCCGGAAAATCTGCCGCCATTCGCTTACTCTTTCAAAAATTTTTGCTCGGCCTGGCGAGGATCGCTACCAACCGAGAGCAGGCCCGCGGTGAGGGCAAGCGACCCATCTCAAGCGGACTATTCACAGCCCGTCAACTCATGCGCCAAAATTCTCAAGACCCGCACACACTTGACTCGCTCGCTAGAGTAGCCAGCATGTCAGCCCCGCATTTCAGGCGCATGTTTCGCCAATCGTATGGCGAGTCACCCATTCAACTTTTGATACGCGACCGCGTTCGCTCGGCCTGCGGCCCGCTTGAAAGCGGCGAACAAAGCGTCACTGAAATCGCCTTTGAATGCGGGTTTAAGGACAGCAATTATTTCACCCGCCAATTCAGCAAGATCATGGGCGCCACACCAACTGCCTATCGCGCGATGTTCAGAAAACCTGTTTAGACTGTTGCGAATCTCAAATCACACAAAAAAGGGGCCGCATGAATGCGGCCCCAACAACATGAAACGTAGATTTTGCTTAAGTCTTAGGCGGGCGCTTGGCTGGTGCGTGCAGCCTTTTTCGCTTTAGCAACCAATTTGGCTTTCGCGATGCTGCGCTTGGCAGCTTTGGCCAGACTGGCTCCGCTGGGAAAACCGTCATCTGACTGGTCACGCGATGACGAGATGTCGGCATTGGGCAAGGCAAAATGTTTGGTCTCACCGCCTGTGCGAGTCTCAAAGAGCAGCGTCAACTTGGCGCTCGAGACATAGAGAATGCGAGCGCGGCCCAACTCAGGCAGGGCCTTGTGTTCGACAATTTGACCGGTTGAATATGCCATCATTACCTCCAGGCCCATCAGGCCCTCACGTACCGCTCTTTTCGCGGCACTCATTGTCTCGCATTGTGGGCTTAGCACCTAGCACTCAAAAGCCTATTTTAAGGCCTTAATGAAGGCCCATTCCCTTTCAGCCCGGCCCCTATCGGGTGCGTGAGCCACTTCAGCCCGCAGCCGCTTCACCTTCCCATCTAAATTCAGTTCCGCGTATTGGGCAGGAAAAAGCAGGCGCAACTCCTGACGCAAGCGGCGTAAGTGATCCCAGCTCAAGCGGGCATCAAAACAAAGCGCCATAGCTCGGTTACCCTGTTCTAAATTCATAAATGCCTGCCTTAAAACAAGACTGGGCGGCGCATCTTTCCAGCCTTGATAAAGCTGTTCCGCCAGAGCTTGCCAATCACCAATCTCAATGCGGGCATGGGGCTCGGCGCCCCGGCTACGCAAATGCCGCATGATGGGCCTTAAGTGCGCCAAGCCTAATGGCTTGATAATCATGAAACGAAAATCTGTCTCGACATGAGCATAGGCGCCCCGCAGGTGCATGGCCGCAGCTGCAGTACCGAATGATGGCGCTGGGGCCGCCTGAGCTTGGCTGCGTAAGCGAAGGTTGGCCTCGAAATTTAAATTGCGTGTGCAGCCCACGCAGTGCTGCAGGCAAATGGGATCTTGGCGGCAATCGTGCTTCGACATCCATGCCTCAACGGCAACCTGCTGCTCTGCTGGCGATGAATCTGCGGGCGCGATGGGCTGGCCATAATGGCGCTTATAGATGCTGCAGGGATAAAGGCCGCTCTC
>CAZFUM010000026.1:0-3522 GCA_964521965.1 uncultured bacterium | reverse complement strand
CAGGAAGAGATGGACAAGCACCGCAGCCTGTTCGTCGAAGGTGCGCTCAAGCAATGGCACCACGCAGGTCTTGGCCACGGCTCTGACCACATTGTCACGAAGCCCTGCAGCATCACGTCGAAACATGTCGCGCAACTTGCGTTTGAGCAGGGGAAAAGCGCCCCAGGCCTCGACCGCCCGCAATAGCCCTTCAACCGCGGCCCTGCGGCCTTTTTTTCGCAATTGAGCCCGTTCTTGCGCCACCACCAGCACCTTGATGTCATCTGGGCGAAGCCGCCTCAAACTATTCATGCGGCCATAGAGCTCGCGCGTGTCATAAACATCCAGGCAACTATTTAAGACCAGCCAAAAATCTCGGCGAGGCTGTGCCCCCGGCTTGCGCGGCTCGCGCAGGCGCCTGAACGCCATGAGATTGTTCAAGAGCCTGCGGCCTGAGCCAGGCTTTCCCACGATGGCGTCGATCTCACCCGACTTGGCTGAATCAATCGAAACACGCATCTCATTCATACCCGCTTTGAGGAGGCGTGCATAAAGCTTGTAAGGCTGGACGCCATTGCTGGTGATTGAGCACAGCACGCCCAGCGCCCGCGCTTGACGTGTAAAGTCTACAATATGGGGGTGCAGGGTTGGCTCGCCGCCGGTGAAATGCAAATGTTTGAGGCCTTGCCGGGCCCAGCTATTCAGCCATGATTGAAAGGTGGCAGGATTCAAGTAGGGTAAGCAGGCTACGCCAGATTTTTTCGCGTTGTGGGCCAAGTGGGGCCCATTGCAGTAACGGCAGGCTAAATTACAGCGGTCGGTCAAAAACAGGGTGACTCGCTCAAGCCTTGCAGGTCGCGCTTCGCCCGAACGAAGCTGCTCAAGGACTTGCTCCACACGCTCGAGCACTTGCTCGTCAAAAATAAGATCTGGATTCGCCTGCCGCATGCTAGCCTCAGAAAATGGGTGCTGGCTGACTTGGCTTCTTAACCGACCTTTGGGGCAACTTAAACGCCTAGAAATATTCTTTATTTATAGACCTATTCTAAACTAATTTCAAAAGATGAAAATCAAATTTTTGCCTTTTTCTTCATAATTTTACGCCTGATTTCAGGCCCCAAGCTAAACTAGACCTCTTTGAGCTTAGAGAACCCATGGACCTCAACGGAAAAACAGCCCTCGTCACGGGCGGCGCCAAACGTCTCGGTCGCGCCATTGCGCTCGAGCTCGCGCGCAATGGTGTCAATATTGCTTTGCACTATGGCAGCTCTAAGCGCGAGGCACGCCAAACCCAAAAAGACGTGATCGCCTGCGGTGTCGGCTGCCGCCTTTATCAGGCTGATTTAACCGACCCTCGCCAGGTGAAAAAATTGGCTGAAACGGTTTGGGAAGAATTAAAGGGCATCGATATTTTAGTGAATTCTGCGGCGGTCTTTCCCCGCGTATCGATGGCCAAAGCCAAGGTCAGCGACTATGACCTACCCTACGCCGTCAATCTTAGGGCGCCTGCATTGCTTACCCAATATTTGGGCCTGCGCATGGCCCGCCGCAAAAAACCGGGCCGCATCGTCAATATTGCCGATGTAGGAGGCCGCCTAGCTTGGCCCGGCTATTTGCCTTATTCTTTGTCTAAGGCTGGCTTACTTCAGCTCAACCGAACTTCAGCCAAGGCACTGGCGCCACATGTCTTGGTAAACGCCATACTGCCTGGGCCCATGCTGGCCGCAGAACGCGATGGCCAACGCCAGATTTCAGCTAGCAAAAAGCGTACCCTGCTCAAACGCCTGGGCGGAACTGGCGAAATTGCCCGGGCCGTAAGGTTTGTAGCTGAGAGCGACTTTATGTGTGGGGCTGAAGTGGCTATCGATGGCGGCCGAAGCCTGATTTAATGGGCCTTAGAGCAGTCTTGGCAGAACGAACAACGTATATATAATAGTAGAAGCACATTCTTGAGGAGCACGACCATGCAAATTAAAAACAGCTTTAAAAAGTTAGGTCTCTTCGCAGTGGCCCTGAGCTTGAGTGCCATGTCGTATGCCTATGGCATTTCACCCTCGCGAGCTAGCCAAGGCAAGCCCCAGGGCCAGCCAGGCCAAGCATCCCAAAGCTTTCAATTAGGCCAAACTGGCAACCCACAACCCCAGCCTTTTACTTTGAATCAGGGTCAGCCGGGCCCCGCGGGTCAACCCGGGCAGCCCATGCAGGTGGCCGACAATGGCATCTCACCCAATATTGCCAATTATCAGCCCGACGAACAGTACAAAGCATGGAAGCATATTCAATTGGACGAAGCTAAAGCCATGAACGCAGATCCAGCCAACATATTCATCGATGCGCGCGCTAAGGCCGAATACGACCAGGGCCATATCCCGGGAGCCATCCCGCTGCCCTCAGGCGAATTTGACAAGTACTATGCCATGTACAAATCGCAGATCAAGAAAGCCAAAAATCTTATTTCATATTGCCACGGCGCAGGCTGCAAACTATCAGAAAAAACCGCTGAACAACTCTACAAGACCCATGGTTTCAAAAACGTGACGGTTTTCTTTGGCGGCTGGCCGCAGTGGACACAGAACAACCTGCCTGTCGAGACCGGTCCCGAGCCTAAGAAGCGCTAAATCTTGAAAGAGCAAAGCCCAACCCTGCCCTGGGGCGCTGTTGCCACAGGGCTTTTTATTTTCGGCATCTTAGCCCTGGCTTTTTTTATCACAGGCTGGGATCTCGATTTGTCGCGCCTGGGCTTTGACCCACGTGCAAAAAACTGGCCCAGCGGCGAGCAAGCTCCGTGGATATGGCTGCACCACTATGGCCAAGCACCGGCCTTTATCACCGGTGTATTGGGCGGACTGGCCTATTTGCTGTCGTTTACACCTTGGGGCAAAGCCAAGTGGCGCGGCCCTGGCCTCTACCTCTTTATACTTCTCTTGCTGGGCCCCGGGCTTTTCGTCAATGTTCTGGGAAAAAGTTTGGCAGGCCGACCCAGACCCTGGCAAATCGATGTCTTTGGCGGTGCCTGGGAATTCAGGCGCCCCTTTGAATTGGGCCTGCCCGGCCGCGGCAACAGCTTCTTAAGCGGCCATGCGGCCATGGCATTCTACTGGTCCTCGCTCATCTTTTTAGTGCGGGGTTGGTGGCGTTGGGCAGCAGCGCTTTTTACCATCACCCTCGGCGCGCTCATGTCTACGGCCCGCGTGCTTCAGGGCGCGCACTGGGCCAGTGACACATTACTTTGCGGGGCCATCGTCTTTTCACTAGCGGCATTTCTTTCACCCCTGATTCACCGACCTCTGCCTCTTCGCTTCTGGGCCAAACCCTCAGTGGCCACAGCTCTCTTGTTCGCCCTACTCAGCCTAGGTGTGATGGGCAAGCCACTCTTTGAAGAACGCTTCTTTCGATTTGTTAAACGAGACGTAACAGCAAAGCCTCAAGAACAGCTCATGGGCCTGCCGGCCCTCGGACCTGCCCACTCACTTAAGCTGCGCCTCGATTTGCAGCAAGGTGATCTTCGCGTTGAGTTCGCCACCCCCATTTTGACCCGCGCCT
>CAZFUM010000025.1:0-20599 GCA_964521965.1 uncultured bacterium | reverse complement strand
TGGTTGGCAGACTAGGGCTCGAACCTAGATTCACGGTGTCAGAGACCGTTGTCCTACCATTAGACGATCTGCCATCAATAGGGCCACTATCTTAATCAGTCCAAGGGACCTGTCAAGAAGCCGACCCTTTTTTTAGGTCTTTCGGGGCCTGAAAATGATAATAACATTCGCCTTTCCCCATAACGACAAAAAGCAATTGTTGAAATACGGCGTAAACAGGCCGCCAACGAAAGAGCCCGGGGGCGGGTTTACGGGCAAAAATCCTTAGCGGCGCAATGACCAGTTTGACAAAAGCTTTGCGACGATGAGTGAAGGCCAGGTTTTCGGTCACATAGGCGAGCATAGCCCTAAAACCCAGCGGAGGGGCAACGCCGACAAATTGAAGCCCGGCTCGATCAGACCAGGCCTTAATTTGTCCTATTGAATAGGTCTTCACCTGGGGATGCACATAGCAATCTTGCAGCAACTGCGGAACCTGATAATCAGGAAATTTAAGGCGCACAGCCCAGGCGCGTCGTCGCTCAAAATCCTGCCCAGCGACAAGATCCAAAAAACGCAAACGCAAATTGTGAACAGCCAAGCCGTAGCTCAGATAGAGACTGATGGCGTAGTGCCCGTTTTTTGCCAGCAAGCGCGCCAAAATCTGAAAGCCTTTTTCAGGATTCTCGAGATGGTGGATCACGCCCGAACAATAGACCAAATCAAACTTCTCTTTCCAGCGCGGAACATCATCAAGGATAGAAGCTTTACGAAAGGTAATACCCTTGGCCTTAAAGTATTGCACGTTCTTTTTGGCGATCTTCAATGACGCGTCTGTCATGTCGATAGCCAAGATTCGCGGCTTCTTGAGCAAGCGCCATAGCGCCAATACTTCCTCGCCGGTTCCGCAGCCCGCCACCAGAACCCGCGCGCCGGGCTTTATCACGTTGGGAAGGTTCATAAAATTCAAATTGGAACCGGTCCAACGGACAAATTCGTCCAATTTGCGCTTAGGATCGCTAGCTTTTTGAAGGATGTTGGGAAAGGGTTCTTCGCGGTAACAATCCCTAACTTTATTCTCGAGAGATCCCACGCCCAGCTCCTTACGAGTGTTTGGCCCTTTTTTGCAGAATCAAAAAACGAGCTACTTTGGCCACATCGAGGCGATTGATGCCCACGAAAAAGAGACCGGCCTTGAATTTGGGCTCGCCCGACAGGACTTCTGACCAGATCACCGTGGCCAGCGTGCGTACCGGAATGGGAGCCTCGGGTAACTGAATTTCGACTGTGAGATAAGAGCCCTCGGCTAATGCTTTGCCACCCACCAATTGCAGATCGCCCACCAGACGCAAGCCTGATATCGAAATGTTTTCAGTGAAGGCCGCGCCTTCACTGGCACCTTCGGGCAAGTTCTCGGCTGTCTCTTTGCTTAGGCCTTCGCTAGCAAAGACCTCGGTAAAATCACCGCTCACCAACGCTTGATCAGCCGCGTCTCGACTAATCTCATGAAATTTAACTTTCACCGTGGCTTCGATACGCTCATCGTCGCGCTTCTCTAAATTAGCTTGAATCTCGTTTTCACTCATACTTCCCTCTTAAACGGCCCAGGCCGCGGCGGCTGTTAGGCGCGCACTCGATTCAGCGCGGCCCAAGAGCAAGATGGTATCAAAAATTCCCGGCGTAATCAGCCGGCCCGACAGACCATTACGCAGCACGCCCACAGCATCTTTAAACTTAACAGTTTTCGATTCACACCATGCCCGCAGGCTGGCTTCGAGCTGCGCGGCATCGTCATGGGCCGTATCCAGCCAAGCCGCTAGTTGAAGCGCTAGGACTGGGCCACCAGCTTGATGAAATCTCGCGCGCGCTTCGGGCACAGCCTCTAAAGGGCCAAAAAAGAAGCCGCAGTCGAAAGCTGTCTCGCCTAAAGTGCGGGCTTTTTCACGCGTGGCTAGGGCCAAGCGCTCAAACCATGCGTCATCTTTTGACACCGCTGCAGGCGCTACGGTGACACAGGCTTTTTTGAGCAAAGGCCCCAGGCGCTTGGGGTCAGACTCTATCAGGTACTGGCCGTTCATCCAGCCCAGCTTAACGTGATCAAAGACAGCCGCGTGTTTCGTGACCCGTTCAAGTGAAAAGTTCGTGATCAGGTCTTTAACACTGATCAACGTGGTCTTGTCGTCGAGGCTCCATCCCAGCAGTGCCAGATAGTTGAGCATGGCCTCGGGCAAAAAGCCCATCTTTTCATATTCACCCACGGCCGTGGCGCCATGGCGCTTGCTCAGACGTTGCTTATCAGGCCCTAAGATCATCGGTATATGCGCAAAGGCCGGTTCCGGCAAGCCCAATGCCCGATAAAGGCAGACCTGGCGGGGCGTGTTGCTCAAATGATCGTCGCCGCGTATCACATGGGTAATGCCCATCAGGGCGTCATCAAGAGTCGCTGCGAAGTTATAGGTCGGCATACCGTCTGAGCGGACTATCACAAAGTCTGACATCAGGCGATTTTCAAAACGCATGGCGCCGTGAACTAAATCGGGAAACTCGGTGTTGCCACTCTCGGGTATTCTAAAGCGCCAAGCCGGCTTCTTCCCTTCGAGCGCCATTTTTGCCACTTGCTCAGGCGTGGCCTCATCAAAATCGCCACCCGGAACGTGGCCTGCGGCAATGGCTGCTTCACGTTCAGCTTCGACCTCTTCTTTGCTTTCAAAGGTCGGGTAAGCCAAGCCCTTTAACTTCAGTTGCTCGAGATATTTCTCATAAATATCAAGACGTTGGCTCTGAAAATATGGGCCTTCATCCCAAGTCAGGCCCAGCCAACGCATATCACGCAAAAGGCCGTCGACACTCGCTTGGGTAGAACGTGCAAGGTCAGTATCTTCTACGCGCAGAATAAATTGGCCGCCCATCTTGCGAGCATAGAGCCATGCAAAGAGAGCGGTGCGGGCGCCACCAATGTGAAGATAGCCTGTGGGCGAGGGCGCAAAACGGGTTCGAACTTGGCTCATGCTCAGCTGTTAGCTCGGCGGCTAGCGGCTTTAGCCTCGGGTTTTTCGGCGCGCTCATAGCTGGGCTGTATCATCTCGCAACGACCCTGCAACATAGCACCATCGGCCATGACTAATTTAGGGGCGCGCAGATCGCCGCCCACCACGGCCGTGGGCAAGAGCTCGACCCGCTCACTGGCCTCGACATCGCCTTCGACCCTGCCGCCCACCACAATCACCGGCGCCTTGAGGTCGCCGCGCACCATAGCTTTTGCGCCCAGAGTGAGCACGCCTTCACAAACGATATCGCCTTCAACTTTGCCATTCACAAAAATAGACTCGCCACATTTGAGGCTGCCCTTAATGTGGGCGCCTTCACCAATGACTGTTTCGATTTTTCCGCCAAAACCAAACATGGCTCTCTACTCCAAGTATTTTTGAGGATCCACGCTGGCGCCATAGACGCGCACTTCATAGTGAAGATGCGGACCCGTGGCATCACCGGTTGAGCCTAATAGGCCCACGGCCGCGCCGCGTCGTAGAGACTGTCCCGTGCTCACTTTAATTTCGTTCAAATGACCATAGAGCGTGCTATAGCCATGGCCATGATTAATCACCACCAACTTGCCATAGCCGCCTTCCCAACCGGCAAAGCTTACACGGCCGTCGGCCGTAGCGCGCGCGGGTGTGCCCTGGTCATTGGCAATATCCACGCCGGCGTGATAGCCCTTTTCACCTGAAAAAGGCGAACTACGCGTTCCAAAACCAGATGAGATCCAACCCCGCACAGGCCAGCCCCAGGGTTTGGCGGCCAATAGCGAGCGCTTGCCTTCGACGTAACGGCGCAATTCGCGCACACTGATTTCACGCCGATCCGCTGCGCGCACCAAACTCTCTACGCCATCTCGCGCTTCGTCAGCGGCTTGGCCCGCGTCGCGTTCTAATTCTTCGCTGAGGCGGCGCATGTCGTCTTCAGAGGGGCCACCCACATTGCCCGCGCCCAAAAGAGATTTCTCGCTGCCGTGTCGCAGCATCTTGCGCAGCTCTAACTCAAATGAGGCCACGCGCTTCAAAGCGGTGCGGCCCTTGCCTAGCTCTAAAGCTAAGCGGCGATTGGCTTCGCGCTCTGCGCGCAGCTGCTTCCATTCCCATTGATGCTGGGCTTGTCGGCCCACGATCCAACCCGCGCTAACAATCAGAGCCAACAGACCCATGACCAAGGCATACCAAATCGGCCTTGGCACACGCCACTGATAAAGGCTGGCACCGTGGTGAGGAATAATAACCAGAGTGACGTGCTTACTATCGCGGTCGCCACGACGAGGGTCTGTTTTGGAGGGCAGGCTCATATCAGCGTCAGCGCGCGTTCATGAACTCAAGCAAGCGCTCGAGTTCTTCTTCGGAATAATAAGAAATTTCAATGACGCCACCTTTGCGACCCGGCTTGAGCTTAGCTTTGGTGCCCAACGCGCGACGCAGCTTTTCTTCGATCTCTTTCACCGCCAGAGCCTGCGCGCCGCTACCGCGGGCCAGCATAGGTTTGCGCTTGGGCGCGCGCTCGCTGCTCTGACGCTCCATTTCACGCACCGACCAGCCTTCACGCATGGCTGAGGCAGCCAGGGCCTTTTGCGTTACGGGATTCTCGACACTGAGCAGGGCGCGGGCGTGGCCCATGCTGAGCTTGGCTTCTTCCACCCATTGCTGAACTTCTAAGGGCAGGTTGAGCAATCGTAAACAGTTAGCCACTGAGCTGCGGTCTTTGCCGACCTTGTCGGCTACTTGCTCTTGGGTCAGGTTGAATTCGTCACGAAGCTTCTTGTAAGCTCGGGCCTCTTCCATCGGGTTCAGGCCTTCGCGCTGAATATTCTCAATCAGGCCCCATTCAGCCAATTGCTCACGCGTGGCAGAGTCTTTGATGACTGCGGGCACGCGTTGATAGCCCAATTTTTTGGCAGCGCGCAAACGTCTTTCGCCAGCGATGAGTATGTAGTCCTCGCCTTGGCGCAATACAACAATAGGCTGCAGCATGCCTTGGGCTGCGATGCTATCGGCCAGTTCCTTAAGCTCAGCTTCTTTAAAGTGCAGGCGAGGCTGGTAGGGGTTGGGCTTAACCTGGGCCACGGCGACATCGCTGACAGCGCCGCGCACCTCAGTGGGAAGGCTTTGCAGGTCGGTGGGGATGAGGGCACTGAGCCCTCTGCCTAACGCTTTGCGGGTCATAAAATTCCTTTACGAAACAGCGGCCGGGGCCAAGCCCGACTTGCTGGCCAACTCAGCGGCCGCAGCGGCATAGGCCTCGGCGCCGCGTGAGCGGGGGTCATAAATATTGATGGGCTTGCCATGCGAAGGCGCCTCGGCCAAGCGAACGTTGCGGGGGATGACAGCCTCATAAACTCGCTCGCGAAACATGCCGCGTATTTCTTGCACCACCTGGGTCGAGAGGGTGCTGCGGCTGTCGACCATGGTGAGCAGTGCGCCCTCGACCCTCAAGTTGGGATTGAGGCCTTTTTGAACCATCGACAGCGTGTTCAGCAAGAGACCCACACCCGCCAAGGCATAGTACTCAGCTTGCACGGGTATCAAAACCGTATCGGCAGCAGTCAGCCCATTCAAAGTGATCAGGCCCAAGCTAGGCGGGCAATCGAGCAAAATAAAGTCATACTGCTCGCGCACCGGTTGCAAACTTCGCTTCAAGATGGTCTCGCGGTTGGCCACCTCGGTCAACTCAAGCTCTGCGCCGGTCAAATCAATATCTGAGGGCAAGAGGCTGAGGCCCGGCAAGCCAGTATCATGCACAGCCTCGGCCAGGGGCACGCCATCGAGCAGTACGTGATAGATGTGATTGCGCACCCGGTCGCGGGTAAAGCCTAAACCTAATGTTGCGTTGGCCTGGGGGTCTAAATCAATCAGCAATACGCGCCGGCCCTGGACGCCAAGAGCAGCAGCCAGGTTCACCGAGGTGGTGGTCTTACCCACCCCGCCTTTTTGATTAGCGATCGCAACGATTTTGACCATGGGGGCGGATATTATATCGAAAAAGGCCTCAAATCGGGCCCAATTTGCTGACCGAGGATAGTAGCTCAAAGCCCAAGGCTTCAATCTTGGCACGGTGCAAAGGCTCAATATAGAAGGCTAAATCTCGCACTCGCGCTTCGCGGGCCCAGACCCGGGGACCATAGTCCTTTGAGCAAATGGCATCAAGCTCGTCAGAGTCCACGGCGGCATGGCCAAAGAGATGATAGCGGCCCGGTGCCTGCCAGGTCGCCAGCTTGGCAAAGATCTCATCCGGCGACCAAAGCGACATGCAGTCTTCATCAATAAAATGCTTAAGCTGACCCGCTTCGTCGCGCTCATAGGTATAGGTCAGTTTAAACTCAGCGCAAAGAGTTTTGATAACCTTGCGTACCCGGTCACCCACGGGTCCGCCGCTACCAGCCACGCCCCCGATCATATGGGTTTCGACATGGGTGGGTTCGCCATAGGTTTTCTTAACTAACAGAATTTGGGCTTTAAGCTCGTCATAAAAATCATCGTCCGTTGCGCCCTGGCCCTCAAGAGCTGCATGCATGGCAGGAAAGCGACCTGCCTCGTTACGCAAACGGGGATTTGCAGTCAAAGGGCCCCATTGCAGGCGATCCCAGTCAGCCGTAAGACAAAGGTGAACCCCCACTTCAAGCTTGTGCTCTTTGGCGAGTGAGACGGCTTCTGCGAACCAAGGGGCTGGGGCAAGAAAATTAGTTGAACGGGCGATACCCAAAGTCATGGCTTGGACAATGCCTTGATTGACGGCATGGCACATACCAAAATCATCGGTGGTGAGCAGCAATTTCTTCATCTTTTTATTATTTCAGTTCAATGCCCACAGGGCAATGATCTGATCCCATCACATTCGGCTCATGCCAGGTCTTTTTAACCCTGCTTTTCAGGCCTAAATCTACACAAGTATAGTCAATGCGCCAGCCCACGTTGCGGGCCCGGGCATTGGTGCGATAGGACCACCATGTATAGAGGTCTTTGTCTTGGGGCCGCTCTTCGCGAAACACATCGGCGAAACCCGAAGCTAAAAACTGCGTCATGGCTTTGCGCTCAGCCGGAAAAAATCCCGGGCTCTCGTGATTATTGTCGGGCCGAGCCAAATCAATTTCTTCGTGAGCAATGTTATAGTCGCCCGTCAATACGACATGCTGTTTTTTGGCCGTAAGCTTCTTGAGAAACTTTGTAATTTTATCGCAAAACTCGACTTTGTAATCAAGGCGTTTGCCTTCGTCCTGTGAGTTTGGAAAGTAAGCCGAAATGACGTGCACATTGCCAAAGCGCACACCCGTGACGCGGCCTTCGACGTCGAATTTTTTGTCGCCGATACCCACCCAAACTTCGTCAGGCTTGGCCTTGCTATAAATGGCCGTGCCTGAATAACCGGGCCGCACAGCCGGGTTAAAGACCGCTTCATAGCCTTTGATGATTTGAATTTCGGGGGGGAGTTGCTCGGGCCTGGCTTTGATTTCTTGCAGACAGATCACATCCGCTTTTGATTTAGCTACCCAAGGTAGAAAACCCTTGTTGCTGATGGCGCGCAGGCCATTAATATTCCAAGTAACGATCTTCATGAATGCTTAAGATTCGCGCTTCTTGCCAGCCACTTTCATGCGAATCAATTCTTTGAGCAAGCTGGCTTGAATCGCAGCATATTGGTCAGCCTCGAGGCGGGCGCCCTTAAGCTGCTGGCCCTTGCTTTCAGCCTGGACCTTGGCGCGTTCGAGATCAATCTCGGAGGCCAGTTCAGCTGTTTCTGCGAGCACGGTGACCGCCTTGGGGCTGACTTGGGCAAAACCGCCTGACAGGGCCAGATAGACCGGCTTGCCCGCCACGACGTATTTGGCTTCGCCTGCGCCTAAGACTGACAATAGCGGCGCATGCGAGGGCAAAACGCCAAAGCTGCCGTTGATGCCCGGCAGAGTTAGAGACTCAACTTCGCCCTTAAAGGTAAGGCCGTCGGGTGTCACGATTTCAAGATGGATGGTTTTGGCCATGATCTTCTCTTAGTAAGCCGCTTGATACACGGCGGCACACTTTTCAACGGTCAGCGGCACGGGCGCATCTAAGAAATCACGACCGCCGCCCGAAAGCTTGACAGCATCGGCTGCCATCTTGGGGATGAGCTCTTCGGTCACGCCCACATCGCGCAAGCGCTGGGTGAAACTGTGGGCCTTGAGCCAAGCTTCTAAAGCTGTGACGGTCTTCTCAGCCGAACTTACGCCGGGCGCCACTTGCCATAGAGCCTGGCCTATCTGGCTGATCTTGGCTTCTTTCTTGGCCAAAATAACCCGCAAATACGAGGGCCAGAGCAGCGCCAAGCCCCTGCCGTGGGCCACGTCGGTGTAACCCGAGAGCGGGTGGTCCAGGTGATGCACGGTGAAAGCGCCGCTGCGGCCCCAGTTAGGCCCGCCCCCGCCGATCAGTGCAAAGACCGAAGCCCAACTGACATTTTCTCGAGCCGTAAGGTTCTTGGGGTCAGTCTCTAAAATATCTAGGCATTCCATGGCGCCTTTGCACAGGCCTTCTGAAATGCGATCTTGCACCAAAGCTTTATCGTCACCGTTAAAGTGCTGCTCGAGTACGTGCAGCATAAGATCAACCACGCCATCGCGGGTGCTTTCGATCGGCAGGCTTAGCATCAGCTCAGGGTCGACGATGCTGACGCTGGGAAAGGCTCCCAGATCCCAAAGCACGGCTTTGAGATGCGTGCTCCACTGGGTGATCACCGCTGCGCAATTGCCTTCTGAGCCTGTGGCGGCGGTGCTACTGATCAGCAAAGTCGGCAGTGGATTTTCGACCTTGCGGCGCTTCACACCCAGACCCGAGGTCCATTCCCAAACACTGACCGACTCGCCTGTGCGCTTTTGATGGGCCAGGGCCATGGCGCAGGCCTTGGCGCTATCCATGGGCGAACCGCCGCCCAAACCGATCACGAAATCGCAGCGATCTCGAATTCCCTGCTGCACAGCCTGATCCAGCGTTTCTTGCCTAGGGTTGGGCTCGATCTGTTCAAAGAGCGAGATTTCTACGCCTTGCGACTTTAACGCGCCTTCGACCTTAGCTAAGACGCCAGTCTTGCGCATGGCGCTGCGGCCCGTAAGCAACAAAGCTTTTTTGCCCAGTTGCTTGGCTTCTTGGCCAGTCTCAGCCAGCGTTCCCGAACCAAAAATAATTTTGGTGGGAAAGTGGACTGTAAAGGCGCGCATGCTGCTTAGACCTTAGCCTCAAGCGTCTTGGCCTTTTCAATGACCTCTTCGATGCCGCCCACCATATAAAAGGCCTGCTCAGGAAGGTGATCATAATCGCCATTCGCGACAGCTTTAAAGCTGCGAATGGTCTCTTCGAGCTTCACATACTTGCCGCTCATACCCGTAAAGGCTTCGGCCACATGGAAAGGTTGCGACAAGAAGCGCTGAATCTTGCGGGCACGATAGACCACTTTCTTGTCTTCTTCGCTGAGCTCGTCCATGCCTAAGATGGCGATGATATCTTGCAGATCTTTGTATTTTTGCAAGATGGACTGAACTTGACGGGCCACGCGGTAATGCTCTTCGCCCACAATCTGCGGATCTAAAATGCGACTGGTCGAATCGAGCGGGTCCACAGCCGGATAGATGCCCAGCTCAGCAATTTGACGCGAAAGCGTGGTGGTGGCGTCTAAATGGCTGAAAGCCGTGGCAGGCGCAGGATCGGTCAAGTCATCGGCCGGCACATAAATGGCCTGCACCGAAGTAATCGAGCCTTTATTAGTAGAGGTGATGCGCTCTTGCAATTGACCCATCTCAGTGGCCAGGGTGGGCTGGTAGCCCACAGCTGAAGGCATACGACCTAAAAGGGCCGAGACTTCAGAGCCGGCTTGGGTGAAGCGGAAAATATTATCGACAAAGAGCAACACGTCTTGGTTCTCTTCGTCGCGGAAATACTCAGCGCAAGTCAGGCCGGTCAAAGCCACGCGCAGGCGAGCACCCGGCGGCTCATTCATCTGGCCATAAATCAGGGCAGCCTTGCTGATCACGCCTGATTCTTTCATTTCAAGCCATAGGTCATTGCCTTCACGGGTGCGCTCACCCACCCCGGCAAAAACCGAATAACCACCGTGCTGCTTGGCGATATTATTGATCAATTCCATGATGATGACCGTCTTGCCCACGCCCGCGCCGCCAAATAGGCCGATCTTGCCGCCTTTGACGTAAGGGGCCAAGAGATCAACCACTTTAATGCCGGTTTCAAGCATCTCAGCTTTGGTGCTCAGCTCTTCAAATTTGGGGGCCGAACGATGAATGGGATAGCGCTTTTTCGTCGGGATAGGTCCCATCTCGTCCACCGGATCGCCCAAGACATTCATGATGCGCCCCAAGGTCTCTTTGCCCACCGGCACCGAGATGGGTGCGCCCGTATCAGCGGCGTCCATGCCTCGCGTCAGGCCATCGGTCGAGCTCATGGCCACGGCGCGCACCGCGTTGTCGCCCAAATGCTGCTGCACTTCGAGCGTCAAATCGATGTCGAACTTTTTGCCACCCACCTTATATTCGCCCGTGACTTTGAGAGCGTTATAAATGGCAGGCAGCTGGTTCGGCGAAAATTCGACGTCGACCACAGGGCCAATGATAGATACAACTTTTCCGGTGCTCATGGTTTCTCCATTGCTAAGTTCTATTTTTGGGCTTCGGCGCCGCCGACCAGTTCTGCGATTTCTTTGGTGATCACAGCCTGGCGAATGCGATTGGCCCTGAGGGTCAGGTTTTGAATCATTTCTTTGCTGTTGCGGGTGGCTGAATCCATGGCGGTCATGCGCGCCGCCAGCTCTGAGGCCGATGACTCAAGCAAAGCGCGCCAGACTTGCACACTTACAGCGCGCGGCACCAAGGCGTCTAAGATCTCAGGCCCACTGGGCTCAAAAATCACACCACCCAAATCTTCTTTGCCAACGCCTTCAAAAGCTTCGCTCACGCCCAGGCCAAATGGCAGCAGGCGCTGCTCTTCGACTTTTAGCGTCATGGTCGAGACAAAATTGGTGAAGATCAGGCGCACTTCGTCAGCCTGGCCACCCAAGTAGGCGCTGGTCAATTCGCGGGTCAGCACTTCGGCAAAGGCAAACTTCAAGTCAGCAAAGACATTGATGTGCACCGCGGCAAATTCCAAGCCAAAGCTCTTAAAGTAGTCGCGCGCCTTGCGGCCCACGATGGTGACACGAAGGGTGCGCTTGTCTTGCTCGGCTCGAATCAATTGAGCAGCCTTGCGAAACACATTGACGTTAAAGGCACCGCAAAGACCCTTATCCGCCGCAATAATCACAATATGCAGGGGGCCCTTGCCATTCAAGGCGCCTTCGCGCGGGGCCAGCAGAGGATGAGCGTCTTGCAAGCCACCGGCGGCCAATTCATTGATCACCGCGCCAATTTTCATGGCATAGGGGCGTGCAGCCAACATACGATCCTGGGCCTTGCGCAGACGCGCCGCCGCCACCATCTTCATGGCTTTGGTGATCTGCTGGATGTTCTTCGCAGACTTAATTCGGCCGCGAAGCTCTTTCAGTGAAGGCATGACTTCCTATCTATTTAAAGACTAACTTGAACTCATCGATGGCCTTGCCTAGCAAGCCCATCAAATTATCATTGAGTTCTTTCTTTTCGCGAATTTCAGTCAAGACACCCGCGTGCTGGCGGCGCAAGAATTCTAAGAGCTCGGTCTCAAAGCGACGCACGTCGGCCACTTTGACGTCATCTACTTTGCCTTTGATACCAGCAAAGATGACAGCCGCCTGCTCTTCAAAGCCTAAAGGCGAGAACTGGTTTTGCTTGAGCAGCTCGACGAGACGCTGACCGCGAGCCAACTGGGCCTGCGACGCCTTGTCTAAATCTGAGGCAAACTGAGCAAAGGCAGCCAAGGCATTGTACTGGGCCAACTCGAGTTTGAGCGTGCCCGCCACTTTCTTCATCGCCTTCGTCTGCGCATTGCCGCCGACACGACTGACTGAAATGCCGACGTTCACAGCCGGGCGTATGCCTGAATAAAACAGATTCGATTCTAAGAAGATCTGGCCGTCGGTAATCGAAATCACATTAGTAGGAATATAGGCCGATACGTCGCCAGCCTGCGTCTCGATGATGGGCAAGGCGGTGAGCGAACCCCCGCCTAATTCGTCAGACAATTTCACAGCGCGTTCTAGCAAGCGGCTATGCAAATAAAAGACGTCGCCAGGATAGGCTTCGCGGCCGGGTGGACGGCGCAAGAGTAGTGAGAGCTGCCGGTAAGCCACTGCCTGCTTGCTCAGGTCATCATAAATAATAAGGGCCGCTTCACCCTTGTAGGTAAAGTACTCGGCCAGGGCGCAGCCTGAATAGGGCGCCAGGTACTGCAAGGGCGCAGGGTTGCTGGCGGTCTCGGCCACCACAATGGTGTAAGCCATGGCGCCAGCTTTCTCGAGTATGCCGACCACCTGGGCCACCGTGCTTTGCTTTTGGCCCACGGCCACATAGACGCACTTAACGCCTTTGCCCTTTTGATTGATGATGGTGTCGATAGCAATGGCGGTCTTGCCGGTCTGGCGATCGCCAATGATGAGCTCACGCTGCCCGCGACCCACGGGAATCATGCCGTCGATGGCTTTGATGCCTGTCTGCATGGGTTCTTTCACAGGCTGGCGCTGCACCACGCCTGGCGCCTTGAATTCAATGGGGCGTGTGCCTGAAGCCGCAATAGAGCCTTTGCCGTCAATGGGGGCGCCCAAGGCGTTTACCACACGACCCAAGAAAGCGTCACCCACGGGCACGTCAGCCACGCGGCCGGTTCGTTTGACGATGTCGCCCTCTTTCACCTCGCGGTCATCACCGAGTAGCACAGCACCCACGGTGTCGCGGTCAAGATTGAGGGCCAAGCCCATCACCCCGCCCGGGAACTCAAGCAGTTCGCTGGCCATGGCATTGCCAAGGCCATGCAAGATGGCGATGCCATCGCCCACCTGAATGACGGTGCCGACTTCGGCCACGTCCACGCCAGCGTCGAGACCTTGAATCTGCTTCTTAAGCAGGCTGGTAATCTCTTTTGCCTTGATCTGCATATTTTGCTCCGTTTATTTCGCTTTTTTGGCTTGAGTCTTCTTAGGCGCTGTTTTTTTGGCAGCGATTTTTTTCTTGGCTGCCTTGGTCTTGGGCTGCAATACCGTTGCACGGCGTTGCTTGGGCTCAGCCTTGAGAGCTATTTCAAGCCGCTTCAATCGCGAGCGCAGGCTGCCGTCATAGATCTGATCGCCCACCCTGAGCTTGGCTCCGCCCAAAATATCGCGATCGACCATGGGAATTAGCTCGACCTTGCGATCCAGGCGCTTGCTCAATTCGCGCTCGAGCAGCTTACGTTGATCCACGCTCAGCTTGAATGACGTGGTCAGCTCGGCCTTGGTTTCGCCGTGCGAGTCGCGTAGCAGGCGCAAGTATTCTTTCAACATGGCCGGCAAGTGGCGCTCGCGACGATTCTCAAGCACCACGCGCAAGAACTGCTTAAAAATGATGTGGGGAGCTTCGGGAAACGAAGATAACAAAACACCCAACTTGTCATCGGATGACGAAAGCGGATCAGACAAAAAACGTTTGACGTCGCGGTCATCGCCCAGCGCCTCGGCCAAGGCATGAGCCTCGCCGGCCACGAGCTCGTCGACTTCTTCAGCCACGGCTGCTTCAAGCAGGGCCTTGGCGTAGCGTTGCGTGATCAGGGTGCTAGTCACAGGGACCTCAATTCTTTGAGACGGTCAAACCTTTGACGAATTTGTCGGCCAGCTTCTTATGGTCTGCGCCGGTCAAACTCTTCTCGATCATCTTTTCAGTCGCCATCACCACCAAGTCGGCAGCTTCTTGGCGAATGTCGCGCATGGCCTGCAGGCGCTCTTGTTCTAAACGCTTGCGGCCCTCGCTCATGAGCTGGTCAACCTCAGCCTTGGCCTTGGCCATCAGATCATGGCGAAAGGCCTCAGCGTCGGTCTTGACTCGCTCGTATTGCTGGCGGTTCTCTTCGATCATCTTGGCTTTCTCTGCGTCAAATTCAGCCCTGAGGCGGGCGGCTTCTGCCCGCGCTTCTTCTGCCGTGGCTAAATCTTTCGCAATGCCCTCGCGCCGCGAGCGCAAATGCTTGCCCAGCGGCTTGAGGTAGATTGCCCAAATGGCCGCCATCGCCAAAGCGAAGGTGATCCATTGAATGAGAAAGATATCAGGATGAAACGAAAGCATGTTTTACTCCGCCGGGGGTTCTTACTTGGCCAAAAAAGCGACGAGCAGCGCGTAAATGGTGAGGGCTTCGATCAGGGCCAAGCCCAGCAGCAATGCGCCGCGAATGGCGTCGGCTGCTTCAGGCTGGCGCGAAATGCCTTCTACGGCTTTGCCGGTGGCAATGCCCTGGCCAATGCCGCAGCCAAAAGCCGCAATGCCTAGCGCGAGCGCAGCAGCTGCGCCTTTTGACAGGCCGCCCGAAACAATGGCGGGGGCCGCTTCGGCCGCAGCTTCGGCAGCCTTCAGGCCGCCAGCCATCAAGGCCATTCCTAGGGTTGAGAGCAGGGTCTTTTTCATTTGTATTTCCTCCGGCTTTGTTGGTTTTGAAATCAATGCGCAGCGCTGGGGGCCCCGTGGCCCTCGTCGCCGTGTTCATGTTCGTCGTGAACTGTAATCGCGCCACTAATGTAAACCATCGACAAGGCCGTGAAGACCACGGCCTGGATGATCGACACCAGCACGCCCAAAATGAGCACGCCAAAGCGAAGCAAAAAGGGCATGGCCATGATGGCCTTGTTGCCAGCCCCGGCTGCCAGCCAATACTCAAGTGTCATAGCAGCCAGCACGGCTAAGATCGTCTCTTTGGCAAAGATATTGCCAAAAAGCCTCATGGCTAACGAGAGCGGACGTGCCGCTTCGCCAATCAACTCAATCAGGGGCAGCAAAAAGAATTGCAGCACGAAGGTGATGATTTTACCTAGGCCTTTTTCTTTCGTGTAGTCGAGAATGTGAAAGAAATGGCCCCAGTAAGTAAAAACGCCTTTTTTCATCATGCCCAGCACATGGGTCGCGATAAAGGTGGTCAGCGCCAGGGCCACCGTGGTGTCGAGCTTAGCCGTGGCCGAGGCCATACCCGGCAGCAAGCCCAGCAGGTTATTGAATAAGATGTATAGGAAGAAGCAGAAGAAGAGCGGGAAATAGGGCAGGCCCTTAGGACCCATGACCTGCACGACAATGCCTTCAACCCATTCAAAGGTCATTTCCCAAGCACCTTGCAGGGCTCCGGGCAGCTTTTTGAGACGGGTCAGGCCGAACACGGCCAAGATCAACAGCACGCCTAAAGAAATACCGGTCATGGCAATGGGTTGCCAATCTTTTTCTAAAAACAGCACGGCCTCAGGCATGTGATGCTCGCCTTCGTGCTGCTGGGCTTCTGAATGTTTTTCAGCGCTTGCTGACATGTTTTCTAACTTCCCAAGCAAAATAGAGGGCAAAGGGCAGGCCCAAACCCACTGCAAACCAAGGGGCCGAGAACCAAGCCCGGTCTTTCATGAAGTACACGGCCAGAGCCAGCAGGGCAAACTTGGCCATCAAGAATAAGGCCATCAAAGCTTTGACCAGGCCCGAGGTCTTCTTGCCGATGCTGAGCGCGAACCAGCGTAGACCCGCGAGATCTAAACCCGACAGAGCTGCGGCCGCAATCAAACTAAGGCTTGGGTTCATGCTCTTTCTCGACTTGGCGCCGCCGGCGGTCTTGCGCCTCGCGCTTAAAGAGCTGGTAAAAACCCGAGAACGCGCCGAGCAAAACACCGCCCACGATGCCCCAGGGTTCTATCTGGGGCCATTTTTTTTCGAGCAGCCAGCCTAGGCCGGCGCAGAGCACGATGTTGGCAGCGAGATCAGTGCCCGCCGAGCTGCCTTGCAGCGGCTTCACGAGTTCGGCTTGTCGGACTCGCCACTGTCTTCGCCAGGCGTGTGGGGATGCTCACGTTCCCACTTCTCAAAGTCAGATGGCTTGACCTCTTGAATAAACTTCTTAAAATCTTCGATCTCGCGCTCGACCTTGGCCTTATCCTTGACCACACTAGGTTGAGAAAGGATATCTTCGGTCACGAAAACCGGGGCACCCAAGCGCAAAGCCAACGCCACACTATCTGACGGCCGCGCATCCACTTCGATCGTATCGGCCTTGCCTTCGACCCGAATGATCAGCTTGGCGTAATAGGTGCTAGTCTTCTCATCTAGATTGTGAACTACGACTTTTTCAAGCGTGCCACCCAGGATCTCAACCAAATTTTTCATCAGGTCATGAGACGTGGGCCGTGGTACCTGGATCTTTTCAAGGGCTAGCAAGATAGCTTCAGCCTCAAACACGCCGATCCAGATGGGCAAAAAGCGGGTTTCGCCCATATCCGTCAAGATAACCACCGGTGACCGGGAGTTCGCGTCCACGGCCAAACCGCGGACCTTCATTTCCACCATTCGAACCTCCGAAGCGCAAAGAATATATATTTATGGTATAGGGCTCGCAAGGCCAATTTGTGCCTTTTTTCACAAACTAGCACTAAGTAATTTTGTATCGTGGAACAACAGAGATTTAAGGCCGTGGATAAAGTCGAATACTATAACAATCAAATACAAAGAATTTCACGAAGAGAGACTCTTAAGGCAAGAAAAGACTGTCCACAGCCACACCCGCTGAATCTTTGCAGAATATTTTCAAAACAGCATCCTTGGCCTTTAAGTCGCGCGTCCATAGAAAGCTGCCATCCTCACCCGTCTTGCTCGTGGTGCTAAGTCCCGCGTATTCAAAGACCAAAGTGGCTCCTGCGACCGCTGCCAGCGAATCAGCCCGCCTCAGCACACCCGAGACTTGCGCTGCATGCGCCTGCCCCAAAAATAGTATGCGAGGGGGACGCCTAATCGAAGTGGAAGCATAACGGGTCATGCCATGGGCTGGCGGCGGCGAATGCCATTCTTCGAGAAATTCAAATTTCAAACGGCGCATGCGCGTGGGTCGGTTGCTCCAAAGGGCTTGGCCCAAACGCGCCACCACCACAGCCGTGGGCTTGGCTTCGCGACTTTTTACATGAGCTGCGTTCCAGGGCAGCAGCAGGCGTAGCTCGGGCAGAGCTTGAATGCTGCCCTGCGCCTCGAAGCGGGCCCGATGCACACTCAAGCGCAGCCACTCGCTGTCTTTGGCTCGCTTATCTAAACTCGGGGGCAAGGCCCTTTGAGGCGCAATCTGATCTAGGCTGCCGCCCTGGCGCAATGCCTCAAGGTCGGCTTCGGCTTGGGCTTTTTCGCTCACCCGGTAGTATGCATTGCTGCGCTGAGCTTCATAGGCCAGCTCTTGGGGCGGATCCCAAAGCGCTTGGGCCAGCTCAGACGCATCCAGACTATGGGCATCTTCGATTTCCCCCGGCAATAAACTTTCGTCAAAACGCCATTCACCCTGAGATTCATCTTTTGGAATTTTCGGGCCATAGGCTACCCAATATTGCAGGCCAGGCTGGCCCCTAAGCTGGGCTGAACGAGCCGGCACAGCCAGGGCCCGCAAAATAGCTAAGCGCACCCGCACCTGGCCATCAGCATCGGCCTGCCCCTTGGCTAGTAAGACCGACGCTTTAGGCAAGAGCATGCGAGGCTCCATGGCCTCAGGCCTACGCAGCTCGTCGTCTTCCACTTGGGCTAAGACCAGGTTTTCTGCGGTCCATTGCCGAACCCCTTTGGCTAAAAAGTCCGCATCCCGCATGACTTCGCTACTGGGCCAACCCAGGCTTTGCAGCACCTGACGGGCAGCCTTGAGCACGCGGCTATGGCGCGAATCAATCAAAGGGGTGGGCTTAAGATAGATGCTAGCTGAGCTAGGCAAAGCCGTGGCCTTGAGCACCCAACCAGGCTGCCAAGTTCTCGGCTTGGCTAGGCTGAGCAGGTCCAGGCTGGCGGCCTGCAGCGTAAGCTGGTCGCGGGGCACCTCTTGGGCCATGCTTGCTGGCAAAGCCTGGTCAAATCCAAAAGTCAGGGCGCAAGTCAGCAAGAAAAGCAGCTTAAAGCCCTGCTTTTCTTGACAGTGATTTTTAGCGCTCTTATACTCGCTCAAGCCCAACCTTTCAGGTTTTCACACGCCCATGACACCCGATACCCATAACCCTGCGATGAACAATAACATCGAGATCGTGCCCACTTCATTTTGGAAGCGCGATGGGTTCTTTGTGCTGAGTGTCGTACTGGTCACTCTCGCCATTGCCTATACCCTGGCGCGCATCGAAGTCGTTAGCCGCGCCAAGAATGCCTATCTCGAAGGCGAAAAATACTGGTCTTGGTATCAAAAACCGGCCGAGAAAAAAGTTTTCTTTGATGGCGAACTCAAGGCCGGCCGCATCAATCAAGACGCCTATAACCGCTTGATCGAAGACTCAGATATCAAGATGGCCTATACCTGGTATATGACTGTCACCGACCTCTTTCAACCGCCGCGCTCACAATGGGTGCTCAAAGCTGAGGAGCGTCTCAAAACCGTCAAACCCTTGCGCGACCAATGGATGCGCAGCATTGGCGTGGAGCCGGTGGAATAATTTTCGTTCGCTTATTCTATAATTAAAAATTTCTAATTTTTCAAACGCCTCACGGCACAGAAACACGACCCTAAAACCCGGGCAGAATTAAACCGCTTTCCAACGTTTGAGCTTGGGCACCTTGCGCGAAAAGATCATGGCAAAGACTTTGGGCACGCCCATCTCGACCATTTTGCCGCAAACAAATTCTTTCATCTCAACTGCGCTGATATCAGGCTGCAGAAATTTTCCGTTTTGATAGCAAAGACCGCAATATTCGAGTGACATGGCGCCATCGGCTTCGCTGCCCCGTTTGGCAGGGTCTTTCATAGGCATCGAGCAAGATTGGCATTGGGGGCCGAACAGTCCCATGAAGACCTCTGATTTATCTGCGCCAGCGTTTAAGTTTGTGAATATCTTTAGCCATAACGGTCGCAAACTGACTGGGCACACCCATTTCGATAAGTTTCCCCTGCGAACGCTGCTTCATTTCCATCAAAGTCAGCATGGGCTCGACGAAGAGCCCATCGCGGTAACATTCTTTGCAATATTCTTTAGAGGCTGCGCCACCTTCTTCAGTGCCATAGCTATCAGGCCCTTTGAGGGGCATGGTGCAAGATTCGCATTGGGGTCCAAATATGCCCATGTTTTAACCTTGGATAAGTTTTGACCCAGCCAGACGCAACTGCTCAAGTCGCTTGGCTGAACCGGCTTCAAGATAAAGACGCACAACGGGTTCGGTGCCGCTAAAGCGGATGCCAAGCCAGCTGCCGTCCGAGAGCACAAACTTGTGGCCGTCGAGCGTGATGTGCTTGTCTACTCGCGAGCCAGCGATCAAATCGGGCGGGTTTTGACTGAGTCGCCCGACCAATTTTTCTTTAGACTCTTGCGAAAGCCGAAAATTATTGCGACCCACAACAAAGAGTCCGACTTCTTTGTACATTTGCTTGAGTATGTCTTTAAAGGGCTTGCGTTCGACTGCTCTGACTTCGGCCATCAAGAGGCAGGCCAAAGGACCATCTTTTTCAGGTACGTGGCGGTGCACCGTGAGGCCACCTGATTCTTCACCACCAATCAAAATGTCTTTCTTTTGCATGTACTCGCCAATCCATTTAAAACCTACCGGAACTTCAACGAGTTCACGGCCACACGAAGCAGCCACGGCATCAACAAAATGCGATGTGACCACCGAGCGCAGCACGGCGCCTTTCCAGCCTTTGCGGGTACGGTGCAAATGCCTAACCAGCATCGCTAAAACCAAATTGGGGACAATGAAGGTCCCGTCTGAATCGACCACGCCAAAGCGGTCTGCGTCGCCATCGGTGCCCAAACCTAAGTGGGCCTTGCTGCGTTTGACCTCGGCCACGAGTTGGTCAATATGGCCTTCGGCAGGCTCGGGCGCGCCACCGCCAAAGAGCGGGTCGCGCGTGGTGTGAAAAGCTGTGACTTTGGCTTTGGCCTTGAGCAGCACGCTCTCAACATAGCCACGACCTGCGCCATAAAGCGGGTCAACCACCACTTTGAGTTTGGCTTTTTGAATGGCTTTGAGGTCGACGAGTTTTTCAATGCGTTTGAGATAAGCCGGCATGGGATCAATGCGCGTATGCAGACCCTTTTCATCGGCTTCGTTAATCGATAAGCGGGCAATGCTAGCACCGTCATGTCGGGCTTTCTCTAAAATTTCAGCGCGCTTCTCAATATCTTTCGTAATTTCTTTGGTGGCAGGCCCGCCCCAATAGGGATTGAATTTCAAGCCGCCATATTCAGCGGGGTTGTGCGAGGCCGTAAAATTAATGGCGCCGTCTAATTTACGCCTAAGCTGCTCGAAAGCCACGGTCGGCGTGGGGGTGTCACGAACCGTAAGAAAACTCTTTATCCCGTTGGCTGCCAGTACTTCACACGCCAAAGCTGCAAAACGATCACCCGCAAAACGGCCGTCATAGCTTATCAGTACGCCTTGTTGATAATGCCCACTGTCTTTGAGATGCCCGGCAATAGCCTGCACCGCAATGGCCACGTTAGGAAACGTGAACTCATCTGCTAAGATTGCCCGCCAGCCAGA
>CAZFUM010000024.1:3560-20613 GCA_964521965.1 uncultured bacterium | reverse complement strand
GCTGCATGGCACGGCGAGCCTCGTCATGAAACTTCATCATTTTTGCCATTTCTGAATTCCTCCGTTGTATTTTTTAGGGTTTCGATTATTTTTCGACCACAGCCAAGACGTCATTCTCTTCAAGCATGAGCACGTCATCGCCGTCTAATTTAAACTCATTGCCCGAGTACTTTGAGTAAAGCACGCGGTCGCCAATCTTAATGTCAATGACGTTACGCACGCCCGTGGTCTCGTTAACCTTACCGGGACCGACCGCAATCACTTCGGCTTCTTGATTCTTCTCTTGTGCTGATTCGGGGATGATAAGACCACTTTTGGTGGTCTCGGTGGCCTTGATGATCTTGACGATAATCTTATCGTTGAGCGGGCGCAGTTTCATTTCTGACTTCCTCCTGATGGTTAAATAATTTGACGATTACTTTGCGTCGACAACCTTGCCTTCGGCCTCGGGGGCAGCCGCGTCAGCTTGGCCAGCAGCGCCAGCCTCGGCAGTTTGGCCCTGACTAGCTGCGTTCTTATAGACTTCGGTGCTCACAGCGCTGATCTTCTCACCCAACTCATCGCTGAGCTTATTCAGTTCTTCTGAGACGCCGTCTTTCTTAAGCTCTTCACGAACTTTGGCAATCAAGTCTTCAAGCTCAGTCTTTTTGTCTGCCGGGACCTTTTCGCCTAAATCTTTAATGGTACGTTCGCTTGAATGCGCCAGACTCTCAGCTCGATTACGGGCATCGGCCTCGTCACGGCGCTTTTTATCTTCAACTTCGTGAACCTTAGCCTCATTCACCATGCGATCCACCTCGTCTTTGTTGAGACCCGAACTGGCGGTGATGGTGATCTTGTGCTCTTTGCCGGTTCCCATATCTTTGGCACTGACATTGATAATGCCATTTGCGTCGATGTCAAATGCGACCTCGATTTGGGGCACGCCGCGTGGCGCCGTGGGAATGCCATCTAAATGAAAACGACCTATGGTCTTGTTGTCAGCCGCCATGGCACGTTCGCCCTGCTGCACATGAACTTCGACCGAAGGCTGATTATCTGACGCCGTCGAAAAAGTCTGAGCTTTATGGGTGGGAATCGTTGTGTTGCGTTCGATTAGTTTTGTAAAGACCCGGCCTTCGGTCTCGATGCCCAGCGAAAGCGGCGTGACATCCAACAAGATCACATCTTTGACTTCGCCTTTGAGCACGCCACCCTGCACCGCAGCGCCAATCGCCACCACTTCATCGGGGTTCACGCCCTTGTGGGGCTCTTTGCCAAAAAGATTCTTAACCAGCTCTTGCACAGCGGGCATACGAGTCATGCCACCCACTAAGACAACCTCATCGATGTCTTTGGCGCTAAGGCCCGCGTCTTTCAAAGCCGCAATACAGGGTGCCTTGCTGCGCTCGACCAAATCAGCGACCAATTGCTCAAATTTAGCGCGCGTCAGGCTAACGTTAAGGTGCTTGGGGCCCGAGGCATCGGCCGTAATAAAGGGAAGATTGATCTCGGTCGAAGCCGAGCTGCTCAGTTCGCATTTAGCCTTTTCAGCAGCTTCTTTGAGTCGCTGCAGGGCCATGCGATCGTTGCGCAGATCGACACCTTGTTCTTTCTTAAATTCATCGGTGAGCCAATCGATAATCTTGTTGTCAAAGTCATCGCCACCCAAATGCGTATCGCCATTCGTGGACCTGACCTCAAACACGCCATCGCCAATTTCTAATATCGAAATGTCAAATGTACCGCCGCCCAAATCATAGACCGCGATCTTCTCAGCTTTTTTCTTGTCGAGGCCGTAGGCCAAGGCTGCTGCCGTAGGTTCATTGATGATGCGCATGACTTCGAGCCCAGCAATGCGCCCCGCGTCTTTAGTGGCTTGACGCTGACTATCATTGAAATAGGCCGGCACCGTGATCACAGCTTGGGTGATGGTCTCGCCTAAATAGGCTTCGGCATCAGCTTTGAGCTTCTGCAGCACCATGGCTGAAATTTCAGGCGGTGCGTAGTTATGGTCATTAATTTGAATGGCCGCGTCACCATTACTGAGAGACGCCACCTTAAAGGGCACTAGCTTGACCTCGCGCTCGATCTCGCTCACGCGACGACCAATAAAACGCTTGGCAGAAAAAATGGTGTTTTCGGGATTGGTGACGGCCTGGCGCTTGGCAGCCTGGCCCACGAGACGGGTGCCATCTTTAGCAAAACCCACCACCGAGGGGGTGGTGCGATTACCCTCGGCATTGGTCAGCACCTTGGGTTCGCCGCCATCCATAACTGCCATGCACGAGTTGGTCGTGCCCAAATCAATACCTAAGACTTTTCCCATGGGCTATGCCCCCTTTCATATATAAGTCGCCGCACAGACTACGCAGCTAGCCCATATACTGCAAAGCCTGTGCCAATGAAAATGGCTAATTTATAAGGGTTATCCAGAGATTCCAGCGTTCCAAAATAAAGCACTGTGCTAATATGAAACAGATTAAATTAAAAAGCGAAGCGAACACCAATTTTGAAATCCAAGCCAGAATAATCAAAGTCGAGGTCAGGCGGGTTGGCGCCTGCGTTAGGGCCAAAGCGCTTGTAGGTGCCGCTGCTATTCGTGGTAACGCCAGAGGCTGTGGTGGTGCTTTGATAAGCAATCTTTGAGAGGCTCAGGACACGATAGCCCAGGTCGAGGAAAGTCGAAGCATTCGATGAAATGGGCCAGTCTGCCCCCAGCTTAAGCTCAAAGCCCAGGCCACTGCCACTCAAGCTAGATTTGCTTTCGCTGATCGAGGTGACGCCAAAAATCGTCAGAGAATAGGTGTCGGTCTCTTGCGCTCCACTCAACATGCCATAACCAAAGCGCAGACCTGCGTCAATCTTCAGGCCATTGTCCAAGTGGGCCAACTCATAGTCAGCGCCGCCGCCCAAGTAAAGTAAAGGGTAGTTGAAGACAAGAGTCTCGTTGCTGGTGACTGAGCCTGAACCACCCGAAATCTTGAGCCCGGCCGCAGTCATGAAATAATCCAGGTTGAGCAGCAGCTTCAGCTTAGGATTAACGCGATAGCCGCCCGCAACGCCCAGTGAATAGCCCGCCACGATTTCAGGCGGCGTGCTGCCTGCTGATCCGATAACTGCAATCGTGTCAGCCCAGTCTTGATTCCAATGAGCAAAAGACATGCTGTGGTAGCCAGCACTGACATCAAAATTAAAACGAGTGGCCTGCCCCAAGGCCAGCGCAGGCTTGCCGCTGCCGGTGCTTGCCGCTTGCACACCTTGTGTCCTTAATTTATCAGCGAAATTCTTGATAGCAGCATCGTTAGGCATCTTGGCTAAATACTGATCATAGGCTTCGAGGGCACCCGCCTTATCACCCAAATAATATTTGCAAGTGCCTATTTGCTTATAGGCATAGACATAGCGGGGCTCAGCTAAGAGGGCGCCTTCGTATTCTGAAATGGCCGCGTGATAATCTTTGGCTTTTTCAAACTGCATACCACGTCGGTAAGCTTCTTGCGCGCCCGTTAAATCGGCACGCAAAGGAGTGGCCAAAAACAGTATGGAAGCTAAGGCTAGAACGCAGCATCGACTCATCTTAATCCCTCGCGCCTTTCAAGCAGGTTGAAACGAATAGACGCAACGTTCATCCATATTGGCGCTCATATCCAGCAGGGCAATTTTTTCGAACTGCCCCACAATCGGCAAAGCGCGGTTGCTAAAAAGCGACACGGTCTTTGCCAGCGTATCTTTATCAAGACCATAGGCCACGGTGCAATGGGGCACAAAGCGATTGGGCTTGGTGCCCTCACGCATACCGCCCGCGCAATCACCCAAAATCTTAAAAACTGTCGAATGCAGCAAAAAGAAACGCGGGCTCACCACGGGCACCAAAAAGAGCACCCCGTCTTTGCTGCAATAGGTACCGAGATGCTCAAAACGAGCTTCGACCGGTTTTTGCAGACTTGCCAACTTACGAAGGCGTAAGGCCAGTTCGCCAGTATCACAATCATCAAAAACACTCAGCGCCACGTGCGGTTTGCTACCCTGCTTGAGAATTTTGTCAGAAACGCCCTTCTCAGCTAGCTTCGCCCACACCCCCTTGATAAGGGTTTCGGTGGCTAAATCAAAATAGAGCACCACACCGTAGGCCATTCAATCCCTAAAGAAGCGATGGTCAAGGTGAAGAAAAGACGAGCGCGAAAGCCAAAAGAGATAGGGCAAAACCAACAACACGACGGCCGTGGCCACGCCCAAAGCCGGCATGATTTGCCAGTCATAGGCCAAGATCAAGGTCAGGCTAACCGACCAGCCCACAACCGCCACCATGCCATAAAGCGAATAAATGGCCCCGGCGTAGAAGCCTGATTCTTTTTCATAAACCCAGCCACAACGCGGGCAAGCGGCATGGGTCTTAAATAGCCCTTGGGCCACAGGCCCCTTAAGGCAATGCGGACAACGCAGAGTCAGCATGCCTGCCAATTGGCGGGGCCAAGTGCTCATGACTGCGATAGTTCCTGGCGGGCGCGCAATGCCAAGTGGCTGAGAGCACCCGCATCTTCACGGGCGGCAGCATCATTGATTTCTACAGTAAGGCGATTGCGCAACTCATAGTCACGGGGATTGCGGGCCTGGTCAGGATGGGTGAGCTTGACGAGCTTGCGGTGCATGCGTTTGATTTCTTCGGCCGTGGCTGCACGCGCCTTCACGGCCACACGGGGTGGACTAAACGGACGCTCACGCCGATTGCGAGCATTAGGCTGGGGCCTGACTTGGGGGTCATAGGCGTCAAACCCGCCTTGAAAACCGCCGCCGCCATCTTGGCCCAGGGCCTGACGCAATTCTCTGACCTTGGGATGTTCGCTACCCCAAATGACTTCGCGCAAATCTAAAGCTTCTTGCATGAGCAGTTCGGCTTTAAGTGGATTTTGAGTGAGGCAAGAGCCCCACATCACTAAGAGATCTGACAATTCAGGCCGCAGGGCCTCGCCCTCTTTGCGTAAGAGCTCGGCACCAAAATTAAAAAGTTTTTGGCAAAGGTCCTTGAGATGGTCGCCTTGAGCTGCCTGGGCAAGGGCCGCCAAGCACGACGCCAAACGAGCCAGGGGCTGGCCCGCCTTGGTTTTGAATGACGACTTGCCGTCTTTGGCCAACTCATCAGCCCGCTTGATCCAATGCCAAAGACGTAACTCTTCGCGGCGCCAATAGGCCCGCCATGCCAACTCAGCGCAAATTTGCATGCCGTCGTTAGCCTCATGATAGGGCAGGGCGAAGGCGCGTTCGAAGCAAAGGTCAGCGGCAAAGTAGAGTTTGCCCTGCTCATAGAGCCCGCCCGTCGTGAGCCAGCCCTCGCGTGCCACAACCTCGGTCTCAGCATGATTCTTAGCGCGCGCTTGAGTCGCGGCTGCCTGCTCGAGATATTGGCTGGCCTGGGCACCGCGACCCTCTCGCAAACTAGCGTGAGCCGCCTTGAAGAGCACCCGCACGTAGTCGCACCAAAATACGCGCGGCGGGTCATTGAGATCTTGGGCCAAACGAGCGTAGAGCGCTGCGGCGTCATCGCATTTGCCGGTCTCAGCATAGAGGTCAGCCAAACCGCGCAGCACGCGCGCCAAGTTGACACGGCGTTCGGCCAGTTCAGGCAGCAATGCCAATGCAGCCAGGTAGTCGCTCTCGCTCTTGAGTTGGCGACCCCGGCGCATGTGGCCCAAAAAGCGGCTCATGGCCTTGCCAGCCAGGCCCACGGCTCCACCCGCTTTCATGCCTGCAGACTCATCAGTAGACCAATCCGCCCGTAAATTCGATCACATAGCCATTGGGCTTGAGGCGAGCTTCAAAAATACCCCGAGTCCAAATGCCTAAACCCAGCGCCTGCCAATATTCCACCCGTCCCCCTACTTGATCTTCTCTTTCGAGGCCCGCGCCCGTGGCCGAGCGATAATTATTAATCGTCAGTTTGTCGAAATCTTTAAGGTTATAACCCGAGATGCTGGCCTTGCCTGGATCGCTGCTGCGAGCCAGTGCTGCCACATGAACCATGGCTGCGCGCCCTCGCAAGTGCCAAGGAAATCCGCGGCCCAGGCGAAGTTCGGTCACAGCGCCCCGTGTCATTTCGTGACGAATCTTAAAGCCTTGATAAAGTTCAATATCGACAACTTCAGACGAGCTAGGTTGGTAACTCACGCTAAAGCGATTGCCAGGCTCAGCGGTTTGGGCGCCCCAAGAAAGCTCTGCCCGCGACTGCACCACACCAACGCCAGTGCCGGCAACACGGCTCAGATCCCAAAAACCCTCACAAAATGACCGGAAGCGCGATTGACCGGTGGGGAGAGTGAAGCCCAAATCGACATAGATCGGCTGCTTGGGCACGGGTCGCATGAGAAAACTTAAGCGCAAATCGCTAATCGAAATAATCTGATAAGAAGGCGCCCCCTCCCACTCGCCTTCCACCCCCGACACATTAAAGTCGCTCCAACGTTCGCTGGCACCCATCCAACCTAATGCCGCTGAAATCGAAGTCTGCGCGCCTAGGCCCAGACTCAAACTAGCCCGCCCTTGCATGGTCGCAAACTGACTCGAAGCGTCCCAAGGGCGTCCGGGCCCGAACTGGGGGGACCAATTCGATTCGTCGACAAGAAAGTCTGACCCACGAGTTGTGGTCTGCTCAAGATTGCCAACAAAATCTAAAGACGACCTAAAACGCCCAGGCTTAGGAAAAGCACCCAAGTAAGGTTGCGGCGCGTCATGGGCTACGCCGCTATCTTCCATCACTTTAATGCGAGCTTCTTCATCGGGTGTGGCCTGGGCGCTTGGGCTAGGCGTAGGGCTGGCTTCGTTGATCTCAGTGCTGCTCACGGCTTCGGCGGTGGGGCTGGGGCCAGGGCCTGCAGGGGCTGCCCCACCCAAGGCTTCGGCCACGCGCTTGGCGCGGCGGGTCGACACTGTGGCGCTGGCAGGTCCACGGCCGTCTTCAAACTCGGCAGCCACTCGCAGCTCAGAAAGCACGCCAGGCTTATCTTTAAATAAAAAACTGGCTTTCGTGGTGAGAGGTAGTTTGACCACCTCTTGACCGCGCTTCACGGGCACACTGACGCGAGTGTATTCACCCTTGCCCTCGGGCCGTTTCCATATGGAATATCCCATCAGGTCATCGCGTTGCATGGGATCCCAAAGCAAAAGCAAGACGCCATTGCTCCCTGCCCTGATGGTGAGCCCCTGAGGTGCGGGCAGCTCAGCCGCCTGACCCAAGCCAGTCAGACTCAGCGCCATCCATGCCATGGCCCAGGCCTTAAGACGCAATGCCATATTCCCTCATCTTTCTCCATAGAGTGCTGCGCGAGATGCCCAACTTTTTGGCTGCGCTACTCTGGTTGCCCTTCAAACGGCGTAGGGTCTCGCGAATGGCGGCCTTCTCAATTTCAGCCAGAGTCATGAATTCAGAAACAGCCGCCTCATGAACAGGACTGCCCAAGCGCGGCCGCGCCAGCATGTAGGGCGGCAAATCGCCAACGCCCACCTCAGGCCCATCGGCCATGAGCACGGCATGCTGCACAATATTATCAAGCTCGCGCACATTGCCAGGGTAAGGGTAGCTGCTCAGTGCGGGCAAGGCCTCGGCATCGTAGCCTTTGAGTTGCTTGCGGGCACGGCCCGCATATTTCTTGAGAAAAGCGTCTAAGAAGACCTGCACATCGCCTTCGCGTTCACGCAAGGGTGGCAGATGCAAGTGCACCACGTTGAGTCGAAAGAAAAGGTCTTCACGAAATTCGCCCGCGCTTACCAGCTCGCCCAAATCACGATTGGTGGCGGCAATGACACGCACATCAACCCCTCGCTCACCTGACTCGCCCAAGCGACGAATGACGCGATTTTCGAGAACCCGTAGCAGCTTGGCTTGCAAAGCAGGCGAGGTCTCGCCGATTTCGTCTAAGAATAAGCTTCCACCCTTGGCTTCTTCAAAGAGGCCTAGACGATCTTGCACGGCACCCGTGAACGCGCCTTTTTTGTGGCCAAAGAGCTCAGACTCTTGCAGCGACTCAGGGATAGCCGAGGTGTTAACCGCCACAAAGGGACGGTCGCGACGCGGCGAGAGAGCGTGAATCAAACGGGCCAGCAATTCTTTGCCGGTACCGGTCTCGCCCGTAATCAGCACCGACGAATCAGTGGGCGCGACTTTACGCAGCAAGTGCTGAATCTTGCGTATGGCCGGCGAGCTGCCCAGCATGGGCAGGGCCGCACCCCAGGCTGCCTCAGCCAGGGTGAAGCCGCTTTCATCAATAACTCGAGTTTCGCTCATGGTCTGCTTATCTTCTATTGAGGTTGCAAAATAATCGGGCTGTCGATCATGGTCTTGAGGTTGGCATCACCCGTCAGCTGCCAACCTAGCAATAGAGTCTCGCGCGCTTCACGTTCGCGCTTTAGCCCGCGCAAGATCGCGCCCTGGTATTGATAGAGTACGGGGTCGCGCGAGTCAAAACGCAGGGCCTCAGCCAAGGATTTTACCGCCTCGACTGCCTTACCCTGTTTGTATTCAAGCACAGCCACATTGCGCCAAAGCGCTGCGCTGGCCAGGCCCTGAGCCGCGGCCTGGCGGTAAAGCAATAAGGCCTGATCAATCTGAGATCCACCCGCCAAAGAGTCTGCCTTTCGAAGCGACTGACTGGCTTGAACCCAGCGAGCCTCAACCCAAGCTAGGGCCTGCCTCGAAGCCTGCAGCCCGGGTTCAAGTATCAGTGAGCGCTGCAACGCTTTGCGTCCCGGCTCTAACGCCCCCGCTATCGCCAGACTTTGGCCCAGATTAAACAGTATCTTGGACTCGGGTTTTTCGCCCGGCAAAGCGAGTGCCAGAGCATAGGCGCGAGCTGCTTCGAGCGGCCGTTTAGACTGACTTAAAGCATTGCCCAAATCAACGCAGGCCACGCTGTACCACGGCCAGAGAGCTGCCAGCAAAGGTTCTAGCGGCCAACGACCATCGTGGCGTATTGACCAAGTAGCGGGCGTAAAGCCCCTTGCCGGTGCCGCAAGATCGATACGATGGCTGAGCCCATAGGCCACAGGCTTTAAGCCCCAGGCATTCAGATCTAAGGCAGGATGATAGAGCCCCAGCACACGGGGGCTGGTCTTTCCCTTAAGCAAGCCAGCCATGCGCGGTCTCGTCTCGAGATCAAGAGCGACATCGGGTCGACGCTGCGCCAAACGCTTTGCGTAAGGAGCAAATTCCAGTAGCGAGCTGACCACGGGTTCGACATCGCGGCGGCGGCCCTGCACCACCCAAGGATAGTAAAGCGGCAGCACATGGTAGTCGCCTTCCCCCACATAAATAGCGCGGGCGGGCAGGCTCAGGTTGAGGTTGGCAGCGAAATCGTATGCCGCAAAATCGCGCGAACGATTCAATGCGCCAAAATGACTTAGCAACAAAGCCGCGCCGCCTAGTGCCAGCCCCGGCAAGCCCAGAAGCAGACGACCTCGACTCAGACGAGCTGCGCCCAGACCCGCGCCCAAAGCCAAAATGGCCTGGGCTGGCAGCACAAAGATGTCAGCCAGCCAGCGCGTGTCGGCCTGCGTGCGGTTTACGCCCAGCACCATCAAGGTGATCAGTGCTGCCACCGTGACGACCAGAGCAGCTCTCAAACGGTCATGGCGCCAAAACAGCAGCAAGCCCCAGGCGCCCAGAGGCGCCACCCAAAAAGCGCCAAAACTAAAGACATGCATGAACCAAAGCCGCGCTTGATCAGCTGCGATGCTGAAATCACCAAGCAGCGAAGCTTGCGAATAACCCGCCCGACTCAGCACCCACCAAAAACTAGCCGCATCAACGGGATGTCCCAAGTCATTGAAGACACCTGCGCTCGCGCGCAAGGGCAGCAAGATATAGAGCGTAAGCCCCGGCACGAGAAAGGGCAGAGGTTTCAACAAGGCCGAGCGTTGACGCGCGCCGATCCAAAGCGCGCAAAGCACGATCACCCAAAGCGCGCTGGCATAGTGATGCGCCAAGCTCAAGCCTGCCAGCAAACCGAGCAGGCGCAAGCTGCGGGCCTGACCCTGCTTAAGCCACGCCAGGCAGCATTGCAGCATGGCTAAGCTCAGGCCAATATTTAAAAGATAGATGCCGCCTTTGGCCTCGGTGGCTTGTTCCCAGTAGGCGCGCCACAAACCTAAGGCCGTCATTGCTACGAGTCCCGCCAGCCAGGCTGCGCCCCGAGTCTGACCTTGCTCAAGCACCAAGCTGCGAGCCATCCAGGCCAAGAGCAGGGCAGCCCAAACTGCCAAAGCTGCTGAGAGCAAATTGACTCTCAGGGCCGGCGATCCCAAAGGCAGAGCCAAAATGGCCACCCGGCCCAAAAGGGTATGGGCGGGATAACCGGGCGGATGTTGTATGCCTAGCTCATAACTAGCACTGATGGTTTCGGGCGAGTCATTGCCAGGGTAGGCGCTGGACAGGCTCTTGACATAGACCTGCCAAAGCGCCAATGCCAGCAAAGCTGTGCCCAAAAGCTCCCAGCGTGCTAGGTGTTGCATTTTGGAATACATCGGAAAAAGTATAGCAGGGAAAGGAAATTAAAGGCAATACAGGGGCTTAAAGCCTCAAATCTTACGTTGAGCCAAGGCCTTACGGCGTATTTCTAAGGTCCATTGGGCCTGTTTTTTAGGCGAAAAACCTGTGAAATCGACCCAAGAAGCCGGGTCATCGGCCGCTTGGAGGATGTGACTCAAAAGTCCCCGAAGTGGGTTCAAATCGCCCAAATGCCATGGACCATGATATTCCAAAAAGACCCGGTCATCGGCATGCAGCGGACCCGCCCCGACGTAGGCGCGCACCCCCTTCTCATCCATGCGCCAAGTTGAGAGCCAGTCGGCAGGCTTGGGCAAACCGGCGCGCAGCATTTGCGAAGCGACCTTGGGCTCGCGATAAAGCGCTTCGAGCTGGCGCGCGCTGGGACGTATGGGGCTCTGACTCGCCAAGACTAAAAAATCATAGGAACCCTTACCATGGTCATTAATTTGAAGGACAGCCAAATAATCAAAAGCCGCAGCCATGGTTCGCAGTATCGCCTTAAAATCTTCTTCTTCCATTTCATAGGCTTGCACCCATTGCCCTAAGATACCGCCCGACACAAGCGAAGCGCGCCAAATTTCAAAGGCTTCCACCGTGAAGAGCGAACCCACCCCCGCCACCCAGGGATTCGAAGGCTCAGAACAGACCATATCCCAACGGCCAGGGCTAAGCCGAGCCACATGCCGCGCGTCGTCAAGTATCACGCGCGTGCGGGCATCGTCCAGGGGACGATCATTGACTTCATCGAAAAATCTCGCAGCCGCTATGCCAGCGGGCTCGATCTCGATCAAATCCAAGCTAGCCAAGGGATGCCTGAGCATGGCTCCGGCGCTCATGCCACTGGCCAAGCCCACCACCGCTGCTCGAGCTGTGGCTGCTTGCCTGGCACCTTGACTACGCCAGGCGAGTGCCGTGCCTGCGCCCAATTGAATCTGAGTGGGCAGGTCCATTTGACTTGAAGCGTCGATTTTGCCATTGCTGGACAAAAATATATTCTGATCAAGATGGCTGCGTGTCACCATCACCGTGCTCAAGATACCATCGCGAGCAAAGAGCACTTCGTTATTCTCACGCTCAAAACGCATGACTTCGCTGACCTTGGCGCCAGGTTCCATCAAGCGCCAAACATAAAAAGCGCCCTGACCCATTTTGGCAAGGCTCGGCAACGGAACTAGCAAGGCTACGACGCCCAGGCTAGCTGCCAATGGCAGAAAAGCCCGCCAACCCCAGCCGCGTAGCAGCACGAGCCAAGCCGCCAAGCTTGCGGCGGCAGCCAATGCCACGGCCGAGAGCGCGCCATGTTGTGGCAGCAAAACAAAGCCCGCCGCCAAAGCACCCAAGACGGCGCCCAAGGTATTGATGGCGTAATACTTACCGAGCCATGGCGAATGGCCCTGGCTACGCGTGGCCTGCTTGAGCAGCAGGGGCAGGCAAGCGCCGTTCAAGAGAGCAAAGGGCAGAAGGATAAGACTGCAAAGCAGCACGCCGGTTAGAGTCACCACCCCGCTGCGCGTGCCTAAGCCTTGACTCAAACCATGGGCGATGCGCAATACATAATATGGAAGCTCGGGGGCCAAGATCACAAAGGCAAGGGCCGAAATCGCCGAACCCAAAACCAGGCGCGAGCCGAGACGCCCCAGGTCTTCTTGAGCAGCGACACGTTCGAGAGCGAGGCTCGCGATGCCCATGCCCAGCAAGAACGTCGCCAACATCACACTAAAGGCATGGGTCGAGGCCCCCAGTTGACCGGCAAAAACTCGAGTGGCAGCGACCTCAAAGAGCATGGCCGCAAAGCCACAGCCAAAAGCCAATGGCCCTAGCCAAGCAGGCAATGGACCCGCACGAGAAACTCGACGCACGCTATCTTTGCCCGGCTTCGGCAAAACCAAGCGCCAAACTAAGCCCGCCGCGGCCAGATTGAGCACGATGGCCAAGCCTTCGGCAGCGCGTATGCCGACATAAGGCAGCAGTACAAAAGCTGCCAACAAGACACCCAGGGCAGCCCCCAGGGTGTTAAGGCCATACGCCAGAGCGGCGCTCCCCTGCCCCGCCATGGCCCGCGCCATATAGGGAAAGGTCGCGCCCAAAGCCCAAGCCGGCGGCAAGACCGCGAAGGCCGCAACAAAACTGCGCAAAACTAGGTCCTGCTGCCCCACGGGTGCAGCCCAAGCCAGATAAAAACGGTCAAGGCCCAGCAAGATCCATGGCAAGAACAAAGCCCAAACTGCCACAGCCAGCTCAAGCAGCGCGTAGGCGCGGGCGGGCCTCTCTGAGCGGCTAGCCCTGCCTGAAGCCCAAAGGGAACCTAGCCCCAGACCCAACATAAAAGCAGCCAAGGTGACAGCACTGGCATAAGCCGAAGCGCCCAATATTCTTTCGAGGCGTCGCATCCACGCCAGCTGATAGATGAGGCCGGCCGCGCCCGATAAGGCAAAGGCAAAACGCATTAGTCCAAGACCTCGAAATCAGCCTTGAGACTTTTCCAATCTGCCCGCTTAACCCGAATGCGAACAGGATCACCAATGCTATAAGTCTTGCCACTCGCCCGGGCTCGCAGACGCATCCATTCTTGCTCAAACAAAAAATACTCGGGCAGGCTGGCCATGGGCACCAAGCCTTCGGCGGGAAAATCTTTAATCTCAGCAAAAAAACCAAAGGGCGTGACACTTTGCACCACGGCATCAAATTCTTCGCCGATCTTCTTTTGCAAATAACGAATCTGTTTGGCCTTGATGCAATCACGCTCACAGGCCTCGGCCTTGCGCTCCATATCAGAGGTATGAAGCCCCGCCACCGAAAGATCGCCCAGTATGGCGCGAGTCTCGCCCAGTTTTTGGCGCGCCAGCACAGCACTGCGCAAAGAGCGATGCACCAACAAGTCGGGATAGCGGCGTATGGGCGAAGTAAAGTGACAATAATTTTCTAAAGCCAAGCCAAAATGAATGTCATGATTTTTTTGATACTTGGCCAAGCGCAGCGAACGCAAGATCAAATTGTGGGCCAATTTTTCTTCGGGCTTGCCCTCGACGCGCTTGAGCAGTTTTTGCAGATCTTTGGGCGTGACCGAACCCTTGGGCACGCCCAGTTTCATACGCCCCAAAAGATTGAGCGTGTCAGCCAGCTTGTCTTCATCGGGTTTCTCATGCACGCGGTATAAAAAAGGCGCGTCGAGGTCTTTGAGTTTGCTAGCCACGGCTTCATTGGCAGCCAGCATAAATTCTTCAATCAGTTGATGGGCAAAAAGACGCTCGCGGCGCAAAAGAGCTAGGGTGTCGCCCTGAGCGTCGAGCACAACCTTGGTCTCGGGAAAATTAAAATCAAGCGCGCCCCGCTCTTCGCGGCGCTCACGTCGCGCCAAAGCCAGGCGCCGCATTTCACTGAGCACCGGTCCTAGAGCCTGAGTTTCAGGCCCAAAGGACTGACCCTGCATGAGAAATGCCTCGACCTCGTCATAGGTGAAGCGGCGGGCCGAGTGAATGACACTCTCAGCAAAGTCATAACCCGTCATCTGACCCCGCGCGTCAAAATTCATAAAGGCGCTTAGCGTCAAGCGTGGCACGCCCGGTCTGAGGGAACACAGGCCATTCGACAGGGCCTCGGGCAGCATGGGCAGTACACGGTCAGGCAAGTAAACGCTAGTGGCCCTCAGCCAAGCTTCTTTATCGAGTGGACTGCCCGGCCTCACATAGTGGCTGACATCGGCAATATGTACGCCCAAACGCCAACCCTGATCTTGCCGTTCAATGGATACTGCATCGTCAAAGTCTTTGGCGTCAGCGCCATCAATAGTAAAGACAGCCTGATCGCGCAGATCGAAGCGGCCTTCAAAATCAGCCGCCCCCGGATTAGGCGGTAGCGCCTGAGCTTCACGCTCACTGGCAGGCGAAAACTCTTCGCGCAAGCCCGCTTTCTTGATCAAAATCAGCGTATCGAGATGCGGAGTATCTTCACCACCCAAATGCGATAGAAAGCGGGCTGTCTCGGGCTCTTTGCCGTCGATATCAAGACCCGGCGGGCTGGCAACAATGTAATCACCCTCAGGTACTTCGGGCCCCACACCCATCACCAGCACGGGTATATCCCAATCACCCGAGCGCAGCAGCAGATAGGCTTCCCCGCCTTCGCGTTCAAGCGCGCCGACCAATTGAACCTGCCCGCGCGCCAAGACGCGCTGAATCACTGCGCCGGGCCGAGTCACGCGACCACTGTCACGGCGACTCTTGTCACCGCGACCCGGCTGGGGCGGCAAGCGCCTAAATTCGACTTCGTCCCCCGGCAGGGCCCAGCCACGAAAACGCTCGGGCACAAAATATTCCTGGGCAGCCTCATCGCGAATCACGCCATCGCCGCTGCCCAGTAGGCGAAAACGCCCTGTCAGGCCAGCCTTGGCACCTGGCAGCGCATCTTTAAGCATATAGCGGTGACGGGCATCGTTCTTGATCTTGCCCTCTTCGACCAAGCCCTGCAGGGCTTGAATCACGCGACGCTTGAGATGCTTGGGCAAGCCCATGCGAACGGCCAATTCAGATTCGCTGAGCCCGGCAGAGGCAGACTCAGCGCGCAATTGCACTAATATTTCGTCGCGCAAGCTCAAGCGCCGTCCTCGCTCACCTTTAGCACTTCTTCAAGAGTGGTCAAACCTTTCAAAACTTTCTCAAGCCCGTCTTCATACATCAGGCGTAGGCCGCCGGTGCTGCGAGCCTCTTTCTCAATCTCTGACGAAGGCGCTCTCTCGAGAATCTTGCGCTTGATGGCATCATCCACAATCAAAAGCTCTGATATGACATTGCGGCCGCGGTAGCCCGTATTAAAGCAATAACGGCAGCCCTTGCCCCGAAAGAGCTTAAAAGCGCCCAGCTTGCCGCTCGGATCCAGGCGATGCCTGATCTCAGGTGGAGCTTCGTATTCTTCACGGCATTGGGGGCAAATGCTGCGCACGAGACGCTGACTCATGGCGCAGCGCAGGGCGCTAGCGATCAGGTAGGGCTCGGCACCCATGTCGGTGAGGCGGGCCACCGCGCCGCAAGCATCATTGGTGTGTAAGGTGGCAAAGACTAAGTGGCCGGTGAGAGCTGCCCGCACGGCGATCTCGGTCGTCTCAAGGTCGCGCACCTCGCCGATGAGAATGACATCGGGGTCCTGACGCAAGATCGAGCGAAGCACAGCCGTGAAGGTCAGGCCAATATCTGCGTGTGTTTGAATCTGGGTCAGTCCTTCGATCTTATATTCTACCGGGTCTTCAACCGTGGTGATGTTCTTGTCACCCGTGTTGAGAATATCTAAGGCCGAATAGAGTGTCGTGGTCTTGCCACTGCCCGTCGGGCCGACGATGAGAATAATGCCGTGTGGCTTATGAATAAGGCGTTTAAAGTCTTTAAGTTGAGTGGGGCCGAAGCCCAGATGGTCCAGGCCTAGCAAGATGCCGCTTTTGTCGAGCACCCGCATGACCACCTTTTCGCCAAAAACGGTCGGGGTCGTCGCCACGCGAAAGTCAATCTCGCGCCCTTCGATGCGCACATGAAAACTGCCATCTTGCGGCATGCGCTTCTCAGAAATATCCAAGCGGGCCATAATCTTGATGCGCGAAACTACCGCTGGGCCATCTAAGACAGGCAAAGACTGCTCGTCCTGAAGCATGCCATCCACGCGATATTTAACTTTAAGAAACTTCTTCTCGGGAACCAGATGAATATCACTGGCCCGTTTTAACAATGCGCCAATGATAATAAGATTCACGGCTTTGACAATCGGCGCCTGACTGGTGACCGCGCCGAGATCGGGAATCTCGAGCCCGATCTGTTCTGTCAATTCTTGGCCTTGATCACGCACATTCTTGAGCAGGTTCTCAACCAGATGAATCTTATAGTGGTCATGATATTCGGCCAGCTTCTTGCGCATGGCCCCGCGCGAGGCCAGCACAGGCTGCACTGCCAGCTTGCTAATGCGTTCCAATATTTCAATGAGACCCAAGTCATTCGGATCTTGCATAGCCACGACTAGGCGCTGGTCTTGGCGCTCGATCGCTAAGCAGCCCTTCTCAAGTGCCAGTTCTTCAGGAATAAGAGTGACCAAAGCCGGGTCGGGCGAAAGCTCATCCACATCGATGTAGCGAATCTGATTTTCTTCGGCCATGCACTTGAGCAAACGGTCTTCAGTAAGAAACCCAAGGTTTAATAGAGCTGTCTGTAGGCTGGGTGGATTTTTCGGATGACGACGAATCTCAAGGCGCGCCTCACCCAACTGCTCAGCATTGACCAGGGGATTTTTTTCAAGCAGGCGTTCAAGATTTCGGTCTGAAATCTGCATGGATCTCCTCGGTGGGCACCTTGACAGGCACCATAGCATGGCCTAGATTAATGGCCCTCAAACACGCGCGCGTGGCGAAATTGGCAGACGCGCTAGGTTCAGGGCCTAGTGGCCGCAAGGTCGTGGGGGTTCAAGTCCCTCCGCGCGCACCATTCGAGCCCCCGGCATGAAATTCGTGCCGGGGGTTTTTTATTGCCAAACACAGTGAAACAATTCGCCGCGAACGGTTTC
>CAZFUM010000024.1:0-3460 GCA_964521965.1 uncultured bacterium | reverse complement strand
TGCCGGGGGTTTTTTATTGCCAAACACAGTGAAACAATTCGCCGCGAACGGTTTCAAACACGGGTTTGCCACAGGCTAGCTTGAAAGCCGGATACCCTAAGGTGGCGGCATCAAAGGCTGTGAAACGGGGTCGCTGCAGAGTTTTATCCCACCAGGGTTTTTGCACCCAAACCCAACTTGGCTTGAGCTGACCCAAGCTATGTTCCATATTCCAGCGATTATGCCCGGGATAAGGATTGCTACCATGGGCCGGCCCGCGGGCTATCTGCGGGTCGCTCTTGCCCAAAAGGTCCACGACATCTAAACCGCTATAGTAAGCAATGATACCCGGCCAAGCCGTGGCAACCGCCTCGCCAGGCTGTGCATGGGCCTTGAGCCAAAGCCCTGCAGCCACGCGATCGGGTGCATGGTCTTGCTGGTGGCGATAGAACTCATCGATCGCCCGGGGTGCCCAAGTATGCCCCCAAAGCAGCCCTGCCAGAGCGGGCAAAAGCACCCAAAGACCGAAGCGCTGACTCAAACGCTGCAAGCCCAAGCCTGCGGCAGCGGCTAGCCAGGGCAAGAGCGGCAGCATGAAACGTGAGTAACCCAAGTAATCGCCGCCGCCTAAGATGGCGATGCCAGCGCTAGCCACGAAGGCCGCTGCGATCATGCCTGAGGCCCTAGGCTTTAACGCATAAAGGCCCAAACAAGATAGCAGCAAGAGCGCTGGGAAAATCGTCGCTAGCTCGCCCACATGAACTAGGCCGGCAAGCCATTTGCCCGACCAGCTGCCTGATTTCAAGATCACAGTATTAGGCAGCCATTGGCCAAAGTAAGCCAGGCGAAAGACTTGAAGCAAAAATACGGGTGCCAAGACCCAGATCAAAGCTCGGCGCCAAGAAAAATCTTTAGGCGCTTGCTGCCAAGCCAAGCCTACGAGGGCTAGACCTAAAACCAGACCATCAAAACGATTCAGGCTCAGACCCGCAGCGCAAACCAAGACCCCGTTGCGATAGCGCGCATGGCTGAATGCAGCCACAGCGCCCCAGGCCATCAGCGTCATGCTTGCCAAGGTCTCGAGACCCGAGGCGGCGGCCATCCATAAATCAGCGCTGAACAAAATGGCGATGCTAGGTGCCAAAGCCAGCCAGGGCGAAGCACCTAGGCGCTGGGCTAGCAGCCCTACCGCTACTGCCGTGGCTGCCAAGAGCAGGGCGCAAAAGCAAAAAAAGAAAGCGGGTAGAGCGGGCCCTTCAACGCCCACGCTGCAAAGCCCGGCTGCCAAGGCTACCCAGAGGGGATTGCTATAGCCCTCGACCTTCAGGCCATTGCGTGGCATCAGGCCTTGGCCGCGGGCCCAACGCGCGCCATAATCCAACGAAATCATGGCGTCGTCGCAGAGCCAAACTGCTTCTTGCCCCCGCACATTTGCATGCTGGCTCGGCCAAAGTGAATAGGCCATGTGCCAGGCTGCCAGACTCAAAGCAATAACCCAGAGCAAACTGAGCGCGATTCGTTTCAAATCTTGGCGCTGGGTTCTTGCCAATGACCTTCGTCCTTGATCAGTTGCACCAGACGGTCATCCGCATCGGCCATGGGAATTCCCTTTTGCACACAATCTTTGCCGACATAGAGATTGATCAAGCCCGGCGCGCCACCCACATAACCAAAATCTGCATCGGCCATCTCACCCGGGCCATTCACAATGCATCCCATAATAGCGATTTTTACGCCAATGAGATGCCCGGTCTTTTCTTTGATGCGAGCCGTGACTTCTTGCAGATCAAAGAGCGTTCGACCACAAGAAGGGCACGAGATAAATTCGGTCTTGCTAATACGCGCCCCTGCCGCCTGCAGAATGTTAAAAGAAAGGCTGACCGGGTCGATATCCTTGCGGGCCGTCTCAATTAAGATCGCGTCGCCCACGCCATCGCATAGCAGCGAGCCCATAAACGTGGCAGCTGAAATTTGGGCGTCGCCCGGCTCTTCTTCGGTGTCATAGGCCAACAAAAGCGGGGTCTTGAGATTCTTTTGCTCCTGCCACGCGGCCAAACCCCGATAAAGATGAATCAGGGCGCTGGGTTCAAAGCCTTTGATGGCGACGACGATATTCTCAATATTATTTGCCCGAGCCAGGGTGAGCGCCTGCTCAACACTTTCAAAAAGCTGCCGTGCGAAGCCCTGCGAATATTCTAGATAGAGTGCCTGACCCGCGGCCCGAATAGCGGCATAGGCCATTTCGAGCTTTTGCAGCGCCGCAGCTTGCAAAATGCCCTGGGGCAGACGCAAACCGATCATTTCAGCTTTGCAAGCCGCCACCAAGCCCGCATCGGCAAGATCAAAGCGGGCTGTCGTGGGTACGCGGTCGCGTGAGGCGCTTTCGACAAAACGATTCACGCCATCAAGGTCGTCTTGCGACTTCACCGAAAAGAGCGGCATCTCGGGCCTCACCGCAGTGCGGCCGTCGCCATAAACATAGTCTGCCATGAAGCGCAGATTGGCTTCCCAAGCTTGGGGCGGATGAGGCATGGCAGTAAAGACACGAGGCAAGGTCTTAGCATGCAAATTCACATAGCCCAGCTTGCATTCGCCGCCATCACGACGGCCATAACTGCTGTCGCCATGGCCCTGACGCCAAATCTCAGCCCAAGCCCCTGTGTCCAGCCCCTCAAAAGCGCGCTGAGCCGCCGGGCGTGTAGGATAGCGATTGGCCAAATTAAAGGCGGGCGGCATCTCTAATTCAGGGTCTTCAGTGAGCGAAACACGCACCGTGTCACCCAGACCGTCTTCGAGCAAACTACCAATGCCCACCGCACTCTTCACCCGACCGTCTTCGCCATCACCGGCCTCGGTGACGCCCAAATGCAGGGGATAGTCCATGCCCTCGTCATGCAAGCGCATCGCCAGCAAGCGGTAGGCATGAATCATGACCTTAGGGTTCGACGACTTCATCGAGAGTATCATCTCGTGATAGCCCATCGCGCGGGCTATGCGGCAGAACTCAAGAGCAGACTCAACCATACCGGCCGGCGTGTCACCAAAGCGATTGAGAATGCGGTCTGACAAACTGCCGTGATTGGTGCCCACACGCATGGCGCGTTTCAAGTCAAGGCAGCGCTTCACCAGCGGTGCAAAGCGCTCTTGGATGCGTGTAAGCTCATCAGCATATTCTGCATCGCTATAATCACGCGTGGCAAATCGCTTGCTGTCGGCAAAATTGCCGGGATTGATTCGCACTTTTTCAACATGCAGGGCCGCTTCCATGGCGGCATCGGGCATAAAATGAATGTCGGCCACCATAGGCAAACGGCAACCTTGATCCCAAAGTCCCTGGCGTATGGCCTTGAGATTGGCGGCATGGCGCGGGGTGGGGGCGGTGATGCGTATCAACTCGCAGCCCACCTCAGCCATGCGCAGCGCTTGAGCGATGCACGCCTCGGTATCAAGTGTGTCGGGGGTGCACATGCTCTGCACCAAG
>CAZFUM010000023.1:0-21645 GCA_964521965.1 uncultured bacterium | reverse complement strand
GTGCCCCAGTCATACCAGCAATAGTCTTTGAAGGCGCGTAAAGCTTTGGCGTCTTCGTCGTATTCCAAATGATCGCCAGTAAATAAGTATTTGTTGTCATAGAGAATCACGCTGTGGCCCTTGGTGTGGCCAGGTACAGGGATATAGAGCAGGTCGTCATCGATTTTGTGAGCCGCCTCGCCTTCGGGTTTCACTTCGACATCACGAGTGCGGGCGTCGATTTCGTCTAAGTGCAAGACGCGAGCGCAGCCAAAGCGATCGGACCATTCGTTGTGATCCGCCACGTCATCGCGGTGGGTGAGCAGCATCCAGCGCGCGCCACCCAGGCTGTCGAGGCGCTTGCCGAGGGCACCATTCATTCGCGGACTATCGATGATGACATTGCCTTGAGGGCGCTGAATATAGTATGAGGCAGCGCCAAAGCTGTTGGGGCTGGCAAAGCCGAGATAAGAGACAGGGCCGGCGATGGGGATGGGAAAGCTGGCCAAGGTCGCGTTCATCAGGGCTTTGTCTTGAGGCTGGCAGCCAATCGAGTTTGTGGGACAGCTCAAGAGGGCCTGGCCTGCCAACAACCGCTCAGCCTCGTTTTGGGGCTGGCGCGTGACAGCCGACATCGCGCCGGCTTGGCTGAAAATGTCTGGCGCCATCCAGCGACAGGTGTCGCAGTCAATGCAGCTGCTATCAACAAAGAAGTCGCCGGCAGTGTTTTCAGCGCGGCGGAGGTTAATTTGGGCCAAAGTCAGGGCTTTCGATGCAGGGCTAGGGGGCTCTGTGTCGCCTATTACAAGGCGCCACATCCAGGCTTCTATAACTCGTGCTAATATATAGGAACTTTTCGAACTCGTCACGGAGCTAGCACTTGCCCAAAGTCAGTTTACGTTTTAGCGAGCCTCGTAACTCAGGCTATAGCATTCAAATTCAGCCGGGCCTGCTGGGCCAGGCAGGTCAGCTTCTCAAGAAGCTCGCGCCAGGTCGTTCGCCTTTTATCATCTCATCGCCCCGTGTCTATGCTTTGTGGGGCAGGAAATTAGAAGCTAGCCTGCGCAAGGCGGGCTTTAAAGATTTGGCCAGGCATCTCGTGCCCGACGGTGAAAGGAACAAGCACCTAGGCAGCTATACTCAGGCCCTCAAGGCATTGGCTGATTTTGGTCAGGGCCAGCGCCGCAGGCCTATCGTTTTGCTCTTGGGTGGCGGGGTGATCGGCGATTTGGGCGGTTTTGTCGCAGCCACATATAAGCGCGGTCTACCCTTTGTGCAGATGCCCACCACTTTGCTTTCGATGGTTGATTCATCGGTGGGGGGCAAACTGGGTGTCGACCTTAAGACTGCCCGGGGCGTGATCAAGAATTTAGTGGGCACCTTTGCCCAGCCCCAGAGTGTGTGGATTGATCCGGCCATGCTGAGCACTTTGGCCCACCGCGAAATTCGGGCTGGCATGGCCGAGGCGGTTAAAACCGCGGCCCTCTTTGACCCTAGGCTTTTTAGCGCCATCGAAAAGAACCCAACGGCCTATCTCACGGCCCAGCCTGCGGTCATCACTCAGCTGATACAACGCTGCGTGGGGCACAAGGCTCGTGTGGTTGCCCGAGATGAATTTGACCGTCATGGCTTGCGCACCCTGCTCAACCTGGGCCATACATTCGGTCATGCGGTCGAGGCTGCCTCGGGCTTTAAGCTCTTGCACGGCGAGTGCGTGGCCTTTGGCATGGCTTGTGCCGTCGATCTGGCCTTTGCGCTCGAGAAGCCGAGTCATGCAAAACGGGCAGAACTGAGGCGTATTGAGGCCCTACTGATTCGCCTAGGCTTGCCGACCCGTTTGAAGGGCTTATCTCTGGTTAAGATTCTCAAAACGATGTCAGAAGACAAGAAATTCGAGGCAGGTATGATCTTTATCGTGCCTAAGGGTCTGGGAAAAGCCCAGGCCCAGCCCGTTAAGAACCTTGCCCTGATTCGCGAGATACTGCGCAAGCGCTTGGCCTAACCTTGACCCTGGCCAAGCTGGCAACATAAGATAAAAGAACACCCTAAGGAGCCCCATGGCCGAAGCGCCTGATATTGCCGAAATGAAGCGCCTGCCCATCTTCGCTGATTTTACCGAAGATGAGATTTACCACCTGCTTAAGCTGGCCTTTGAGAAAAAGTACACCAAGGAGCAGACTCTCTTTGTTGAGGGTATGTCTGGCGAGGTGCTCTATATTATTAAACGTGGCAAAGTTGATATTTGTAAAAAAACCGACAAGGGCGAACTGATTATCGCCAGTTTGGGCGCAGGCTCTTTTTTGGGTGAGCTGAGTCTTTTAGATGAAGGCAAGCGCAGCGCCACAGCGCGCGTAGTCGAAGATAGCGAATTGATTGTGGTCACCAAGAAATGCTTTCAAGACATGTTGAACGGCGATCCCAAGATTACCAATAAATTGTTGCTGCACTTTTTGCGCGTCAATGCCCAGCGCCTGCGCCTGACCGACAAGCGCTTCGAGGCGCTCTGAGCCATTGAGGCTGTTGTGAATCTACGCGCCGCAGTTTTTTTCACTTTATCCCTCGTTATTTCGGCTCAAGCCTGGGCCGAGGCTGACTCTTGGGCGCGCTATGAACGCCGTTTGCGGGCGGGTTATGCCTACATCGTTTATTTAGCTGCCCAGCGTCATGGTTATAATGAAGAAGCCATTCGTATGCTCGAAAAAGCATCTCAAGCCGACCCTGATTCGACCTATTTGCTGCGCGAACTTTCAGAGCAGTACGAAATCTTAGAAAAACCAGCTTTGGCCCAAGCTGCTTTGCGCCGCGCACTTGTCTTTAGCCCTCATGATATTGATCTTAAGCAAAAGCTCACCCGTCTGCTCATACGTCAAGGTGATCTCAAAGCGGCCCGTGGCCTTTTTGAAAACAGTCCTGGCCGTGAAGACCAGCGCGCCCTGGCGGCCTTGGATATGGCTGAAGATCATTGGCCTGAAGCCGAGGCGCGCCTGGCGGGTTTGGTTAAGGCTGAGCCTGAATATTCTGAAGCCCGTGATCTTTGGGCACGCTGCCTAACCCAAATGGGCCGTGAAACCGAGGCAGCTCGCGAGTACGCCATCTTGCTGAAGCAAGACAAGACTCGCGATCGCACGGCCTTTCAACTCGCTCAGCTGCTTGAAAAATTAGAACGGACAAGTGAGGCTGCCGATGCGTTAGAAAGCGGCCTTGCAGCGGCACCCGAAAGTCGTTTGCTGCAAGACGCTTTGGGGCGCCTTTATTACCGCATGGGGTGCTATGGCGCAGCCGAGCGTGAGTTCAGTAGCCTTTTGCATGACGACGAGCAAGATGTTGAGAGCCGTCTCTATCGCGGTATGGCGCGCCTGCTCGATCATCGCTTTTCGCAGGCTTACGATGATTTTCAAACTTTAGGTGAAATTGAAAAAGATATGCCTTCGCAGCTCTATGGCATGGGGCTCTCGCAGCTTTGGTTGGGGCAAGAGGCACAGGCCCGCGAGACTTTTGAGCGCCTCACGCAATTGCATCCCCGCGCACCCGGCGGCTGGACCCAATTGGCCTTTATTCAAAATCGAGCGGGCCAAGCCAGTCTGGCCGTGGCCACTTTAGAAAAAGGCCTTGAGCAGGCGCCTCGTTCGCCAGAGCTCTATTTGCTACTGGCCGCAGCCTGGCAAGATCAGAAAGACTTAGACAAAGCTGAGGCCGTCTTGCAGCGTGGCTTGGTTGCTACGGAGTATGATCCGGGCTTGGGTTTTCAATTGGCCGTGATTTATGACAAGCAAGGTAGCTTCGTCAAAGCCCAAGACACTTTGCTTGCGCTCTTGCAGCGTCATCCGCGCCATGCCGCTTCACTTAATTATTTGGGTTACTCATGGGCTGAGCGGGGGGAGCGCCTCGAAGAGGCCGAAGCTTATATCGCCCGCGCTCTAACTGAAGATCCTGCAAATCCCTATTATTTAGATTCGTTGGGTTGGGTGCAGTATAAGCGTGGTCGTTTGAAAGAAGCGCGGCAGAGCCTTACTCAAGCGGTGGCTGGCGCCAAGGGTGATGATCCCGAAGAGGCGGTGGTCTTTGAGCATCTCGCTAAGGTATTAGAAGGATTGGGTCAAACTCGCCAAGCCCAGGTTCATTACCGCCGCGCTCTTGAGCTACGCAAGTCGCCGCCTCAGCCGCGCGAGCCAGCGGCTAGCACCTTGCCTAAGCCCCTTCCGTGACGCAGACTTTGAGCATGGCTGCGCCAGCCAAGATTAATCTTTGCCTTGAAGTATTGGGTGAGCGGCTTGATGGCTATCATGAAGTGCGCATGTTGATGGCATGCGTGTCAGTCTGGGATACTCTGACCTTTGAGCTATGGCCAGAACCCGTGATGGAATGCGATTTGCCGGGTTTGAAATGCGATGCTAGCAATTTGGTGTTGCGGGCTGCGCGCTTGCTGCAAAAAGAGGCGGGCCAGGCTTTGGGTGCTCGCATTCATTTGGCCAAGCGCATTCCTGTAGGTGCAGGTCTGGCGGGTGGCAGCGCCGACGCTGCCGCGACTTTGTTGGGCTTGAACCAACTTTGGAAGCTGGGCTTAGATCGTGAATCGCTCGAAAAATTGGGTGCGACCTTAGGCTCAGATATTCCATTTTGTGTGTCATCCGCCTGGGCCTTGGCCACGGGACATGGCGAGCGCCTTGAGCCCCTTAAAGCCAAAAGTACTTATCATGTCGTTTTGCTGAACCCTGGTTTTCAAGTGGGAACGAAATGGGTTTACGACAATTTGCCACTCAAGCCGCAGACTAGCCCACCCAATTTAAGTCGCCAAGTTTTTGAGGCATTAGAACAGGGCGATTTCGGCAAAGCCGAGCTCTTGGCTGTGAATGATCTTGAAGCTGCAACCTGCCCAGCTCATCCCGTGGTAAATGAGATGAAAAGCGCTTTAGGCGAGCAGGGCTCTATTTTGACGCGCATGTCAGGCAGTGGCCCTACTGTTTGGGGATTGTTCAAAGATGAAGCAGCTAGTCTGGCGGCTGAAAAGGCTTTAAAATCAGAGTATTCATTTGTTCAGGCGGTACATACTTTGTTCGAAAGGCCGCAGGTCGCTTAATTTTAGTTTTGTAAAGCGAAACAGGCTTCCTTCTTGCGTTTTATAGTGAATTGTTGTAATCTCTATCGCTTCTGGCGAGTTTCTCCTTATAAAACAAGGGGATTTCAGTAGGCCCTTAGTGGGGGGTCGTTCAACGGTAGGACACCAGATTTTGATTCTGGTTATGTAGGTTCGATTCCTGCCCCCCCAAGATGTGTACTTAGCCACCCTATGAGGTTTTTTTCATGAAAATCAGCTACGACGCGCGCAGTTTTATGATCGATGGAGAGCGCCGCCTCTTTTTGAGCGGAGAGCTACACTATTTTCGCCTTCCTCGTACAGAATGGAAACAAGCTTTGGTTCTGGCCCAACAGGCGGGACTCAACGCCATTAGCACCTACATACCATGGAATTTTCATGAACCCCAAGAAGGTAAATGGAATTTCAAAGATGACCATGATCTTGAAGCCTTTCTAAAACTTTGCAAGCAGCACAAACTCTATGTGATTGCCAAGCCAGGCCCTTTTATTCGCAGCGGCTGGACCTTCGGCGGATTTCCACCCTGGTTGCATGCAAAAGGTGTGAAGCATTTTCGCACCTCAGATATCAGTTACATGAATGCCGTCGATAAGTATTTAGACAAGGTGCTTGGCTTATTGGCCAAGTATCAGGTCAACAAGGGCGGTCCGGTCTTCTTGATTCAGATTGAAGACACATTTGACGAAGCACCTCAGGACCCTGCTTACTTGCGCCATTTAGAGCATAAATTCAAAAAAAGAGTGACCGTACCGCTTTACTTTAGCTTGGGTGATACCTCGCTGGGCGGCGGTCAGGTGCGCGGTGCCTTGGTGGCGGCAGTTGCTTCATCTGATCCTGCGCGCAAGCTGCTGCGTCTGCGCGAGCTGGCCAATCACTCACGTCAGCCAATTATCCTTTCTCAATTTCTGACGGGCCAAGCCGAAGTCTGGGGTCAACCCAAGCAAGAAGGCAGCACGCGTGAGCTGCTCGATGGCCTGACCCAGGCCCTGGGCTGTGGCGCTAGCTTGCTCAACATCAGCATGTTTGTGGGTGGTACTAATTTTAATGACCAAGCGGGTCGCGCTACAGGTTCTGACACCTCGTTCATGGCCACCCGCCATGAAGCGGGTGCGCCCATTAGCGAAGGCCTCAAGAAAACCCCTAAGGCCCTAGCCCTTGGCTTATGGGCTCGCTGGGCCCGCGGTCTCGCGCCCTCGCTGCTGGGCAGTGAATTATTGCGTGAAGAGCATCCTGTCATCCCGAGCGAAGCTCAGATTACGGCTCGCGGAAATGGCGATGCACGTATTTACTTTATTAAGAATCCTGGCACTGAGCCTATGTCGGGCAAGATTCAAGTGGATGAGGCCATTCCCTTTACTTTGGCTCCGGGCGAAGAGCGCGTATATGCCTATAACATTCCTCTCACGCCCAATCTTTCGGTGCGGGGAAGTTCGCATCCCTATTATTACGAGCAGCTTGGCACGCGAACCGTGGTTGTGCTCTGGGGCGAGCCTGGCCAAAAGATTCAGTTCTTTGGTTCGGGCACCTTGGATGTCACTGAGAAATCAAACGAGAGCATCTTGCTCGAGCACGAGCGCAAGGGCTTCACGCTTACCGCTGACGTCGACAATCGGCCCCAGAAATTGGCGGCCAAGATTCTTTTTGAAAATAGCAAACGTGAAATTCTCTTTCTCATCTTGACGCGCAGCATGGCAGAGCAGAGCTCTTTTGATGCTGATAAGGGCAGGTTGGTCATTGGCTCGGCCGATGTTGATTTTACCGCGCGAACGGCTGTTTTAGCCGCTGGTCCCCAAACGGTTATCAATGTGACCGAGTCAGGCGACGAAGAGTCCTATATTCAGGCGCATGAATCTGAGAGCCGCATACAACGCGCCACCGTCACCGGTGTGCTGGGCGAAGAGGCCATGCTGAAGAGGCTCGAGAGCCGCAAAGATTGGCAAGAGGCGGTTGCGGGTAAGGACTTGGCGGAATATGGGTTTACTTCAACCCGTGCCTGGTACCGTGTGAACTTCACGGCCAAAGAAAAGGGCAAAAAAGTGCTGATTTTGCCGCGTATGGAAGACCAATTTGCGGTCTTTCATCTAGGCCAAAGCCTGGGTCTCTACGGCCGCATGGGTAAGGGCCCCAAGGTTGAACTCATCGTCAAACCCGGTCCCCAGACCCTTTATTTGCTATGTGCTGATTGGGGCCGCTATCAGTTTGGCACCAAGCTAGGCGACAAAAAGGGCCTTATCTTGCCCATTTTTGACGGTGGCGAAGTGCAAGACTTTGCCGATGGCTGGCATTTCTTAGAAGCTGCCGGCCCGCTTGATTTCAAAATTTTCAGCTCGCCTACCTTTGTGGGTCGCGGTTGGGAAATTGGCGCGCTGCCTAAGACGCTGGAACGCTCGGGCTATGTCTGCGCGCGCAAGAAATTCAAGGTGCCTGATTGGGCCAAGCGCGTACGGCTCGATCTGCATGCCGGCGATGTGAATATCGAAGTCGCGCTCAATGGCCAGTACGTGGGCCTGCACCCTGACAAGATGGGCTCGGGCTATGTTGAGTTTGAGCTGACGCCCTATCTCATCTCGGGTGAGAACACGGTGACCTTCTTCTTTAAGGGTCCGACGACCGGCTTTCAGCATAGTGAACTCTTGTTCTTGGGCCCAGAGCTCAAGGCCAAGATGGATATCTGCGAAGGCGCTTATGCCCCCCATGAAGTTGAGGCCCTTAAAGACAAAGGCTGGTCCAAGACGAAGAAGGCTAAATTGGGCTTTTGGCGCGCTACATTCAAATCTGTCGCCGCTAAGGATCTCGACGCAGCATGGCTCAAACTATCTAAGACCGGTCGTGGCAGCCTTTGGCTGAACGGTCAGTCTTTGGGCCGTCACCACAAGGTGGGCCCGCAAGATACCTATAAGCTGCCCGTGTCTTGGCTCAAGCCGATCAATGAACTGCTCGTCTTAGAAGAAGAGAGCAACTCACCCGGCGATGCACAAGTTCTTTTTGAGCTCAAGCCCGAGACCCACAAGATCTTTTAAGCCGTCATGAATCGCCTCGCGCCCCTTATTGCGCTTCTTGCATTAGCCGCTCCGCTAGCGGCCAATGAGTGGCATTTGGGGCTGCTTGGCGCGCTCAACAGTGAGTCGCACGAGTACCGCGCGGCGAAGACTGCCGTCGAAGAGCACGATGTGCGCAGTCTTCGCCAAGGCCACACGCTCAAGCTGGTTTTTGCACCCCACGCTAATAACGTGGGGTCTGCCCTTGAGGCAGCCAAGAAACTCGTGGCCGACCCTCTGGTCTTAGGTGTGGTGGTGCACGGCGAAGAGGGCGCAGATGCCCAGGTCCTGCAAGTATTTGCCGATGCCAAGATGCCCGTGGTGCAAGCCTCGTCATGGGCTAGCCCCCGCCCCATGACCCCCACCGCTCTTTGGCTTAGCCCATCGGGCCAACAGCTTGCTCAAATCGCGGCGCAATACGCGGCGAAAGCCGCTAAAAAGCGCCAGGTCGCGGTGGTCGACAATGGCGCAGCTACCGCGGTGGCGATGGCCAAGGCTTTTGCCCAACGTTTTCGCGAGTTGGGCGGCAAGATTGAATACGAAGGCGAATGGCAGGGCAGTGAGTGGGGCCTGACTCGCACGGTTAAAGATCTCAAGCTTTATTGGCCGCAAGGTGTCTTTTTTGCGGGTGAGGCTGTCGAAGCGGGTCAGTTGGCCAAAGAATTTAAAAAAGAAAAAGAAACCAAGGACGCCGTGCTTTTAGGCCTGCCTACTTTATTTGAAGCCGCATTTTTTGATACGGGCCGTCTCGATACCAAACGCTCGATTGGGGTTTTCCCCTGCCCTGATTATCGTTCTTCGGTGATTTTTAGCCGCCTCACAGGCCTGGCGATCAACCGCAAATCAGCTCAATATAAGGGTTATGTGCATTGGGCTGTGAAAAAGCCTGGCAAGTGGAACCCCATGGTCTTTGATGCCGCGCAAATCTTGGTCGACACCTATGCGCGTCTGAGTCAGCCCACGTCTCTGAGCCCCACGGCACTAGCACCCTCGGGCGAAACTCTGGCGGCCCAGCCTAGCCGCGAAGAAATGCTCGAGGCTTTAATGGCATTAGAAGGTTATAAAGGCATACGCGGCATGGTCAAATTTACGGCCACGCGCGAGCCCATGGATCCTAAGGCTATGATCTTTTCAGCCATTCAAAAAGTGAATAGCAAGATGATGCAGTGGCGCGATTTTCAATATGGCCCGCCCTTTAGGAACTGACATGAAGAAGCATGCCAAAAATTTACTGAGCTTGCTAGCAGTCTTGCTGCTTAGCGCCGGGCTGTTAGCAGAAAGCTTAGCCCGGCCAGCCTGGGTCAAAGTTGCTGACGGCGCTAAGCCTAAGATTACTTGGGCCAGCGTCGAAGGCGCCAGGCTTTACCGTTTGGCAGTTTTTGGCCAGCCCGATGAAGAAGGCAAACGACCTTTGATGGGCGCTGCCTGGCTCAAGGGTCAAGCGTGGTCCTACGGCGCACCTGCCTCGGTGGCCAAGGCAGCCAAGCTGCCTTCGACAGTTTTTAAAGACTTAGAAAAAGAGAAGAGCTATCGCGTTATGGTTTCAGCTGCCAAAGCCGATGGCTCAAACAAGTCTGACTGGACTGCGGCTGATTTTTCAATGAACAGCAAACCAAGTTCAGAATTAAATGATGCAGGGGCGCACGGCAGTGCGCCCGAGGTCAGTCCCACCGCAGAAGCCGTTGATCTCGCTAGCGTGCCCACTTTTACGGCCACCCCTAGCCCAACAGCCACAGAATCTGTCGTAGACCTAGGCCAGGCCCAAAATATTAGCTCGAGCGCCGAAGCTGAAGTCGTCGTGGATTTGTCATCAGAATTTAAAGAAACGCCCGAGGCTGTGGCATCAAGTCCCACGCCTGCGCCGAGCGCCATGGATTACAGCAATTTTACTTTGTCTGAGGCGAGAGCTCTTTTGGCTGAAAAAAAATATGTCGACGCTCAAGCTGCCTTTAAAGCATGGGTCGACAAAGATGCCACCAGCGCCGATGCCTGGGAAGGCTTAGGCGACGCTTATGATGGGCGCTTAATGAAAATCGAGGCTAAAGAAGCCTATGAAAAAGCTTGGTCCTTAGATGACTCGCGCCTGCGCATCAAAGAGTGGCTGGATAAGAACGTGAGGCGTTAATTTACTTCTTCATTCCAAAAAGCCCAATCATCGGCACAAAGCGATTGGGGCGCGGTTTGTGGTAGTACCAAAAGAAATAGGCGATGAAGAAGGGCAGCAGGCTCAGGTCCAAGCCTAATTCAAAACTTAAGTGCGAAAAGCTGAGCTCGCCGCGGTAATAGCCCACCACACTGAAAAGCGGCAACAAGATGTCGATGAAGCAGAGCAGGGCCGCCAGATTTACGGCCGGATGCTCGGCTAATGAGATTAAACCTACCATCATCACAATCATAATCAGGCCGCGAGTCTGCACAAAGGTCAGTGGCATTTGGGCGCCCAAGTCTAAAAAATTGCGAATAAAGTCAGGCGCAAACACAAAGGCTAAAGCTGACAGCGCTTGCAATAGGGCGAGCACCCAGAACATAAATCTGAAGAAACGCATGATTGACTCGAGGCAGGGGAAGGGCTGAAGGCGGCCCTACGTTATCGAAATTCAGCTTTGTTTTGAAGCCTGATCTGGCTTATTGAACTTGATATTCATCATAGCCTGATTTTTTAAGCGTTTTTCAGCAGCAAGCCTTGTCAGCCTTTAGATAATACCCCTATAATTAGGCCTGGATCTTTACGCCCTTATACCAGACTTTTGCGTAAAGATTGTGGAGGAGCCTATGAAACTGTCACCGGTCGAGGAATACGGCATCCGTTGCCTGATCCAATTGGCGGGACGTGTGGGGCAGCAACCCACCACGATTCGCATGATCAGTGAAGCCGAAGGCCTGAGCACGGCCTATGTGGGCAAGCTGATGTTTTTGCTGCAGCGGGCGCACTTGGTGCAGGCCACGCGGGGCGTTCAGGGTGGCTATGCCTTGGTGAAGCCACCGCGCGAGACCTCGCTCGAAGAGGTTTTTCTGGCGTTGGATCCCCAAGACATGGATGCCCTTTGTGAGAAGTTCAGCGGCCAAGAAGACCAGTGCGTGCATTTGGCGGCTTGCAATCTCAAACGCGTTTTATCGGGCATGAACGAGCACATCAATACCTATCTTAGGCGCTATACCTTGGCTGACTTGGCCGGGCAGCCATTAAGCCCTGTCTCGCAAGTCTAATTTTTTGAAATCATAAGGGAGCAAGAAGTGAGCGAGATCATTTTAAAAATCGAAAATCTCAGGGTCAATGCCGGGGAAAAAGAGATTCTCAAGGGTGTTGATCTTGAAATTAAAGCTGGCGAAATACACGCCATCATGGGCCCCAATGGTTCAGGCAAGTCGACTTTGTCGAATGCCTTGATGGGCCACCCCAGTTATGAGATCACCGGTGGCCGCGTGTTCTTTAAAGGTCAAGACGTCACTGAGACGCCCACCGATGAAAAGGCCCGCGCGGGCATGTTCATGGCATTTCAATATCCGGTTTCGATACCGGGCGTGACCGTGACTAATTTCTTGCGTTCGATTATGAAGGCGCGCCAAGGCAGCGACCTACCCGCTCGCGAGTTTCGCCAACTCATGACCCAGACCATGGCTGATTTGCACATGGACCCGAGCTTTGCCAAGCGCTATGTCAATGATGGCTTCTCAGGTGGTGAAAAGAAGCGTTGCGAAATTTTGCAGATGGCCTTGCTCAAGCCCGAGCTGGCCATTCTTGATGAAACCGATTCAGGTTTAGATATCGACGCGCTCAAAGTGGTCTGCGAAGGCATTAATAAAGTTCATCATGACAAGATGGCCATGCTGATCATTACGCATTACCAACGTATGCTGAACTACACCAAGCCCCACGTTGTGCATGTCTTTAATGCCGGTCGCATCATCAAGACCGGTGGACCCGAACTGGTCGAGCGCCTCGAGCGTGAAGGTTATGACCAAGTGATTCAAGAAGCGGCCATTCCGGCCTAAGGAGCAAGCCATGCCTACCGAAGACAAAACTATACTGCGCGAAGAGCTCAAGGCTCAGGTTAAAGACATTGCCCGTGACGACTATGCCTACGGCTTTCACGACGATATCGTTTATAACTTTAAGTCTAAGAAAGGTTTAGACGAAGAAATGGTGCGTAAAATTTCGGCCATGAAAAAAGAGCCTCAGTGGATGACCGACATTCGCGTGAAGGCCTATAAGATTTTTTTGGCCAAGCCTATGCCAACTTTTCTCAGCACCGATGCGCTTGATAAAATCGATTTTGACGACATTTACTATTATGTGCGCGCCTCAGAAGGCCAAGGCAAGACCTGGGACGATGTGCCAGCTGATGTGAAGCGTACGTTCGATCGTTTGGGTATCCCTGAAGCTGAAAGAAAATTTTTAGCTGGCGTTTCGGCCCAGTATGACAGCGAAGTGGTCTACCACTCAGTGCAAGAAGAGTTGACTAAGCAGGGCGTGCTTTTTATGGATATGGATTCAGGACTGCGAGATCATCCTGATATTATCAAAAAATATTTTGGTTCGGTCATTCCTACGGCTGACAACAAGTTTGCGGCTTTAAACACTTCGGTGTGGTCAGGCGGTTCGTTTGTGTATATACCCAAAGGGGTGCAATGCAAAATCCCTCTGCAGGCCTATTTTCGCATTAACAGCGAGAATATGGGTCAGTTTGAGCGCACCCTGATCATTGCTGACGAAGGTAGCAGCGTGCATTACATCGAAGGCTGCACCGCGCCCACCTATTCAGCGCACGCGCTGCATTCGGCCGTGGTCGAGCTGATCGCCATGAAGGGCGCTACCATTCGCTATACGACGATTCAGAATTGGTCCAAGAACGTCTATAACCTGGTCACCAAGCGTGCCATAGCCTACGAAGATGCGCGCGTGGAATGGATCGACGGCAATCTTGGCAGCTATCTGACGGTCAAGTACCCTGCCATCTATTTAATGGGTGAGCGCGCTTCGGGTGAAGTGCTCAGCATTGCCATGGCCGGTAAAGGCCAGCACCAAGACGCCGGCGCTCGCATTATTGCTGGTGCCAGCAATGTTTCGGCCACGGTCACCAGCAAGTCGATTAGCAAGAATGGCGGCCGAACCAGCTACCGCGGCCTGGTGCGCGTACTGCCTGGCTGCAAAAATGTGCGGGTTAATACAGTCTGTGACGCCTTGCTGATGGATGAAGACAGCCGCTCAGACACTTATCCCACCATGCAGGTCGATGAGAAAGATGTGAATGTGGGCCACGAGGCCACGGTCTCAAAGATTGGCAGCGAACAGCTTTTTTACCTTACGTCGCGCGGCATCACCCAAGATCAGGCCCGCCTGATGATCGTCAATGGTTTTATAGAACCTTTCACCAAAGAGCTGCCCCTGGAATATGCCGTTGAGCTTAACCGACTTATGCAACTCGAGATGGAAGGCGGCATTGGCTGAGCCCCAAACATTCATGACGACAACTCAATTGCAAACCTTGCGCGCTCGTTTTGGGCGCGAAGCTGTTGAAACCCTGACAGCCCAAGATCCTGCCTGGCTTAAAGAAAAACGCCTCAAGGCTTGGGAGGCGTTTGAAGGCCTTTCGGGTATCGAGAGTGCTTCGGGCTCGCGTTGGATCGATGAGCTCAAGCAAGCCGGTCAATGGGCCTTTGAGCCAGGGCCTGCCTTGCCCTTGCAAGCCTCAGAGGCGCCGACCTTAAGCGAAGGCGCCTGGGGTACGCTGTCAGGCGCCTCACTCTATGGCCCTGGCGCGCATGGTCCTTGGGCTTTGTCAGACGCTGCCAAAGCCGCGGGGGTCGTTTATTTGCCTTTGCGCGAAGCTCTCAGGTCGCATGAAACGCTGCTTAAGGATCGCCTCTTCAGCAGTACCGCCATCGACGAAAGCGCCTGGGCTGCCCTGAACGCTGCTTTTTTGGGTGATGGGCACTTTCTCTACATTCCTAAAAATGTCAGTTTAAAAGAGCCTTTTTTGAGTCGCGGCTTGCACACGGCTAGCCATGCCGCTTTCTTGCCCCGCACCTTGGTCATCGTAGAAGATGGCGCTGAAGCAACTTTGGTTGATGAGTTTGCTTCAGCCGGTCAAGCGCCTGGCTTTTGTGCAGCGGTCAGCGAGCTCTATATCGGCAAGAACGCACGCCTGAATTACATTAGTCATCAAGATCTCAATCGCGCCTCAGGCTTTGTGTCGCGTCAAAACACCAAATTAGAACGTGACGCCAGCCTTTATACCCTGGGTATTGTGTCAGGCGGGGCCTGGTCGTCGTCTTTTATTGGCACTCGTCTTGAAGGCGAAGGCGCAAGGGCTGACCTGCTGGGCTTGGTGCTGGCTGCTGCGGGTCAAAAGGTCGAGATTCGCACCCTGCAAGATCACCTTGGTTTGGCAGGCGAATCAGATGCCCTCATTAAGTCAATCTTGCGCGATCAGTCGCGTTTTTATTTTGATGGAGTGGTGCGCATCTTTAAGAGCGGCCAAAAGAGCAACGCTTTTCAGAGCAATCCCAACTTGTTGCTGTCATCCGATGCGCGTGCCGAGAGCATTCCTACCTTAGAAATCGAAGCCGATGACGTGGCTTGCAAGCACGCAGCTTCAATTGGCAGCATTGATGAGAACGAGCGCTTTTATCTTTTGTCGCGCGGCATTTCACCTAAAGATGCTGAAGCAGTCATCGTTGAAGGCTTCGCGGTGGAGCTGGCGGGACGTTTGCCCAATGAGCAGCTGCAAGAGCGCTTTGGCGCGCTGCTTGAGGGCTTGGCCAAGCGGGCCTAAGATGGCCTGGGTGAAAGTGGCCGATTTGGCCCAGCTTCCCATCGATCAAGGCTATGGAGTGCTGGCCCAAGGGGTAAATTTAGTCCTGGCCCGGGCTGGCGACACGGTCTATGCCGGTGAAGACCGCTGCACTCATGAAAGCGTGCCCCTGCAGGGTGGTTCAAGCGAAGGCTCTGAGATTGAATGTCAACGCCACGGCGCCCGTTTTGATCTGGCCACGGGCAAGGCCTTAAGCCTGCCAGCTATCCGCCCTTTAAAAACCTTTAGTGCCAAAGTTGAAGACGGCGCTGTTTATGTGGATTTGCCATGAGTTTAGATATTCAAAAAATTCGGGCTGATTTTCCCATTCTAAGCACCCAGGTGCACGGTAAGCCATTGGTCTATCTTGATAATGGGGCCACCTCGCAAAAACCGCGCCCTGTCATTCAATCGCTGGTTGATTACTACGAACGCATCAACGCTAATATTCATCGTGGCGCCCATGGCCTGGCTAACGAGGCCACGTCGCTCTTTGAGCGCGCCCGCGGCGCGACGGAGCGTTTCATCGGCGCCCACAATGGCAACGAAGTTATCTTCACTCGCAACGCCACCGAAGCCATTAATTTAGTAGCCCAAACCTGGGGACGGGCCAATATTAAGGTTGGCGATGAGATTGTCATTAGTGAGCTTGAACATCATGCCAATTGGGTGCCCTGGCAGATGCTGGCAGATGAAAAGGGCGCCAAGCTTGTCTTTCTGCCGATTGACGCGCAAGGCCGTGTCGATCTTGAGCAAGCTGCCAACTTAGTCAGTTCAAAGACCAAGCTTTTGGCCGTGTCTTGGGCCAGCAATGTCACGGGTGCCATTAATCCTGTGGCAGAGTTGGCGGCTTTGGCCAAGAAAGTCGGGGCCAAGTTGCTCTTAGACGCAGCTCAGGCCGCGCCCCACTTTGCCCTTAAGCTCAAAGAGAGCGGGGCTGACTTTGCTGCGTTCTCTGCACATAAGATGCTGGGCCCCACGGGCGTGGGCGTGCTTTGGGTGAACGAGCCAGTGCTCGATAGCATGCCACCTTGGCAGGGTGGCGGTTCGATGATTAGCAAGGTCTCTAAAGAGGGCATTACTTATAATCAAATTCCTTGGCGCTTTGAAGCGGGCACGCCCAACATTGCCGATGTGATCGCGTTTGCTGAAGCGCTCAAGTACCTTAAAGATCTGGGCTGGGAAGCCTTGGCCGCTCATGAAGCCGCTCTGACCCGTCACGCTTTAGATCGCTTAAAGGCCATTGAAGGCTTGACGATTTACGGGCCACAAGATGAAAAGCAGCGGCTCGGTGTATTTTCTTTTAATCTCGACGGCTGCGACCCGCAAGATGTCGGGGCCTTGCTTGATTCGATGGGCATCGCCACACGCACTGGCAACCACTGCGCCCAACCTCTTATGGCCCATTACGGCTGCGGCGGTATGGTGCGCGCTAGTTTCTACCTCTACAACACAGTTCAAGAAGCCGATCAATTGGCTGACGCATTGCTGAAGATTCGGGGCATGCTGCGCAAGCAGGCAGCTGGCCGATGAGTCAGGCCCTGCCACCCAAACTGCGGGCCCTGATGGACGAGCTCAAGGCTATCGATGAACTTACCGAGAAATACGAAGTCTTGATTGAGATGGGCAAAGACGTGGCTGATATTCCGCTTGAAAAAAAGATCGAGGCCTGTTTAGTGCAAGGCTGCCAAAGCGTGGTGCATGTCTATGGTGAGGCTGATGCTGAGGGTCATATGGTTTTTCATGGCCATGCGGATGCGCTCATCGTAAATGGTTTGCTGGCCTTGCTGGTGAATGGCTTGAATGGGTTGACGCCAGAAGATTTTCTTAAGATCGACCCTCATTTCATCGAAGAAACAGGCGTGATCAAGACCCTGACACCGTCACGCGTGAATGGTTTTTATAATATTTTTGAAAAAATGAAAGTCGAGGCGCTGCGGGCTATGGCTAGCCGTAGCCCACAACCCGAATCTCGGACCTAAGCCCATGCCCACAGAACAAGAAGTTTTTGACGCCTTGCGTCCTGTCGAAGACCCTGAGCTGCACCTCTCAGTCGTTGACCTCGGGCTCATCTATGGCGTGAAGTTTGAGAATGATGGCAAAAAAGTCGTGGTGGATATGACCCTGACTTCGATAGCCTGCCCTGTCGGCCCCCAATTACGGGCCGCCGTGCATGGCGCGGCAGCCAAAGTGGCGGGTGTCGAAGACGTTTACGTGAACCTTGTCTTTAATCCACCCTGGGATGCCCGCACCATGGCGAATGAAGACGTGCTTTTACATTTGGGTTTAGGCTAATTTTAGGTTTTGCCATTCGGAATTTTACCGAGGGTGCCAGGCGAAGGGTGAAAGTCGCCCTGAAAAAGGCTAGGATAATGCCTCGAATACCTGTCACTCGTGTGCGGCCAATAGCATGATGGACGAAAAATCTAAGGGAATTTTGCTGCGCTGTGCGCGCATCTATTTCCACACTAAGAACTGGCCCAAGGCCCTGGCAGAATATGCAAATATCGCCAAGGAATGCCCTGAGGACCCGCATCTGCTTGAGCAAATGGCTTTGTGTCAGGCAAATATGAACGACAAACCTGGCGCCAAGATCAAGCTCACCCGAGCTGCTGAAATTGAAGAAGCCCAGGGCCACGCTGAAAAATCCCAACGTCTTCGTGAAAAAATCGCCCAACTCGGTCTCTAACTTCTTCTCTCATGTGAATATGCAATTCAAAAACTTAGGCCGCAGTGGTCTTCAAGTCAGTCGCCTTTGTTTGGGTACGATGAACTTTGGCTGGGACTCAGATGAAGTCACGTCCTATGCCGTCATGGATCGTGCCATTGAACACGGCATCAATTTTTTTGACACGGCTAATGTTTATGGTTGGAAGCTGGGTGAAGGCATCACCGAGCAAATTGTCGGACGTTGGTTTAAGCAAGGTGGCGGACGGCGCGAGAAAGTGGTCTTGGCTAGCAAAGTTTTTAACCCCATGGGTGAGTGGCCCAACCAAAAGGGCTTGAGCGCTTTGCACATAAGGCAGGCTTGCGACGCCAGCTTAAAGCGTTTGCGTACTGACTATATCGACCTTTATCAGTTTCACCATGTTGATCGTAGCGTGCCCTGGGAAGAGATCTGGCAGGCCTGCGAGCTCTTGGTAAAACAAGGCAAGGTCCTTTATTTTGGCTCATCTAATTTTGCGGGCTGGCATTTGGCCCAGGCACAAGAGGCCAGTAAAGGTCGCGGCTTTATGGGTCTGATTTGCGAGCAGACTAAATACAATTTGACCTGCCGCACACCTGAGCTTGAAGTTCTGCCAGCTTGCCAAGGCTATGGCTTGGGTCTCATTCCTTGGAGCCCGCTCGCCGGCGGCGCATTGGCGGGCGGTGCCAATCGCGGCCAGGGCAAGCGGCGTCAACATGAGTGGACGAAGGGGTTTGCTAAAGAGCATGCCAAGAAACTGGATGCCTATGAAAAGCTCTGTGCCAAGTGGCGCGAGAAGCCTGCTGATGTGGCGCTGGCTTGGCTCTTAGCTAACCATATTGTGACCGCGCCTATCATTGGCCCTCGCACACTTGAACAACTCGATGGCAGCCTGCGTTCTTTGAAGATCAAGCTCGACCCCAAGCGCCTCAAAGCCTTGGACGAATTATTTCCAGGCCCCGGGGGCGTCGCCCCTGAGGCTTATGCCTGGTAAACAAGGGCCCGGGTGGGGCCTGTCATTTCATAGGAGGGTAAGAATGATTAAGAATCTAAAATTAGGATTGGCGTTGGTAGCGGGTATGGGTTTCAGCCTGGGTCTGCTAGCCGAAGAAAAAGCTCCCGCAGCAGCAGCCGAAGCGACACAGGTAACGGCCGACACCGCGGCGGTCGCGCCTAAGGCCGAACCCGTGGCCAAGAACGATGCGCCCAAGTCGTTGAAAAAGGGTAACGCCTTGTTAGACGAAAGCAAGTGGGCTGAGGCAGCTGCCTATTTTGAAGGCATTGGCGAGCAAGTGGCGTCCAATGGCATGAAGAAGCGCGAGCCGCTTCGCCTGAACAACTGGGCATTGGCCCTTATCAATCTGGGTGAATTTGCCAAGGCTGAAGAGCTGGCTCAGAAGGCCCTTGATCTCAAGGGCGACCTGGCCCCGGCCTGGAACAACTTGGCTACGGCTCAAGCCAACGGCGGTAAGCGCAGTGACGCGGTTGCTACCCTTGAAAAGGGCATTGAGGCCATCACAGCCGCGGGCGGCGACGCCAGCAAGCTCGAAAGTAACTTAGCGGGTATTAAGCAAGCTATCGAAGACGGCAAGCCGAAGGCTCAGAAGACAGCCGAGGCTAAGGTCAAGGCAGAAGCCGATGAAAAGGCTGCAGCAGACGCTAAAGCCAGTGAAGCCAAGCCAGCTGATGCAGCGGCTCCGGCGGCAGGCGGCGAAAAGAAATAAGTACTAAACAATTTTAGAAATAAAAAACCCCGGAGCGTGAGCCCCGGGGTTTTTTATTGAAGTTTATTTTTTGGCCATCAGGTTCAGCGCCGAGCCAGCCTTGAACCATTCGACTTGATCTGCATTCATCGAGTGCTTAGTTTGAATTCTATCTTCGCTACCGTCTTTATGTTTAAAGACCACGCTTAAGTCTTGGCCAGGTGCCAACCTAGCTAGGTCTAAGACCGAGACTTTGTCGTCTTCGAGTACTTTGTCATAGTCTGCCGGGTTGGCAAAAGTCAGGGGTAAAATACCCTGTTTCTTTAAGTTTGTTTCATGAATACGGGCAAAGCTCTTGACCAGCACCGCGGCTGCGCCCAGGTGGCGGGGACACATGGCGGCATGCTCACGACTCGAGCCTTCGCCATAGTTCTCGTCGCCCACGGCCACCCATTTTTGGCCCTTGGCTTTATAGTGGCGGGCTACGGCCTGGGGTTCGGCCCATTCGCCGCTATCTTGATTCTTGGCCTGGCCAGCTTTGCCATTGAATGCTGATATCGCGCCCAAAAACATGTTGTTGCTGATGTTGTCGAGATGCCCGCGATATTTGAGCCAAACACCTGCAGGGCTAATGTGGTCCGTGGTGCACTTGCCTTTGGCCTTAAGCAGCAGGGGCAGGCCTTCATAATCTTTGCCAGCCCAAGCATCAAAGGGTGAGAGCAACTGCAGGCGGTCTGATTTAGGGTCCACGACAATTTGAATTGAGCTGCCGTTAGCTGCCGGTGCGACATAGACATCTTTCGGGGGTACAAAGCCAGCTTGGGGCAAGGCTGGAGCAGCCGGGGGTGCGCTAAGCCTGAGTCGAACGCCGTTGCCAGCTTCGAATTCATCGCTGAGCGGGTTGATGTCAAGGCGGCCGCTGAGGGCGTAGGCCATGACGGTCTCGGGCGACCCGATAAAGCTCATGGTGGCGTCATTACCGTCATTGCGCGCAGGGAAATTTCGGTTAAAGGACGAGATGATGCTATTGACCTCGCCTTTCTTGATGTCATCGCGTTTCCACTGGCCAATGCAGGGGCCGCAAGCATTGCTCATGACCACGGCGCCGACTTTTTCGAGGCTGGCCATTTGGCCATCGCGCTGGATAGTCTGGTAGATTTGTTCTGAGCCGGGCGTGATCAGCAATGGAATTTTGCATTTTGCGCCCTTGGCCGAAGCCTGTTCTGCAATGTTGGCTGCCCGGCTGATGTCTTCGTAGCTCGAGTTGGTGCAGCTGCCGATGAGGGCGGCTTTGAGTTCGATCGGGTAGCCGTTCTTAGCCGCGTCTGCGCCCATTTGGCTGACGGGGCGGGCCAAGTCTGGCGTGTGGGGGCCGACCACGTGGGGCTCGAGGCTGCTCAGGTCAATGCGCACGACTTGGTCATAATGTTTTTCAGGATCAGCCTCGCACTCGGGGTCGGGTGCCAGCAGATCTTGGTTGGCGTCAGCCAGGTCAGCCAAAGCGGCTCGGCCGGTGCCGCGCAGGTACTCGGCCATACTTTCGTCATAGGCAAAGAGGCTGGTGGTGGCGCCGATCTCGGCGCCCATGTTGGTGATGGTGCCTTTGCCTGTGCAGCTGAAGCTGCGCGCGCCTGGCCCAATGTATTCGACTATGGCGTTGGTGCCGCCCTTGACCGTGAGAATTTGAGCGACCTTTAGAATCACGTCTTTGGGTGCGGTCCAGCCCGACATCTTGCCCGTGAGATAGACAGCGATTTTTTTTGGGTGTTTGACCACCCAGGGCAGGCCTGCCATGACATCGACAGCATCTGCGCCACCGACCCCGCAAGCCACCATGCCCAGGCCACCGGCATTGGGGGTGTGCGAATCAGTGCCAATCATCATGCCGCCCGGGTAGGCGTAGTTTTCAAAGACGACCTGGTGGATGATGCCTGCGCCCGGTTTCCAGAAGCCAATGCCAAACTTGTTCGAGGCTGAAGCCAAGAAGGCATAGACTTCTTTATTGATATCATTGGCCGTGTTTAAGTCTTTCGAAGATCCTTGATAGGCCTGAATGAGATGGTCGCAATGCACGGTTGAGGGCACACGAACTTCAGGAATCTGGGCCTGGCTAAACTGCAAGATGGCCATTTGGGCCGTGGCATCTTGCATGGCGACTCGGTCAGGGCGTAAGTCTAAGAAGCCTTGGCCCGGGGCCAGTTCTTGTGTTTCAGGTTTGTCGAGGTGGCCTAGGACGATTTTTTCCATGAGTGAAAGGGGACGACCGAGGCGTTTGCGGATGATTTCAAGGTTCTTGCGGGTCTTGGCGTAAGTGGCTTTGACGAGGTCGGCGGTGGTTTCGATGATAGGC
>CAZFUM010000022.1:0-22567 GCA_964521965.1 uncultured bacterium | reverse complement strand
AGCAGACCGCCCACGAATTTCTTCTCAGAAGCTGCCAAGCCCTTGAGAGACGGATAACGAAAGGGACTGACCATGGCGAGCGCCACCACCACCACCAAGCCTAGCACCCAAGTGGCCTGCAGCGGGTAGTTATGGCGAGTCAAAAAAAGACCCACACAGATCATGGCAGCCGTGGGCGTCGGCAAACCCACAAAACCAAAACTTTCTTCACTCGTAATGACGTTATAGCGGGCCAATCGAAAAGTGGCGGCCGTAAAATAGAGCCCACAGGCCAGCCAACCCCAAGAACCTAACCCCACCTGGGGGGTCAGCAGTGTGCAAGCCAAAAGGCCAGCCGGAGCCAAACCAAAGGTGACAGCGTCAGCAAAGGTGTCGAGCTTCATACCGAATGCACTGGTACAGCCGGTAAGCTTGGCCACTTTGCCATCCAGCACATCTAGCAGCGTAGCCCAAAGGATAAACCAGCAGGCGGTTTCGTACATGACTTGGGCGTCGTCGCCAGGATGCAAATAAGTCTCAACGCTAATCAAAAGCGAGAGAAAACCCAGCAGCACGTTGCCCGCAGTCATGGCATTGGGCAGAACTGATTTATGAATCACCGCTTACGCCGAGATGGAGCTTTGCGATGGGCCATGACCGTTTCACCACCCACCACTTTGTCGCCCACCTTGACTTGTACAGCCCAGTCCCGCGGCATCACCAAATCGACCTGCGAACCAAATTGAATCATGCCTACGCGCTGGCCAGGGGCCACGGCATCGCCAGCTTGCACCCAACCCAAAATACGGCGAGCGATAAGCCCAGCGATCTGTTTAACCACAAGCTTCGAACCATCCAGCGAAGCCAGACGTATCCAATTTTGCTCGTTCTCAAGGCTAGCCTTAGGCACATCTGCAGCCAGAAATTTACCGGGCACATAGCGCGTGCTCTCTACCTTAGAAGCCACCGTGAAAGGCGAACGTTGCACGTGCACATTGAATACATTCAGAAACACACGCACTTCAATAGCTTTACCCACAAAAGCATCGTCCACCAGCTCGATGGCAATCACTCGCCCATCAGCGGGCGAGACGATCAGGGCCGGATCTTGCGGAATCTTGCGCTCAGGGTCGCGAAAAAACTGCACACAGAAAATAGTCAAAACCAAACAAAGCGCGGCCAAACTGCTCAAAAGCACCGACCCACCTAGTCGCTGCGAGCGATACCAAAAGATCAGCGCCAAGCTAAGAAAAGGAATAATGAAATTCCAAGCATTTTTGACCATGAGTTCCTCAAATTTAGCGCCAGTCGCCGGTGCGAAACACCGAGATCTGGCGCAAATCACGCTGCACGACGTAGAGTCGGCGGCCATCGGGTGCCAGCGCCAAAAGAGCTGGATCGCCCGCCAAACTTTGCTGAGCTAGCACTCGCCCGACTTGCGCATCGACAACAGCGAGATAGCCCTCTTCACCACAAAGCACATAAAGATAGCGGCCACTCGCGCTAAGCTGCAGGGCGCGCGCATCGGGGCAAAGCTCAGCACTATCGACCGCCACGCCGTCTGGCAAACGTATTACATTGAGCGAGCCTGGCAGCGAATCCCTTTCGGTTTCGGCCGAAGCCTCTTCAAAGTAAGTGCCAGCGCCAGCCACCCAAATAAGGCCACGCTCGGAAGACTCAGCAAGACCCACCGGACGGCCTTTCACTAAGCTGCCCCATTCATCATCTAGGTCACTTGAACGGAAACTGCGCAAGGAACCGCCGGTTCCGCCTTCGCTATCATCTAAAGCCACCAACACGCGCTGACCATCATGACTCAAGGCCATGGCACGGGGCCGACCTTTTAACTCAACTGCCTTTTCCATTCTAAAATCACTACTACGGTAAACCGCTAGCGAAGTTGCGCTCAAGCCTGCTACAGCCACACGATCATTGCCTAAACGCTCGATCAGAGCTGGCCCAGCTACACTGCGGTATCGTCGCACGACGCGCCCATCAGCCAAGGACATCACTGAAACTGAATCGCGGCCTGATTCAGCCACCCAAAGTTTTCCTTGGCCAGCAAAGGCCACATCTCGTGGGCCCGAGCCACTCAACGCCGTGTGAGCCTCGCCGTCGCGTGTATCGTGAATCCAAACTTCACCGGCGCGGGGGCAAGTCAGAGCAAGATAGCGACCATCAGGACTCACGCGCAAAGACGAAGCAGAAGAACCCGTCTTCCAAGTTGTTTCAAGCTCTAAACCGGGCTTGGTTTTGCAGCCCCAGGCCAAGCTAGCCATGGTTAAAACAAAAAGGGGAGCCCAAACCCGGCGCTCCCCCTGCCACCCAGACTTCACGCGCGCCTCAGCGCCTGGGGCGTCGCAAATTCCATTCCACCACCAAAGGGGCGGCCACAAAAATAGAAGAATAAGTGCCCACGATGATGCCCAGAATAAGTGCCAGCGAGAAATCGCGCACCACTTCTCCGCCCAAAAAATAAAGTGTGACCAAGGTCAGCAAAGTTGTCATCGACGTATTTAACGTCCTTGATAATGTTTCGTTAATCGAATCATTGACGATTTTGGGGAAACCTTCGGTGCGACGCAGACCCATATTTTCGCGAATGCGGTCAAAGACCACCACGGTGTCTTGCAGCGAATAGCCCGCCAGGGTGAGCAGGGCCGTCACGGTCAAGAGCGAAAATTCACGATCCATCATTACCATGATGCCCAATACGGCCAGCACATCGTGCATGGTGGCGACAAAGGCGCCAACTGAGAAGCGTAAATCAAAGCGGAAGGCAATGTATAACGCGATGGCGATCAGGGCCCAAAACACGGCCCAAAAAGCCTTGCCGCGCAGAGCCTTGCTGACAGCCGGGCCCACTTCTTCAGAGCTGATATCTTTGAGCGACTGTTCACCAAAACCTTTGATCACCAGGGCCTTGATGCGGCTAGAACTCGAGCCCACCGCCTCGCTGCCTTCGGCAGCTATACGCACCAAGTACTGAGGCTTATCAGCCACCTGTTGAATTTCAGCCGCGGGAAACTCGGCCTTGAGCGCAGCGCGCACTTCTTCGACAGGGCGGACTTTATCTAAGAGCACCGCCACATTAGTCCCACCCGAAAAATCAATGGAAAGCCGGGCCTGGCCCGTGCTGACGCGGTACACGGCCACAGAGCCCACCAGCATGAGGACAACGGACACTATAAAACCTATGTAGCGAATGCCAACAAAATTGATATTCGTCTTGCCAATAATACTGAACACGCTGTTACCCCCGCTTAAATGCTCAGCGAATTATAACGCTTGCGAGCGTCAAAGATCGCCTTAGATATGTAGAGTGCCGTGAAGAGGCTGATGGCCACGCCCACCGATAGTGACACCGCAAAGCCCTTGATGGGACCGGTGCCAAAAGTGAAAAGGACGAGAGCCGTGATCAAGGATGTCACATGCGAATCAAAAATGGCCCAAAACGCGTGATTGTAGCCGGCATCAATCGCGGCCCGCACGGTTTTGCCGGCGCGCAGTTCTTCTCGAACGCGCTCGAAAATAATGACATTGGCATCTACAGACATACCCATCGTGAGCACGATACCCGCAATGCCTGGCAAGGTAAGCGTGGCCTTGGTAGCTGCCATAGCGCCCAAGAGGAAGAGCAAATTGAAGAGCATGGCTACGTTGGCGATCAGGCCTGAAAAGCGATAATAAAGAATCATATAGGCCAGCACCAGCGCCAGGCCAATGATGGCGGCCTTAAAGCCCATGCGAATGGTGTCGGCGCCCAAAGTCGGGCCCACAACATACTTATTAATGATACGCATGGGGGCTGGCAAAGCACCCGAACGTAGAACCAGGGCGAGATCCATGGCATCTTGACGGCTAAAGTCGCCTTCGATAATGCCAGAACCACCACCGATGCGGCTCTTGATTCGAGGGGCTGATTGAATAACGCCGTCGAGCACAATTGCCAGGCGTCGTCCCACATTTTCTTCACTCAGGCGGGCAAAACGAACTGAACCCTCACTGTTCAACTCAAAGGACACCACGGGCTTGCCAAATTGGTTTTGGCCGTAGTCAACTTTGGCGTTCTTAATGGCATCGCCCGTCAACAGAATGACCTTTTCGACCACCATGCGGCCCTTGGTCTCACGGTCTAAAAGCACCTCGACGTCTGCTGGCGCGCCCTTTCGAGTATTGCCATTGGCGTCAACCAAATCAGAAATCGTATAGCGCTCTGAAACGAGTTTGAGATGCAACTGAGCTGTCTGCCCCACCAAGGCCTGGGTGCGTTCAGGATCTTTGTCACCCGGCAATTGGATGACGATGTTGCGCTCGCCTTCTCGGTGGATAAGCAGCTCTTTAACGCCTTCAGGATCCAGGCGATTGCGCACCACTTCTAAGGCGCGAACTACTGCCTCATCGGACGCCACAGCAGGTTTGCCTGTCTCATCCAAGGGGATCTTATCGGTCTCTACCTCAAGCTTAAGATAGGTCCCCCCTTGCAGGTCCAAGCCCAAAGTCAAGTTGGGCTTAGTGAAATCCCCAGTCGGGAATAACCACCAAACGCTCAGGGCGGCTAAGACCAGGGTGATAGTCCAAATCCAGCGGTTTCGGCTCATGTCTCGTCATAAAGAAGCGGAAAAACATTGAAAAATCGAGGAATTATAGGGGTGCCAGCTATTTTTGTCAACGCATGCGACCCAGACTGCGCCCCCTTAAAAAAAGGCTCTGAAGCCCAGGAAAATGAACCAAGACAAGGCCCAAAAGACCCAGCGCTAGGCTCAGGATCCAAGCCGGCGGCTGATAACGAAAACGAAGCAAGCCCTGGCCCGCGCCCAAGGGTGCCGCAAGATAAGCTGCCTCTGCCCTCATCGCCGGCTGCCAGCGCCCAGCTTCTTCATAGAACCAATTTCCATCATGGCTCACGCTGGCGAAAGCCCAAGAAAATTCTGCAACCTTATCAAAGCTAAGTTCAAAACCATCACCATAAATTTTAGGAGCTGGCAGCAACTGCCAACGTACAAGCCCCTTGGCTTCTAAGGAGCCACCGTCGACCCGGAGCGCACGGCTAAAAACTGGGCTAGCCAAATCGCGTTGCGCTGACTTAGAAGGTGCTGCCACGGCGGAACCCACCAGCGCAGCCATGACCGGTGAGCGCCAGGCTTGTCCTTGGCTCTCGGCATCCCAAACCCAAGCGGCACCCGCCAGGCTGAGGGCATTGTCATGGCCCGGTGCCAGCGACGACGCCAAGCGTTCTTGCTCAGCCTGCGAAGCCAAAGCCCAGGGCGAGCCAAACACCAAAGCCAAACCGGGCCGGCTAGCCCAAGCCTTACGTTGCTGCGAACTCGCTGCTGCCGCCACTGCCAAACGCCCACCATGCAGGCGGCTCTCGACCGTGATGACAGGCTGACTGGTCCAAGCTTGCATGCGAGGCAGCAGCCCTTGCCAAGGCTCTTCGGCACGCAGGATCAAGAAAATGGATGGCAGCCAGGCTGGCGCCACCCATAGCAGGGCCAAAACCATGCTTCGTGCCTGCGCTTTACTTCGCAAAAGGCTCCAAGTCGCGTGCGGCACAGTTAAAAACCAAGCTCCGCAGCTTAAGGCCAAGGCCCAAAGCGCGCTGCGCAATAAACCCGAGGCTCTACGGCGCTCTGCCGCTTCAATCCAGACCGCCCATGTCAAAGCCGCAACCCAAGCCGGTTCGAGCACAAACCCAGCGAAAGTCACCGCGATGATCAAACTCCAATGAACGATGGGTTTGAACTCAACGCTACGCGAAGCCTGCCAGGTCAAAACGATATGAAAGCACGCATAGGCGATCCAAGCAGCTTCTAGCGGCAAGCTCAAGCGCAGCAAGATTCCGGGATAAGCCATGCCCTGGCCTAGAGCAGCAAAAAGTGGAATTCCGCAAGAGAGCCGCGGATCCCAAAAAGGCGCGTGGCCTGTTTGCAAAGACTCAAGCGCAAAACCAAGCGCGCCAGGATCGAGGCTCACTTAATAACCGCCACGCGCGCGCTCGATTTAAAGCCTGGGGCTTCCATATGAATGGTATAGACCCCGCTCGCCACAGTTTGGCCCTGGCTGTTCTTGCCATCCCAATCTTTTTTCAAACTCAAATAGGGATTGTCATCGTTAGCATTGACCACGTCTTCTTCAAAAAGGTCCACCACATGCTCGCCCGACTGCGTATAGACTCGCACCCAAACATGGCCCGTCTTGACCACCGTGAACTGCACCGGGCAAGCCTCGCCTTTGTCAGGATTGAAGCCATTTCGGAAGATACGAATATTGTTAATCGGCGGCGGAATCGAGACCGTGGCCAGGCCATAGCCATCGCCCTCGTTGCCTGCTGTGTCGACTGGCACGACCCGATAGACGTAAGTGGCGCCAAAGTTGGTGGCATAGTCCATGGCCAGGGTCGGCTGCAACGCTGCCACTTGAGTTACAGCGATGAAACTGGCGCCACCGTCTGAGCTGCGGTAAATCTGATAGTAATTGAGGTCATAGCCAGCTGTGCTGCTCACGGCGCTGGCCCAGGTCAGGCGAACATCTTTGCGATTGAGCACGGTGATAACAACATTCGAGTCGAGCGGCGGTTTTAGCGGCGTGTAAGGAGTGGCGCAATAGTCTATGCTTCGCTGCCCTTCTCCTGAAGCACCCACCACGCTAAGGGCATAGCAATAACTGGTCTTATTGACCGCAGTGCTATCGCTTAGCGTCTGCACCAAGAGCGTGACCCCCACGTAGGCGCCAGCCAGGGGACCCACCTCGCTCAGGCCAGGCAAGCTGCCTGCATAGCTACCACTGCTCAGACGGCGGTAGACATTGTAAAGAGCGCCAGCCTGCGCATCGTAAACCGACGAGACCCAGCGCAAAGTCACCCTGCCATCGCCTGCGATGGCCTGGATAGCCTGGGGCGCCTGACGTGGCCCGCTGGGCTGTATGCCGCTGGCTCGCCAGCCCAAGGACTGTTCCCTGCCCAGACTGTCTACCACCGTCACTTGGTAGGCATAGTAGGCACCGTTGACAACATTGAGATCAGTGTAAGTGGTCGCGCTCAGCACCAAGGGATAGCCGGCATCTTGCGTGCCTGCTACAAAGCTAGGGACCGCGGTGCCGACTTGGGTGTAACGATAAAGCCGATAGGGCCAAGTGGCATCAAAGCCCGCGCTACCTGCTTGCCTCGGCTGCGCCCAGGCAAGGTCAATGCGACCGTCCCCACCTTGGGCTGCGGTGATCGTGGCAAAACTAGGGTAATTAAAGGGCGACACGGGCGCCGCATAAACAGGGACTGATTCACCGGCAGGCAGACCTGTAGGACTCACTGCGGTCAGCGCATAGTAATAGGTCTGGCCGGCCGTCACCTGCGTGTCGTCGAGCACTTGGGGCAAGGTGGCCGTGTTGGCGCGGCGCGAAATGGCAAGCGGCGCATTCAAGCCACCTGCAGCCTGAGTAAGCGCTAAAGGCGACGTCGACCGATAGAGATAGTACTCATAGGGCGCGCCCGTAGGTGTCCACGACAAGCGCACTCGACTGATACTAGCCGAATCTTCTGCAAAACCCACCTGGGCTGAAAAAACTGCCGGCACAGGTTGCGCCACTAGGCCGCTGACCCGCGTAGCCGCCATGACCCCCACGCTGGGTCCCGCACTGTTGAGTGCCTCAACCGTAGCCGTAACCCATTCATTGGCACTGAGCCCAGAAAGTGACACGGCGTGCTGCAAACCCACAGTTTGAGTGACCCCTAAAGGCGCCGAAGCAGAAAACCGCGCCACACGATATCCGGTAACGCCTTCGCTGCTAAGTGCCGGGCTCCAAACCAAATCCAAACGACCTGAATTAGCGCTAGCACTAACGCCGCTAGGCAACGAGGGCGGATCGTAGACCCAAATGGGACCCCAGTTTTGCTTGGCACCATCACTGCCCTTGAATGATGTAACCCGGTAATACAAAGCTGTATTCGTAGGCGCTGGCGCATCTACCCATGCATAGTTAGCGGTAAAGCTAAGTTGGCTGGGCGAACTAAAGGCCGGACTGAAATCACGTTCAACACGATAAGCACTGGCTTGGGCCCATGCTTCGCTAGGCGCTGACCAGCTCAAACTCACACGAGCCTGACCTACATAGCCTGCACTAGCTGTCAGACTCGCTGGGCCTGCCAACGAATAAAATGGCCCGCTGCTGCTGACGGTGCTAAAGGCCGTCTCATCGCCCACTGCAGCACCGACATAAATTGCGACGCCCGCAGTCGTGGTTAAAACTAAGCGCAAAGGACGGCCTGATTGATCAGGGTCGCCCAGGGCAATGCTGGCTACACGCATAGAAACTTGAGGCTGACTCAACAAAGGCGATGTATCGGCCAAAAGCCAAAGCTGACGCGCGCCAGCAGGTGAAGTCACTGATACAACCACGGCGCCCCATTCGCCGCTGGCCTGCCCTGACACAACACTCACCGTGGGTGCAGCCAAAGCAGCCGACGGCGAAACCGAGACAGCTGCTGAAAAAATTAGTCCTTCGATATCACCCAAACCGAGCACTCGGTACTGATAGTACTGGCCCGAACTAAGCCCAAGCTCGTCGCGCCAGCTCACTTGGCTCGTTTCTGTCAAAAGTTGAGCTTGCGAAGCCAAGCTAAATGCAAAGGTCGCGCGATAAAGTCTGTAGGCGCTTTGCTCACTAGGCACATCGAGGCTGGACCAAGTCAAAGCCACGGATGTCACCGTACTGCCATTGACATCAGCGGATAGGTCGAGCGCCAAACTACTTGGTGAAGGCGGTCCGTGCGTATAGGCTGCGGCGCTGGCTGACAGGCCTCCGCCAAAGGCATTCTGAGCCTGAACTTGATAGGCATAAGTGGCGCCGTGAACACCCACTGCATCGACCCAGCGCGGCGTGATGCTAGAGCTAAGCCAGGTTCCATCGCGATAAACATGATAGGTCTGAACTGCCTCTTGGGCGGGATTAGGCCGCCAGCTGATCAAAGCAGGCCTAGCGGTGCCGGTGAGAGGTTCTATTGAGAGCTGAGTGGGTGCGGTGGGCAAGCCAGCTAAGGGCACGCTGGCGCCTAGGGTCAGACTCACGGCTTGGCTGGCGCTGCTCGTCAATTCCATAAAGCTCACCGCCCTTACGCGATAGTGGGCAGCTACGCTGAGTGCGGTGTTTGCGCCCGCATCAACATATGAAGTTCGAGTTACTTGAGCCAGCAAAGCCCAGTCATAGGGGGGCTGCCAGGCTCGCTCAACTAGATAGCGCCGACTTGCGACACCCGAATGTGCCGAAGCTGTCCAAGTCAGACTGGCCGACGAACCGCCCGCCGCAGCGCCCGCCGTGAGGCCCGTGGGTGCAGAGGGCAACGCCAGCAATGCTGTCAAACTACTGCGAGGCCCTGCCAGATTAGGCGTGCCTTGATCAATGGCTTCAACCGCATAGGTATAAGTCAGGCCCACTGTCTTTTGACTATCAACTAGGCTGGCTGTAGAGGTGAGATAAACCGTGGTCCATAGGCTAAGGGCGCTGCCATTCGAGCCTCGATAGACGCGATAGGCACTGAGGGGTAGGCTGCCAGACAATGCGGGCGACCACGAAAGACTCATATCAGAACGACCTAAAAGTGGCGTCGAAGCCGTCAATGTCAGCGCATAAGCCTCGACCCCGCCAAGACCCAAATAACGCCCGGGCGCGCCCGGTGGCACTCGGGGGTCTAAGAATTGACTAGCTGAGGGAACACCCTCGACTTGCACCAAACCAGAGATATAGAGCGCAGACACCTGATAATAGGCTGCTTGGCCATTGGGCGCGCCGAGATCAATATAATCTAAGCCGGCCACACGGCCAGCTAGCAAAGCTTGCCAAGGGCCGCTGGCTGCAGTGGCGCGGTAAACCTGATAGAGATTGGCATTGCTCACTGAGGTCCAATTCAACAAGGCCCTGCGATTCGCTGATGCCAAGGCACTCAAACTAGGCGCAGCCAATGAAGGCGCCGCCAAGACAAAGCCACTGCTAGGGACCAAGCTGCTCGTATTGCTCGCCGTGTCACTCAACACAGCAAACCAATAGCTCATCGTACCGGCGCTGGCAGTCAAGGTACTGTAGAGAGAGCCGGCAAGACTGCTGCCAGCAGCTTCGACCACAGGGCTCAAACTAGGCGAATCAGAACGATATAAGGTGTAACCCAGCACGGTATCACTGCCGGCATCCACCGCCGAAACTGTGAGAGTAAGGCCACCACCCAATGACTGCGAGAGCGACAGCGGCACGGGGCTAGGATGTTGGGCCTTAAACCAAATGGCTTGGCTCAAGGATCCCTCGCTGCCGACGCCACTGCCGCCTCGTGAAGCAATACTCACCGCGTAATCTTGACCTGCTGTCAGGCCGCTTAACGTCACCGTGACGGCCTGACCCAACCCAGGATCAGCAGTCCCCACCCCAGGATCTGACGTGGTTGGGCTGATCGCAGCATAAAAGACACGATAGCCAGTGACTAAGTTGAGGGTACTGCTGTTGACGGTGGACCAGGCCAAGCGCGCTCGGTCGCGACCCGCATAGAGCAGAGTGGCAGTGGGCGGTGGCAAAATTGCCAGCTCGAGACTGGCAGAGCTGGTGCTGCCCAGACTATCAACGGTGTAGAGGTGGTACCAACGTGACTCGCCATTGCTTTGCGCCAAAATTGTCACGCCCGTCGCTAAAGAAGTATGCGTGAGCCCAAAGGGCATGGGCTCAGCCGCTTTAGAAACCAAGGCATAAGCTACTAAACCTGAGCTTGGGCTGGCAAGTCCAGCCACTGCAACTTGAGCCGAATAGCTAAAGCTAAGATCTGAGCCTGCCAAACTTGCCGACAGCAGACTGGGCGCACAAATGGCGCCGGCATTTAATACACTCGAATAGGGACCAGCCTGACCCTGAGAGTTCAAAGCCCGAATCTTTATTTGAGATGATACGCCACAGGTGACAGTCAAATAGGTCTGAGTCGCCCACCCTGGCACGGTTTGCACACGCACATTATCTTTATAAATTTCCACGGCCGAAATCGGGTCGCTGAGAGGCGACGGCAGAGCATCCCATACTAAGCCCAAGAGCGGTTTGAACTGGGTCGCCAAGGTCACCAGCCCCGTGGGGGTCACGGGCAAAGCGTACGGAGTAGCGGACAAAGGCCCCAGCACCGGGCCTGCCCCGGCGAGGCCTGCCAAACTCGACATCCAGAAATATTGCGTAACGCCATCTGCCATGCCGCTGAGCAAAGTGGCCGTTACACTAAGATCGGCGAGCGTATCACCGGGACCAGGCAGGCTACTGTCATTACGCCTGAAAATACGATAAAGGCTAACACCCGTCTCAGAGCTGCTTCCCCAAGCCAAAGCCAAGTTTCCACTTTGACCCGTGGCCGTAAGACTCATCCAAACTGGCGCCGAGGGCCGCGAGCCCATAAGCAGCGCAGTGGAACTATTCCCTGCTGTGTCGACGCTAATCAACGCAAAAGCCGAATGACTCAGATCAAGAGGGCCTGCATAAAACACGCCGCTACTCGGGGTAAGAATCTGCGACACAGCACTGTCATAGCCCTTAGCTGATAGAGCGGCGCTGGCACTAAGCAATTCATAGGCACTTGCCCCAGCTGCAGCAGTCCATTGCACCCAAAGGCCTTGAGCAGTGACACTGAGAGAAAATGCCGAAGGCGCACAGGGCATGACCATCGGCGTCGCAGTCGTGGCGGAACCATATGCGCTACCGTCATAGGTACTGACCCGGTACCACCAAATACTGGGCGTACAGCCAAGATTCGCGCTATCAGGCCAGACCTGGGTGGTCAGCGTGAGCGAAGCCGCCACCATCGTTACATTTGAAAATGTCGTGCCGTCGGGGCTGCGGTCAATGCGATAGTTAGCGGCGCCACCCACCACGTCCCAAGCCACAAGCACATAGCCCCGCGCGCTCGTGCTCACCGACAGGGGCCCAGGCAAGGCGGCGCCCAAACTGGCCGCAGACAGCGTCAAAGCGAGTAGGGTTCCCCGCAGCTTCATCAGAATGTCGCCTCGACGCCCACCAGTAGCCTCAATGAATAATAGTCACGGATCTTTTCTTTGAGATTATTGTAGAGATTCTGTTCGAGCGAAAAATTGCCCGAGACGTTTTCAAGAAATTTCCAACCAATGCGATTTGTGAGTGTATAAGTATCTGTCTCAACATCAGCCACATTGCTCGAAAGGCCCTGACGATTTCGCACATAGACGCCCTTTAAGTCATTATACAGGTCAAAACTCTGATTAATCTTGAGCTCTCTGCCCCGAAAAGGCCAAACATCCCAAAGCTTTACCTTACGATTAATCGACAAGAAGTAATTGGCGCTCAGTGCTGGCGTCATCGAATAGGTGCGCACTTCGCCTACACCACTGCCCCCTAAGAAATAATTAGTGGTCACGTCACTTTGCATGTTCCAACGCAGCGTGACAGAAAGTTTTTCAAGGGGCCGACCCGGCATGCTCAAGGCAATCGTCTGCTGGCCCCGATTCTGACTCAAGCGCTCATCGGCGCCAAAGGTGTCATCACTGGATGAATCGTAACGAAGCTCAATCGAATCTGCTTTATACCAACGCAAGAACGGAATAGGCGGTTTGTCAAAACCCAACACAGAGCCCCAAGCAAACTGGCGGGCCTGCGTCACCTGAGCCGGAACCGACATTTCGCGGCGCTGAGCCATCGTCAAACGGGGCTGCAAGCGGGCCTTCCAGCCCGTAGCAATAGGAAGCTCAAACTGGGTGCTGATATTGCTGCTCGAGCGGCGAAAAGCACTATAGGCAATGTTCTCAATGTGGTAACTAGTATTAACGTTCTCACTCAAGCCTATGTCTTCCACGCGCACCCACCACACCGACTGCAAGGGATCCATGCCATTCAAATATTCTAAATTCGAGGCAGCCGCGGGCGGCAGCGGTTTATTCACGTGGGCCCGCTCGTCGGGATAAATCATGCTGGTCACCTCCCACTTTTGGGTGAAATCCAGCGAGGGGAAACCGGCGATTCCTGTCAGATCCTTGAGTGCCAACGAAGTGGCAAATTCAAGGCTGCCAGGAGTTGATATGGTATTGTTCACATAATCCTGGGTCTGGGTAAAGTTATAGGTAACGCGGGGATGGGCCAAGAGCTTGGTATTCTCAAGTTTAAGCTCAAGCGATGGGTTAATGACTCGCGATTGAGGCTGAAACTCGGCTGTGAAATTATTGGCATCTAAAGAATAGTAGGGTTTTCTCGCGCTAGGCACGCCGATATTGCCCTGAGCATCGGTGTAGGTGTAACCATAGCTAGGCGTAATCATGAAATTCGAGGTGAGCTTATAAGTGCCGCTGTAACGGCCACGGAAAGTGCGGCGTTGATAAGCATAGTCTTTAAAACTTTGTGAAAACACGGTGGGCTGATCATAGCGCGTGACCTTATCTTGCCAATTCCAATCAAATTGCAGCTGATCACCTTTGAGACCCCAAATAGCTTGAGGCACTTTAAAAGAGGCATTCTGCCCAAAATTGAGGTCGCGATACTCATTATCAGGGTCAAAACTCAAATCACGCGGATCCGTTAGATTCTTTAGCTGTGACAATACATAACCTTGCAAATAGTCGCGCCGAGCGTTCTCATAGGAACCAGACGACACTAGGTTTAGACCTGGGATCAAATTAAACGTGAGCCCGGCTTCCCAACGCTGCTTCCCTTCATCGGGCAGCGTAAAATTAAGATTATAAAGTGGATCCTCACGCCGTAGAGTATCCGTGGCGTTACGACGTTCTTCCCATTTGAGAGTGGCTGGCATTCCCAACACCGTGGCGCGCGTATCGAGAGTGTGCACCTGCTCGCGGCGATTGGGTGGTGCATTCTGTTGTTCAGCCTTGACGAAATCTGACTCAAGCTCACGATAGTCGTGAATCAAGACCACGCCGCCGGGCAACTCATAGCGCGTATTGATCTTATACGCCGTGCCTTCACGCGCGGGCGCATCGGCCACACGCAAATTATTAATCCACAAGAGTTCTTTACCGGCATCTAAATGAGAATCATTGTTGAGACTTGTGTTGTAAGTCAACACCGCCAAACTGGCATAACGAATACTTCGCAAATAAGGCGTGCCCACCGTGACGCGGGCCCCATCCGAACCATCCAAAGCCATCGAAACTTCATGCCAGCCTCCATCAGCTGGAACCGAATCGAGCAGCACACGATATTCGAAATAATTAAGATCATCGAGACCCAAACGCAACACTAAGATTTCGCCGGGCAAAGAGCCATGGGGCCGCATCAAATCAACCCGCAAATCGCGGTAATCCGCCAAGTCGACTGAACTACCATTGGTCGAAAACAGCTTACGTGCCATAAAATTGGGTCGGCCAAGAGTCTGATCTAGGCCCGTGAGGCGGTATTCCAACTGCAGGGCTTGCTCGCGGTCACGGTCGCTTTCAACCAAAACTCTAAAGAAATCAGTGTTAGGGCTGTAAGCATAGTAACCCGACGGGTTATCAGCCCAACGCGCCACGCTAGGCGCTGCCACACTGTTCACCGCATTGACATTAAGCTTGTAGGTATTGGCCGTGACCGAGAGCCCCAACAAACTAGCCTGAGGATCAGAGCGAATTTGCCATTTATTGCCAGTAAACTGCATGCTTTCGAGCCAAATATTGCCCGTAGGGGTGGCTGCACCACTCCACCAAAGGCGCAAATGGCGTATGTCATCAAAAAAGCGCACATCGCCTGGCACCACACTACGCGAATTCGTGAGGTCATAGACCTGGGCTTGTGAGAGCGGCACCTGCACCAAATAAAAACCTTTGGTATCGACAGCCGCGTTACTTAAGGCCGCCGAAAGTGGAATGTTAATGCGGTAATAGCTGCTCTGGCGATCGAGCACCGAATTGCTGTTCATGTCTTCGCTGTTCAGTGAATTATTACTCTCACCCCAATAATGCGACTCGCCAGGATTGTTATAGCGCCCCGGCGCCTCAAAGGGGAACGGATACCAACGTGGCCCACCACTACCGGCATAATAGATACCGGTATCACGATTGGCTGAGAAAATGCCATCTGAACTCTCAGTGTCCATCAAATCATTATCATTCGCGTCTTCACTCACCACGCCCACATCCAAATGCAAGGTAATGTCCTGATCCACCTTGACGTACATTTCAAAATAAGAGTAATCATTCAAATTTCGCGGTTGATTAGGCGAATAAGGGTTCACCACGGCATCCCATTTTTGGGGCGTGTCATGACCCACATACGAAATATTAAGCATGGTCCTAAAGCGATTCTCACCATTCTGGCTGCGCTGTTGCCAGTCATGACCTTCTAAGAGCACGTTACGTACCCAGGCAAACTGACGGTCATCGCGTGCCAGACCCGGGTCGCTAACAGCAGCGCTGGCGGCAGGCCGGCTACCCGGGGCCCACGACTTCTCATCCATAGAGGCGGACGAAATATTCTGAACGCTTTCAAAGCCATCGATCATGGCCACGCCGGTTTCGTTACTCTGAGAAAAAGTATTAATCGAATTCCACGTGTGAGCTGCCTCGCCGCGCAGAGTGATCGCCACAGGGCTCTTCAGCCCACCCAATATGTCACTGATGCGCTCGCGAGTGAGACGCAACTCAAAATCAGCATCGAGCACCTGCAGAGAAGATGGCGTGGACCTAACTTCGGGCACTTCTTGCGGCTGATCTGCTGAATTTGAAATAAAGGTCGAACCGATAGTCAGGTCTCTATTGACATCATATTCGCCGCGCAAACCCCAAAGCGTTGAGGTGAAATTGCCCAAAAATGGCAAATACTCATAAGTCGCTTCGATGACTGAGTTGTCGCGAATCAGGGCCGGGTTGTTAAAGATCAGGTTGCCCGAATCGTAATCGAGGTAGTAGTCCAGATCACGAGTAAGACGACGGCCATCCAACATGATGACTTCTGAGCCGCGTACGATATTAAAGCGCAGTGAATAATTTTGAAGTCGGTACTTATATTCCACATGAATGGTGAAGTTTTGCTGAGGCGAATTGCGACGGTAAATATCTTCTTGCGTACCACCAAAGACCTCTTCGACTTTGCTGTAGTTAGTGTCCATGCGTAATTCGCTGGCGTCCGAGAGGCCTTTTTTGAACGGAAAAGGCGAACGAAAACGCATGATGCCCAATCGAGCATCAAAATCAACGACATCTGAAAAGTTGCTGCGGGGATCCAATTCGTAGCGCGGCCGCTGATCAGCGCCGTAAATGATCAACCTAAAATCAGGATCATTCTGGGGATAGAGAATGTCGCTACGCCCAAGATTGTAATACTGAAATGACATATGGCTGTCATAGGTCGAAGGATTGGCCAAGGCGTCTTGAATCATATGCTGGCTATCACTGCTCACACCCGAGGCGTAATCTGAGACCAAATTTCCTGGGCTGAAGTCAAAATTACCGCCCGCGTCAAAGCCCACTGACGTTTCGGTGATACGATCTGCAGCCAGCTTGCGAAAAGCCACGGCCACGCTGGCATTCTCATCAAGGGCAGGATTAAAAATAACCAAGCCCGTCTCGGTGTCGACACTAAACTGGACGCCGGGTACCAGAGGTACAAACTGATAGGTCTGGCCACTGGGTTTGGTCACTTGCACGGCATTGACTGCTATCTGAGGCGAGGGTCGGTGCACATAGATTTGCACGCTATTGGGCTTGATGCTTTCGTTGCCCTCAATGACTGCCTTTTCGCGACTCAAGTAATAGTATTTGTAGCGAATGAAATCAGCGTCACGAATGTCAATACCGGGCTTGTTATTCGTTTTAATTTGCTCTAATCCGCCGACGATGCGCTTTGATTCGGTAATGCCCTTGGTCTGTGCGCCCACGGCGGTCAGGCGAAATTTGCGGTCCGGCGTCTCAAGCTTGGCCTTGATGCCAAAGAGGCTACGATTCACCCCTGTGAACTCGGTGCGCGGCGAGCTTAGATCCATGGTGATGTCGCCAAAGCTGAACTCTTTGAAAACTTCTTGCGCATCGCCGGTGTATACGACAGAAATCTTTTGCTGTTCTTGCACCGTCAGGGCGTCATTATAATCAACATCGACTTTAATCTTGCGGCCGACTTTACCCGAAAGCTGAACTTGAAGGGTTTGCAGTACTTCGGGCCGCTGCTGGAGGCCTGAATTGATATTAGCTGGGTCGGTGACATACCAGTTATAGCCTAGTGAAATGGTCTTGCGGCCGCGTATGGAAAGCGTTGTGTCACTGACACCCGGAATCTCAATATCTTGCGCTGAAATCTTGGTTAGCGATTCGATGGCCTGAGACTCACCGCTAAATGCTGGGGCCGAGGGATTTCCCTGGGTATCCACCGCCACCACGGCATAACGATACGTGAAGCCTTTTTTGGGCGGCTCCACCGAAGCGTCGGGTTCGTCGTCAAAGCGAGGACGGCCGATGACGAGTTGCTTGTTAACTGGCTTCAAACTCAAATCTACTGCCGGACCCGTTGAACGATATATGTTATAGCCTGCCACGTCGTGGGTGCCGCCGCCGCTGCTTGGTTCCCAACGTAAACGTATCACATCTTCGCCTAAGCCGATGGCGCTCAACTTGGCAGGCGATTTGAGCCCCTTAAAAGGTGACGCTTTGACTTCGGGCGAAGCCTCACTTAAGTTTCCCTGCAAATCCAATGACTTCACAGTGTAGTAGCGCGTTTGTCCATTCACGGCATCGGCTTCGATCCAATTCTTAGCACTGGAATTCACGCTGACTAATGCCACACCGTAGTTACCTGAGATTTCGCTGCGATAAATGTTATAAGCCGAAAGGTCTGATGGGCCCGTAGAAAGCGGTTCGTTCCAAGTCAATTGCACACTTGAATCGCTGCTCACAGCTTCGACTTTTGCTGGCGGCAAGAGAGGCCCATTCGGGGTGCCCCAAGCCAAGTCTGAGGCGGGCGACAAGCGCTCTTCGCCGTCAAAGGCACGCACACGATAGTAATAAGTTTTTCGATTCATCGGGCCATCGCGACTCTCATCTGCACTGTCGGTAAAATTGGTCTCGGTCAAAGTCTTGCGATTGATGGGCTCGGGGTCAATCTTGTCAGGCAAAATGCCGCGATAAATCAAATAACCTGAAATGGGCTTAGGCCCTTCACTGGGATACCACGAAAGCAGCACGGTTCGATTACCGGCCACCGCCGTCAAAAAAGCAGGCGCACTGGGCCCGTCGCTCATGGGGTTTTGACTTTCTTCAGGCAGGGTCAATTCTGCCGGGCCGGAGACGCTCTTTGGAATAGGTTCCGGCACGTCGAGCGTGACCACCGGACTGAGCGTCCCCAACGGCACGGGCGTAAATTCCACGCCTGGCGGAGGCGGCACCTCAGCCTGCAAGGTCTCAGATTCAACAGCCCATGCAGACGCACCCAGGCTGAAAAGCCCGAGCAAAGCCGCGGTAGTCAGCGTTATGCGTCGAATTCGCAAGGACTGCTCATAAAAGCTCCGCCAATACCCAAAAACCCTTATAAATTGGCCTAAAAAGCCAATTTGCGATATTCTAGCTGCATTTTTAAGATATTACTATGAATAAGACGCGTAGACGTGGCGAAAGTGCCCAAAACAAAAAAAGGCCCCAAAAGGGGCCTTTTTTAGATAGCGTTAGTCTGAAAACTTATTTTTTATCGTTCTTGGGAGCCTTAGGGGCTTTAGGTGCCTTAACAGCCTTGGGCTTGGTCACTTTCTTAGCTTCACTGGCTGGCGCAGTTTCTTTTTTCTTGCCCTTATTCTTGAACGGTTTTTTAGGCGCAATGTCACTCTTAAATTCGCCTAGCTCTTTGCGATCCACCAGCTCAATAAAAGCCATAGGGGCGTTATCGCCAGGCCGTGGTTCAAGCTTTAAGACGCGGGTGTAGCCGCCTTCGCGCTTGGTGTACCAGGGCGCAATGTCAGAAAAAAGACGCTTAATGACACGAACGTCAAAGACCATTCCCAACGCTTGCCGCCGCGCATGCAAGCCGCCGTCCTTGGCCAAAGTGATCATTTGATCAGCCACACGCGAGAGTTCTTTGGCCTTGGTCTCGGTGGTACGAATGCGCCCGTGGGTAAAGAGCGCGGTCGCCAGATTGCGCATCAGCGCCTTACGATGGGCCATCGAACGGCCCAGCTTGCGTCCTGAATTTGCGTGTCTCATAAAAAAATCCTTTGCTTAGGTGAAAGCTTACTTCTTGCGACCCTTGCCAGCAAACTCGGGCTCAGCCTGGCCCAGCGCTTCAGCACTCATGCCCAGCTCTAAGCCCATCTCTGAAATAATTTCTTTAATCTCATTGAGGGACTTACGTCCGAAGTTGCGGTATTTAAGCATCTCGGCTTCTGACTTAGTGACCAACTCACCGATGCTCTTGATATTGGCATTCTTAAGGCAGTTCGATGAACGTACGCTCAGTTCGAGCTCGTCCACCGAGCGTCCCAATAGGTCACGCAGGCGGCTCTTCTCATCATCGGCCGGAGCGCTTTCCTCTTCAGGCTCTTCTTCGAAATTGATAAAGATCTGCAGATGGTCCTTCAGCAACTTAGCGGCGTGCGCCAAAGCGTCTTCGGGCTTGATGCGGCCATCGGTCCAGATCTCCATGACCAAGCGATCATAGTCAGTCATCTGACCCACGCGGGTGTTCTCAGACTCAATCTTGACGCGTGTAACAGGCGAAAAGAGCGAATCCACCGCAATGGTACCCACTGGCATGTCATCACGCTTATTGCGGTCTGCGCCAACATAGCCGCGTCCCGAATCAACTTCCATCTCCATCTCAAGCTTGGCGTCACGCTCGGTCAGGGTGGCGATGTGCAGATCAGGATTGACGATCTCAATGGTCCCATCAGTCTGAATGTCACGCGCGGTCACCTGGCGATCGCCACTAACACTCAGCCGAATCGTTTTGGGGCCATCGCCTTCCATTTTCAGCTTAAGCTGCTTGACGTTTAGGATGATATCCGTGGTGTCTTCTGACACACCCGTGATGGATGAGAACTCATGCAGCACGCCGTCGATGCGCACGCTGGTCACAGCCGGCGCCTGAATCGACGACAACAGAACTCGGCGCAGCGAGTTGCCAATGGTCACGGCATAGCCGCGCTCAAAGGGCTCGGCAAAAAACTTGCCATAGGTAGGCGAGAGCGTTTCGCGCTCGTAATCTAAACGTTTGGGTTTTTCCAGGGCCTTCCACTTCATCAGAACCCTCCGGGTGTTTACTTCGAGTAAAGTTCGACGATCAGCTGTTCCTTGACGGGCAGCTGGATATCATCTTTTGACGGCAACATCTTGATGGTGCCGCTGAGCTTCTCAGCGTCGATCTCGAGCCATGACGGAAAGCCGCGCTTTTCTTGCGCCTTAATGCTTTCTTGGACTTGCACATTTTCTTTGGAGCCGGCAGCCACGCTGATCGCATCGCCCGCCTTGAGCAGACCAGAAGGGATGTTCATGTGCTTGCCATTCACTTGAATGTGCCCATGTAAAACCAACTGGCGAGCCGAACCACGTGAAGCTGCAAAGCCCATGCGGTAAACCAAGTTATCGAGGCGGCGTTCGAGCAAGATCATCAGATTTTCACCTGTCACGCCCCTCTGACGCTCAGCCGCGTAAAAAGTGCGACGGAACTGCTTTTCAAGCACACCATAGATTCGGCGCACTTTCTGCTTCTCGCGCAATTGCACGCCATACTCGGTCACCTTGGTGCGCCGCTGGCCATGCTGGCCTGGGGCGTAGCCGCGGCGCTCGATGGCGCACTTTGACGAATAGCAGCGCTCGCCTTTGAGAAAGAGCTTGATGCCCTCTCGACGGCAGAGCTTGCAGACCGGTCCTGTGTAACGAGCCATGTGATGCTACCTCTTTTAGTTAGACGCGGCGTCGTTTAGGGGGACGACAGCCGTTATGCGGGATGGGGGTTACGTCCCGGATGAGAGTAATGGTCATGCCGGCCGCAGCCAGCGACGAAATCGCAGTTTCGCGGCCCGAACCTGGGCCCTTCACGAAGACCTCAACCTCTTTCATGCCCAAATCAATCGCCTTCTTGGCAGCAGCATCAGCAGCCACGCCAGCCGCAAAAGGCGTACTTTTGCGCGAACCTTTAAAACCCTGCCCGCCGGCCGACGACCACGACACAACATTGCCCGCTTTGTCAGTGATGGTCACGATGGTGTTATTGAAGGACGCTTGAATGTGCACCACGCCGTCGCGGGGTACCTTCTTATCCTTTTTTTTGGGCTTACCAGCCTTGGTCACAGTCTTCCTCCTTGGGTATTACTTGGCTTCTAACTTCTTGTTAGCCACGGTACGGCGCGGCCCCTTGCGGGTGCGCGAATTAGTGCGGGTGCGCTGGCCGCGCACAGGCAGTCCTTTGCGGTGGCGCGAGCCACGGTAGGTGCCAATGTCGACCAAGCGCTTGATGTTTTGCGCGATTTCGCGGCGAAGATCGCCTTCAGCGCGAATCTGAGTGCCATCCTTCAGCCCCTTGTTGATGAGGGTCTGAATATTGTAGGCCTCTGCTTCCGTGATATCTTTCGAACGAGTGTTCAAATTGATGCCTGCTTCAGCCAAAATACGCTTGGCCAAACTAGGACCTATGCCATAGACATAAGTCAGCGCAATTTCAATGCGCTTTTCACGGGGAAGGTCAATACCAACGACGCGAGCCACGTTTCCTCCTGGTCAGCCCGGGCTCAGCCCTGGGCTTGCTTGTGCTTGGGGTTCTCGCAGATCACGCGGTTGACTCCCTTGCGACGGACAATCTTGCATTTCTCACAGATTTTTCGAATCGACGCTCTAACTTTCATGGTCGTACCTCTCTCACTTAAAGCGGTAGGTAATCCTGCCGCGTGTCAGGTCATAAGGCGAAAGCTCAACCGTCACCTTGTCGCCGGGCAAAATGCGAATGAAGTGCATGCGCATCTTGCCTGACACATGGGCCAGAACCCTGTGCCCATTTTCGAGCTCCACCTTGAACATGGCGTTTGGCAGAGGCTCAACAATCTTGCCTTCGACCTGGATACTCTCTTCTTTGGCCATTTTTCCCTTAGAGGCGGGTGAGAATCTCAGGATCCTCATCCGTCACCGAAACCGTGTCTTCGAAGTGGGCCGACAACGACCCATCCTTACTGATCACGGTCCATCCATCCTTAAGCACTCGTACTGGCCATCCGCCCGCGTTTACCATGGGTTCGATGGCAAAGCACATGCCCTTCTTGATTTCGATGCCAACACCGGCTTTGCCGTAGTTGGGTATTTGAGGTGCTTCGTGCAATTCGCGGCCGATACCGTGCCCCACGAAATCGCGCACCACGCTAAATCCGTTCTTCTCAACATAGACCTGAACTGCATGGCCAATGTCTTGCAGGCGATTGCCATGACGGGCCTGGGCGATGCCTAAATCAAGCCCTTCGCGGGTCACCTGCAAAAGGCGCTTGGCTTGCTCACTGATCTTGCCCACGGCAAAAGTGCGAGCTGCGTCGCCCACCCAACCATTTAAGGTAGCACCCACATCAATGCCGATAATGTCGCCTTCGTTCAAGACCCGATCACCCGGGATACCATGCACCACTTGCTCATTCACCGACGCGCAGATACTTGCCGGGTAGCCCTGA